>JAQTUD010000013.1 GCA_028710405.1 Candidatus Omnitrophota bacterium
GTAAGCCCGCCCCCTCTGATATTGGCGACAATATCATATTTAGTAAGGCTATCAGCCAACTGCAAAGACTGTTTAGCCATAATCCTGTCTGTCTCCCGAAGAAAATACTTATCACAGGGCATTTCATTCACCACGATATCACCTTTGCCCGGAGACATCCGTACCCTTGCTATTGACTCTTTCCTTCTGCCTACTGTAATATATTTAACAATTGCTTCTGTCATGATCGTAATTATACCTCCAACACTACCGGATTCTGTGCTTTATGCCGATGCTTATCATCAGCATAAACCTTTAATTTCTTTAAAGTATCCCTGCCTAATGGCCCGCCCGGTAACATACGCCTGACCGCGAGCATGATTACTTCCTGCGGCTTCTTCCTGAGCATATCCTCTAGATATACTTCCCTTAACCCCCCAGGGTATCCGGAGTAGCGGCGGTAAACTTTATCTTTGAGTTTTCTACCAGTTACCTTGATCTTGGCGGCATTAATGACAATAACGCCATCCCCAGTATCTATATGCGGAGTAAAGATAGCCTTGTGCTTGCCCCTTAAGACCACCGCTACTTTGGCGGCTAGGCGTCCAAGTATCTTATCTTTGGCGTCCACCAGGTACCACTGTTGTTTAATATCCTCTTTTTTTGCTGAATATGTCTTAGTCATGGAGGTTAAAGTATAGCATATTCTGTAATAGTGTCAAGCTGAAATATTAAATTCCGAGCCGTCGAGCCGCCTAAAAGAATGCCCTTCTGAATCACAGGGATTGCAGAACCCGTAATCATGGCAGAGAAAGTAATCAGCGGGTAGGGCGATATGCAGGCCTTTCCTGAATAAGTTCCCCAATTTCTCCTTGTGGCCGGTATAGAGCTTGTAATGACAATTATAGATATCCCCATTAGGGGCAAAAAGGACCTTATTCATCCGGCAATAAATGTCCTGCTTATTCTGCTGGTTAAAACCTGCCTGATAATCCTTGTAATTATATATACCGTCCCGCTGTTGATATTCAATATCATAGCCCTCCTGCGCAGGATAAAGCCTGCCCTGCGAGTAGCCCAAGAAACGCTGCAATTTTACGTTAGGGTGTACCTCTAACAGGGCATCGCGACACTGCTGGATCTTGTCCATATACGCGGGATGGGCGACGATAAAAAGCGTATGTACCAAGAGGCCCGCCTTCTTTACTTTCTGGACATTCTCTATAAATTTATCAAGTGTCGTATACAGGAAATGAAATGACGCGTTGAACTTCAGTCCCCTTTTTCTTTTGATCTGCTTTAGACCCGGGGCATCCTTCTGGAAAAAAGGAGAAATAAAATTAGAGGTCACGGTGATCCTCCAGTCTTTATCCAGATGGTTAAGGATATAGACAAAATCCGGATGCAGCGTAGGTTCTCCTCCGGTAATAGATAACTTTTTCTTCTTTGTCGGCCTGAGGAACTTTCGCCTGGCCCTGCCGGATATGCTGTTGAGCGCCTCTACCCAGTCTTCCCCGGGAATTATAGGATAGCTTGCCACCGGCTGCTGCGGCAGGGATATCTTCTGCACGCAATACTCGCAGGAGAAACTGCAGGCCATAGTCAAAAAAACCCCGTAATAAGAATCAAACGGCGCCTCTATTATCTTTTTATCCATCTTTTAATATTGGACTTTAATAAGGGATAGGCCGCCTGCGGGCACGCAAGGCCCGGCCAGGCCCCTGTTTTTGGAATCCAAGACCCTCTTTAAATTCCTCGCGCCTTGCTTACCCCGCCCTATCTGGATAAGCGTGCCTACTATGTTTCTCACCATATTATACAGAAACCCGTCAGCCTCGATTTCTATCTCTAACAGTCCGTCCTTTTTTCTCTTTACGGATATCTTTCTTATCGTGCGGATCTTGCTTTTGGCTCCTGAGTTACTGGCACAAAAAGCGCTGAAATCATGCCTGCCTAACAAACTCTTGGCCTGGCTGCGCATCAAACCCAGATCCAGAGGATACGGATAAAAATAAACTCTGCCCGCCAAGAGCGCGGAAGGAAACCTGCGGTTCAGTATAGTATAACGATAGGTCTTGGATTTGGCACCAAGGCAGCTATGAAAACTAACAGGCACTTCCTCTATTTTTGAAACAGAGATATCCTCGGGTAGGAGCCCGTTTAGGGCGTTCTGTAATTTCTCCGGAGATATCTTTGAGCAGGTCTTAAAATTTGCTACCTGGGCCCGGGCGTGGACGCCGGCATCAGTCCTCCCTGAAGCCACTAAACGTATTTTTTCCTGGAGAACCCTCCGTAGGACCTTCTCTATCGTCTCTTGAATTGTTTTTGACCGGCGGATCTTTTGAGACTGCCAACCGCAGTAATTACTGCCATCGTATTCTATTTGCAGCCTGATATTACGTCCCTCCCACCTCGCTTCCGCTCGGTGTCGGGGCCCCGAACCTCTGCGTTTATTGGGTCGGGTCATTCTGATAGCTCACTTGATTAATTCTTCGGCGATCTGAACGGCGTTAGTCGCGGCCCCTTTGCGCAGATTATCCGCGACCACCCAAAGCCACAGGCCGTTCTTAACAAAAGGATCCCTGCGGATTCTCCCCACAAACACTTCATCCTTACCCTCCACGTCCTTAGGCATAGGATAGAGGTTATTCTTAGGCTCATCAATTACGATAATACCCGGCGCCTTAGCCAAAATATCCTTGGCCTTTGCCGGCGTAAGCAACTCTTCTGTTTCTATATAGACGGACTCAGAGTGCCCGGTCCTCACCGGTACCCTGACGGTGGTAGCGGATACCTTGATCTTATCATCGTGCATGATCTTATGGGTCTCATGCACCAATTTCCATTCTTCGTTGGTATAGTCGTCCTGGGCAAAGCTTCCGATATGCGGAAAGACATTGTAAGCCAACTGCTGAGGCATGGATCTATTTACCCCGCGTGCCTCTAGCCCCTGATAACCCTGGCCAGCTATGGAGATATTTTCTTCTTTTAATTGCTCTACCGCGCTCTTGCCAGCTCCTGAAGATGCCTGCAGGGTCGTCACAATAACCCTCTTAATCCCGGCCTTCTTATAAATCGGCTGCAAGGCCACGACCATCTGAATAGTAGAGCAGTTAGGGTTAGCGATAATGCCCTTGTGCTTTTTGACATCTTTGGCATTTACCTCCGGAACAACCAGCGGGACCTTCGGGTCCATGCGGAAATCCGCGCCGTTATCAATGACTACAGCACCTCTTTCAACCGCCTCCTGGGCATAAGTTACCGCCGCGCCTTTTTCGCCTTCGGTCCCGGCGAATAAAGCGATATCTATACCGCTAAACCCTTCCGGGGATATTGCCTCAACGGCGTATTTTTGGCTATCTACTTCAATCTCTCTGGCAGAGCGCGCGAAAACGCGTAATTCTCCGACGGGAAAATCACGCTGCCGCAAAACCCGTAACATCTCTATCCCTACCGCGCCCACACCGATCACTGCCACATTATATTTTTTCATTTATTACCCCTGCGTAAAAAAATCCCCCTGGTTAATACCTCTCCCAAGTCAATACCCTGCCGTTACGAAAGAATATCCCAAAGTCCTCTCCCTGGGCACCCCCCTTAAAATCATAGAGCCTGCGTTTAAGCGTGGTGATGTTGCCATCCAAGGCAGAATAATAACCGCTTAATTCTACCTCCTCAGTACCCTCCGGTATTCCCCTAGAGATCTGCGTATAATTACCTATCCTGAGCATCTTTTTTACTTCTTCAATATCCATCCCCAAAACGACTTTGCCCTCAGGAACGAGGAATTCCTTCTCCGCTTCTTTTATCTCTATAATAATAGAGTTGGAGGCAATCTTACCTCTCCAGGTATCAATATGCGTATCCCCAATCTGCTTAATGCCGACAGGTGTATCTTGACAATTATAATAGTCAAGGTTATTGGCGTAGGTAGCGCTTATTTCATACTCTCCGGGATATCTTATGGGATGATATAAATCCATCAAATCCACATTCTCTGACCATTCATCTTGCGGCCCCAGGATAACAAAATCATCTCTTAGGTAACAATCCGGCTGCTCAAAAAGTATAACTTTCTTTAGAGGGCGCTTTTGGCTATCCGCGATACTAATCAAATCTATTGAATTATATAGTAAAGCCCTCCGATCCCGCAGATAAAACATCAGCTGCTGCTGGCTTACGTTTCTTAAAGTATATTCAAGGGGAATAGGCTCACCTGCCAGGTATGCCTTTCTGCTAACCCTTATAGTCAATTCTAATCCATCGCCGCTGGACGGTTCGGTTGGGTCCGAATCAAAACTAAACGCAGGCGCGCATTGACAGAAAAAAGACACCAAAACCAGCATGATCAACTTCTTCATAGATATTCCTCCACCAGGTCACCGACCTGTTTCGTAGAATACCCCATCTTGCCCGCCGCCAACGAATTTAATTTCTTAGTCGCCACCTTTATTACCGCGTCTTCCACCGCCTTACCGGCCTGCGTCTGGCCTAGATTCTCCAGCATCATCCCGACGGCACAAATGGCAGCCAGAGGATTAATCACGTCCTTACCGGTATACTTAGGCGCGCTCCCGCCAATAGGCTCAAACATTGATACCCCACCGGGGTTGATATTGCCTCCGGCGGCAATACCCATCCCGCCCTGTATCATCGCCCCCAGGTCGGTAATAATGTCACCGAACATATTATCAGTGACGATAACGTCAAACCACTCCGGATTCTTCACAAACCACATGGTCGTGGCATCCACGTGGGCATAATCAGTCTGAATATCCGTATATTCTTTGGCTACCTCATTAAATACGCGCTCCCATAGGTCCCAGGCAAAGGTGAGGACATTAGTTTTTCCACAGAGAGTAAGTTTTTTCTTTTTATTGCGCGACCTTGTATATTCAAAGGCATAGCGGATACAGCGCTCCACGCCTTTCCTTGTATTATAAGAGATCTGGGTCGCTACTTCGTCTTTAGTGCCTTTATTTTGGAATTCCCCCATCCCTTTATAGAGCCCCTCGGAATTTTCACGCACGACCACGAAATCAATATCCTCAGGCTTTTTATCTTTTAGGGGACAGAACGCGGAATTATAGAGTTTTACCGGGCGTAAATTGATATATTGATCCAGGGAAAACCTCAATTTCAAAAGCACACCCGTCTCCAAGATGCCAGGCTTGACCTGCGGATGCCCGATGGCGCCTAAGAAAATCGCCGAATAGCTCTTTAATTCCTCAATATCTTTATCTTCCAGGGTCTTGCCGGTCTTAAGATACCTTTCTCCGCCAAAGTCAAAAACCTTGGCTTCGTATTTAAAATTGAATTTCCTGGAGGCTGATTCTAAAACTTTAAGCCCTTCCCTGACTACTTCCGGTCCGGTGCCGTCACCGGGTATGACTGCGATCCTATACATAATCTCCTCTTAGGATTCTTCTATCCATTTTATGGCGTTCTTTGACAAAAGCAATGTCCTGCCCCTCTTGAGCACATTGGAACTTAATTTAAAGCGGCCGGCATTATGGACCTTGGCCTCTGTCACCGCGATAAAGCTATCTCTGGTATTATTCAGAAAATCTATAGTCCTTTCGCCAGGATTAAGGTGTACCCGCCCGGTAATCACCGTGTCTTGCGAACAAACAATAAAAACACTGCGCTTATCTTTCTCTATCTTCATCTTTTTCCCTCCTCGCCCACAGGGGCACACCAGCGCAATTCCTCATAAGCGCCGGGTGTTAGCCTTTCTTAAACCTGATCCAGTTCATCAGACCGCCCTTCTCCACTATATCCTGCAGAAAACCCGGGAAGGCTTGTGTTTTATAGGTCTTACCCTGGCTTAGATTTTTTATTATACCACCGGATAAGTCTATTTCAAGCAGATCGCCGTCATTTATTTCGTCTCCTGAGTTTAATTCCAGGAATGGTAAGCCGATATTTATGGCGTTACGGAAGAATATCGCGGCAAAACTGGCGGCAATCACCGCGCTTATGCCGCAACCCTTGATCGCTAAAGGCGCGTGCTCCCGCGATGAACCGCATCCGAAGTTTTTACCGGCGACGATGATATCGCCAGCCTGGACCTGACCAGAAAAATCAGGCTTTATACTCTCCAGGCAATGCCTGCCAAGTTCCCGGGCATCAGTTGAAACCAGGTATTTGGCGGCAATAATGTCGTCGGTGTTTATGTCATCGCCTAATTTGTGCGCTTTACCTTTTATAATCATATTATAGCGACCCCGGATGTGTGATCTTTCCTGTTATCGCTGAGGCCGCGGCTACTGCCGGGCCTGATAAATACACAAAAGACTTAGGACTCCCCATCCTGCCGATAAAATTCCTGTTAGTAGTAGCCAGGCAAGTCTCTCCTTCAGTCAATATCCCCATATGGCCTCCCAGGCACGGCCCGCAGCTGGGGGTCTGGAAAACCCCTCCGGCTTTCACGAATATCTCCGCCCAACCCTTTTTTACCGCCTCTAAATAGATCTTCTGCGTGGCCGGGATAACGATCAGTTTCAGGCCGGCCTTGATCTTTTTCCCCTTCAGGATCTTTGCGGCCTCTTCAAGGTCGCTCTCTCTTCCGTTTGTGCAAGATCCGATAACTACCTGGTCCAATTTTATATTACCTAAGGCGCTCGCATTTTTGACATTACTGGGCAGGTGCGGACAAGCTACCTGCGGCTCCAAATCTGAAATATCCCATTCGTATATTTTTTCATAAACCGCATCTTTATCTGACCCTAGTTTTTTACACCTATCGATTTTTTTACTGGTGACCTTGTGACCTTGTGACCTTGTGACCTCTTTAATATAACTGTAAGTGATAGCGTCCGGCTCAATGATGCCCGCGCGGGCTCCCGCCTCAATGGCCATATTACACATAGAAAAACGCCCGTCTATGAGAAGGTTCCTTATCACCGGACCGCCCAACTCCATTACTTTATATGATGCCCCATCTACTCCGATCTTACCGATAGTAAATAAGATCAGGTCCTTGCCGCCTACCCATTTTTGGAGCTTACCCGTGTAAACAAACTTCAGGGAAGCCGGTACTTTTAACCAGACTTTACCGTCAATAAAAGCGCGGGCCAGGTCCGTGGAGCCGACTCCCGTGGAATAACATCCTAAAGCCCCATAGGTACAGGTATGCGAATCCGCCCCGATAACCAGGTCACCGCAGGAAACCAGGCCTGATTCAGGCAATAGCGCGTGCTCAATGCCCATACAGCCTATCTCAAAATAATTCTTGATCTGCTGCTCCCTGGCAAAATCCGCCAGGATCTTGCACTGATTGGCGCTTCTTAAGTCCTTTGCCGGGGCAAAATGATCCGGCACCAAGACGATCTTATTCCTATCAAAGACCTTCTTGAATCCGGCTTTCTTAAATTCTCCAATAGCCAGCGGAGCGGTAATATCATTGCCCAGGGCCAGATCTACTTCCGCCTCGATAAACTCACCGGGGGTGATATCTTTTTTACCGGAATGAGCCAATAATATTTTTTCCGCGATTGTATAACCCATCTTATTTAAATTTTTTTACGACGAGAGTGGCGTTGTGTCCGCCAAATCCTAAAGAATTGGACATACATACTTCTACTTTGGCACGCCGGGCAATGTTAGGCACATAATCCAGGTCGCAGTCGGGATCGGGATATTCGTAATTTATCGTGGGCGGGATAACATCATCCTGCAGGGATAGACAACAGACTACAAACTCCACTCCTCCGGCAGCCCCTAATAGATGGCCGGTCATAGACTTGGTCGAAGAGACCATTACTTTCTTGGCATAGTTTCCCAAGGCCTTTTTTATAGAAAGAGTCTCCACCTTATCATTAAGCTTGGTAGATGTCCCGTGGGCATTGACATAAGTTACGTCTTGAGGATTCAATCCAGCATCCGCCAGCGCCTGCGTCATCGCCCTGGCCGCGCCGTTGCCGTCCGGATCAGGGGCAGTCATATGATAGGCGTCGCAAGACATGCCATATCCGACCATCTCGGCGATTATATGAGCGTTCCTTTTACGGGCATGCTCTAAAGCCTCTAATACGACTATTCCACAGCCCTCAGCCATTATAAAGCCATCGCGTTCCCGGTCAAAAGGACGGCTGGCCTTCTGTGGCTGGTCATTCCTTGTAGAGAGCGCTTTTAGGGCGCAGAACCCCCCGACTCCGGTGGGCACAATACAACTCTCCGTCCCGCCGGTGACCATCACATCCGCTTCGCCGCGCTCAATAATCCTGAAGGCGTCGCCGATAGAGTGTGAACCGGAAGCACAAGCAGTAGCCACGCATGAATTCGGCCCCTGCAGCCCTAAAACGATAGCCACCTGTCCTGCGGCCTCATTAACTATCAGCATAGGTATAAGAAAAGGCGATAGCCGGGAAGGGCCCTTATTCAGATAAATGCTATGTTGCTCTTCGATAGTAAAAAGGCTGCCGATGCCTGAACCGATCACTACTCCTATGCGCGTCCTGTCTTCCTTATCCAGATCCAGGCCCGCCTGAGCAATCGCCTGCTTCGCGGAGGCTACCGCGTAAAGGACAAATTTATCCATCCTTTTAATTTCCCTATGGGTAAAACCTATCAAGGACGGATCAAACCCCTTCACTTCTCCGGCAATGCGCGAATCAAAACCGGTAGGGTCAAAAGAGGTAAGCGGCCCTACGCCGCTTTTACCTTCCTTTATCGCCTTCCAGAAGCTCGGCACATCATTGCCTAGCGGGGTGATTACTCCTAAACCTGTAACCACAACTCTTTGTTTTTGCATATTAAATGAGCGCATAACTTACGAACACGTAAGTGTGAGTAAGTTATTGCGCGAATTGAATCCTTGACATCAGATAGTTAACATTGCAGATGTCAAGGATAAACTCGGGCATGCAATTTACGTTCACTTCGTTCCGTAAATTGCGCCCTCGTTTAAAATTTACCCCGCCAAGAAAAAGCGGGGTAAATAAGTTTCGCCTGCTAAAAAAGACAGGATTTATGTTAATCTCTACTTGCTGGTTGATTTTTCTTCGATATACTTAATCGCATCCCCTACAGTAGCGATCTTCTCGGCGTCCTCATCAGGTATCTCAACACCGAACTCTTCCTCTAAAGCCATTACTAACTCTACGGTATCCAGGGAATCCGCGCCCAGGTCATCCACAAATGATGCCTCTGGCGTTACCTCTTCCGGCTTTACCCCCAGCTGCTCCGCGATTATAGACTTCACCTTATCTTGCACTGCCATTCTTTTCCTCCTTAATTTGCCCGCATATCTCGGGTTAGCAAATTAATCCCGAGCATTACGAGTTTACATATATATGCGAGGGATTTTATTACTATGCCATCACCATGCCGCCGTCGATCACGATTGTCTGACCGGTAATATAACCGGCGTCTTCCGATGCCAAAAATACACACGCTGCTGCCACGTCTTCGGGCACTCCGAACTTAGCCAGCGGAATCGCCTCTTTCATCTTTTCCTTGATCTGGTCGGGCAATTTCGCCGTCATCTCCGTCTGGATGAACCCCGGAGCAATGGCATTCACGTTAATATTGCGCGCCGCTAATTCCTTGGCCGCAGTTTTTGTCAGAGCGATAATCCCGGCTTTAGAGGCGGAATAATTCGCCTGCCCGGGGTTTCCAATTATACCGATGATGGAAGCGATACTCACAATTTTACCGCTGCGCTGCTTAATCATCGGACGGGATACGGCTTTTATGCAGTTAAACGTGCCTTTTAAGTTGACATTCAGAACCGCGTCCCACTCTGCCGCGCTCATCCTTAATAAAAGGTTATCCTTGGTGATTCCGGCATTGTTAATTAATATATCAACCTTTGTGAATTTGTCAAGAATTTTGTTTACCGCCTCCTCTGTTTTGGCGTAATCAGTCACATCCATCTCCAAGGCCAAAGCCTGCCTGCCCATCTTTTCTATATCTGAGGCGGTAGTCTTTGCCGCCTCTATATTTACATCGGCTACTACTATATTGGCCCCCTCTTGAGCTAAAGCCAAGGCAATGGCGCGCCCGATACCCCTTGCTCCGCCAGTCACTAAAGCTACCTTATCTTTAAGCCTCATCTTCCCTCCGTGTAATTCAGGATATCTTCTTTCTTTTCCATATTTATAACCTGGGCGCCGGGGTCAATACGCCGCATCAGCCCTTTTAAAACTTTACCCGGGCCAAATTCTATGAAATCCTTTACCCCCTGAGATAGGATAAATTTCATGGATTCTTCCCATCTCACCGGTTTATGCATCTGAAAAACCAGATTCTCTTCTATCTGCACAGTCTTATACTGCGCGGAAGCGGTATAATTACTAACTACGGGGACAATCGGCGCCGAGATCAAAGTATCATGCAATCTCTTCTTTAATTCCCCCGAAGCCTCAAACATCAGCGAAGAGTGAAAACCACCGCTGACTTCTAAAGGAATAACTCTTTTGGCTCCTGCCTCGCTTGCCATTTTACTTGCTGTATCCAATGCTATGGTGCTGCCCGAAATAACAATCTGGCCCGGGGCATTGATATTGGCGATTTCCGCCCCAGTCTTCAGGCAGATATCGTTGATCTTATCAGTAGGCAACTCTAAGACTGCCGCCATCTTCCCGGGATACCTGTGTGTTGCCTCTTCCATTATCTCGGCCCTCTTCCTTACCAATCTTAAACCGTCTTCAAAGGTAAAGACACCGGCGGCGATCAAAGCTGAATATTCGCCTAAACTCAATCCGGCCATAAAGAGGGGCTTCAAGTTAATCCTAGCCTTAAATGCCTCCAGGGCAGCGATACTTACAGTCAAGATCGCGGGTTGCGAAAAGATGGTCTGCTTGAGAATTTCAGGCTTACCTTCAAAACAAACCCGGGAGATTGAAAACCCTAGCGCTTTATCCGCCTTCTCAAATACAGCCCTGCTTTCAGGAAAAGCCTCATACAGGTCCTTCCCCATACCCACGTATTGGCTTCCCTGCCCGGCAAATAGATAAGCGACTTTTTCCATTCTACCATTCAATGACGCAAGCGCCCCAGACCAGGCCCGCGCCAAAACAATCCAAGAGGACCCTATCGCCTTTTTTTATTTTCCCCTCTTTTACTGCCTCGACCAAAGCAGTAACCGTAGAAGCGCTGGACATATTTCCACAACGGTCTATATTGAGATAAATCTTATCCTCGGTTAAACCGAGTTTCTTGGCAACCGCCATAATAATCCGTGAGTTTGCCTGATGAGGGACTACCATATCCACATCCTTAAAAGAGAGGCCTGCCTGTTTCAGGACTATCTGCGCCGCCTCCGTCATGGTCTTAACCGCGATCTTGAACAATTCATTACCCTGCATCTTTATATAATGCATACGATTATCTACGGTTTCATGCGAAGCAGGCAGCCTTGAACCTCCCGCGGGAATATTCAACAATCCGAGATTTGATCCATCGCATCCAAGATAGGTAGAGATTATGCCGCCGGATTTGGTTTCTCCGAGGACGCAAGCGCCCGCGCCGTCACCGAACAGAACGCAAGTATTCCTGTCCTTCCAGTCTGTAACCGAGGATAGTTTTTCCGCCCCGATAACTAACGCATGTTTATACGTTCCCTGGGAGATAAATTGCCGGGCAATTGAAAGGGCATAGACAAAACCCGCACAAGCCGCGGAAACATCAAAAGCGGCCGCATTCCTGGCAGAAAGCGCGTTTTGAACTATTGAAGCCACCGAAGGAAAAGGCATATCCGCGGTGATGGTCGCTACAATAATTAAATCTATATCTTCGGGCTTTAATCCGGCATCCTCCAGAGCCGCCTTGGCGGCCCTGATGGCCAGATCAGATGTCGCCTGGCCCTTCGCGGCCAGGTGCCTCTTTTTTATCCCGGTGCGCGTCGTGATCCACTCATCAGAGGTATCCACCATCTTCTCCAGGTCCGCGTTGGTGAGGACCTTCTCCGGCAAATACTCCCCGACCCCGATTATCCCGACCTTCTTCATTCTATGCCTATGCTTTCTTACTGTTTTTGCTCTTCTGCTTTTTCTACTTTTTTTATGGCTTCCTGAATTTTCTCGTTAAACTTACGTTCCACTTCTTCCTTGGCTACCCGGATAGCGTTCTTTATCGCCTTGGCGCTGGAACGGCCATGGCCGATGATAACGGCGCCATCTACGCCCAAGAGAGGCGCTCCGCCGTATTCAGCATAATCTATATCTTTTTTAAAACGTCTTAATCCCGGCAGAAGAAAGAGCAACCCGATCTTTCCCATTACGCTGCCCAGGATATGCCTTTTTAGAAAAATCTGCATCGCCTCAGCCGCGCTCTCAGAGACCTTCAGCGCCACATTACCCACGAAACCATCGCAGATAATAATATCGCATCTACCGCTGAATAGATCCTTGCCCTCCACGTTACCGATAAAATTAAGGCTGCTCTTCTGGAGCAGCTCATGGGTCTGTTTAATAAATTCTGTCCCCTTGGCCTCTTCTTCTCCGATATTCAGAAGCCCGACCTTAGGGTCAGCCATGTTTAATATATATCGAGAATACGCGTCCCCCATGATGCCGTATTGCAATAACTGGGTAGGCTTAGGGTCAATATTAGCGCCGACATCAATGATCAGGGATATGCCTTTCAACGTCGGCGTAACAATGGCGATCCCCGGCCTTTCAATACCCGGTAATAGCCCCAATCCTAAGGTCGCGGCGCATACTACCGCGCCGGTATTGCCGGCGCTGAAAAAGGCATCGGCCTTTCCTTCCTTGACTAAATTCACGCCCAGGACAATAGACGAATTCCTCTTGCGCCTGACGCTGGTAGCCGCGCTTTCCGACATCTCTATTACTTCCGGGGCGTGATGCACCAGGATGCTTTGCTCTGGATAACGCTCTTTTGCCAGTAAAGGCTTTATCCTGGCTTCATCTCCCACCAGGATCACCTGGACATCATATTCCTTAACCGCGGCGATGGTCCCTTTTATTACTACTTCGGGGGCATGATCTCCCCCCATAGCATCAACGACTATTTTCATTTTTTATTTTATTATTGTTTCTTTTTTTTCTCTTTTACTTTAATTTCAATGACCTGCTTGCCTTTGTAATAACCGCAAATCCCGCAAACACGATTCGGTAATTTCGGCTGCTTACACTGCGGACAGGCTGCCAGACTTTTTTTCGCTATCTTCCAGTGTGTCCGACGTTTCCTTCCCCGCGTCTTAGAATGCTTTCTTTTTGGTAGAGCCACTTTCCTCGCTCCTTTCAGTCACTCGGAGTGTAAAGTGTTTAAGTGTAAAGTTTTTAAGTCAACTTAATACTTACAAACTTACAAACTTACAAACTTACACACTTGCACACTTACATTCTCCTGCGTTCAGATTATTTCCGCACTTGGCGCAGAGCCCTTTACAATCCGCTCTGCACAAAGGCCAAAGAGGATAATCCAGGAATAATTCTTCCCGGATATCCTGGTCCAGTTCAATAATCGGTGCTAAGTTATCCACCGCATAGTTCAACTCCAGGTCCCTATTAAGATCAATATCAAACTCCTCCAGGCATCGACTGCAATTGATACGCAGAGAAGCCCCTAAATTCAGGCGCACGTTTACCGCGTTACTGATCCTTGTAACCCGCGCCTTTACCCGCAGAGGAGTGCGAAATTTAATTATCTCAGTTTCTAATTCCAGCTCTTGCGGGGCGAATTCCTCTTCTAAGATCAGGCCCGCGCTGGGTATCTGGTTAGTGTTTATCTTCACCTTAACGGTTGAGCAGTTTAGCCTTTAAGGCCTTCTCTACAAAACCGGGAACAAAACTAGATAAGTCTGCCCCCAGGGAAGCCGCCTCCTTCAGGAGCGTGGCGGAAAGATAACTGTAGGATTCCTGAGGCATAAGGAATATAGTTTCAATGTCCGGGGCGAGTTTTCTGTTGGTCAAGGCCATCTGAAACTCATATTCAAAATCAGAGATCATCCGCAGGCCCCTGATCAATACCTTTGCCTTATTCTTACGCGCGAAATCCACCACCAACCCGTCGAAATCACAGACTTTTACGCCCTGCAACTGGGCGGTGGCTTTCTCCAGCATAGCCATCCTCTCTTTAACGTTAAAAAGCGGTTTTTTATATGGATTATGCGCTACGGCCACGGTTACCTCGGAGAATATCTCCTGTGCCCTTTTGATCAGGTCTATATGGCCGTAAGTAACCGGATCAAATGTCCCCGGATATATGGCTGCTTGACACATCTTTTCTCCTTACGCACTTACACACTGGCTTGTTTCTTATAGAACGATAATACGGTATCCCCGTATTCGGATTCCTTTACCAAAACAAGCTGCCCATTCTCCCGCGGCAGCTTATCTTTTGTAAAATGCTGCACTACTATAAAACCATCGGGCGCTAATATATCATAAGCCTCCAGGGTTTGCAAGGCTTTTTTTGACAGCCCCTGGTAATACGGAGGGTCAAGAAAGATAATGTCAAACCTCCTGCCCTCTTTATGTAAAAACCTGACTGCCTGATCCGCCTCATGAGGATACAGGCTGCACGACTTTATTGCCAGGGATTCAATATTCCTGCGGATAGCCAGCTGGCAATCCCGGTTATATTCTATCAAAACTAACTCCGCCACCCCCCTGGATACAGCCTCAAAACCCACTGCCCCTGAGCCGGCAAATATCTCCAGGAAAGAAAGCCCAGTAATATCTCCCAAGATATCAAATATGGCCTTCCTGACTTTATTCTGGGTCGGCCGGATACCTTTGGGCATATGAATAGCTTTGCCTTTATATTTTCCAGTCATTATACGCATATCTACCCCACTACCATCAGCTTCTCATATTCCGGAAACTTCTGCAGCAGTTTCTTCTTTAATAGAAGGTTCTGCCGCGCCCCCAGGCCCCGGTCAGAAGCAATAAGCCGGATAGCATCCTCTCTTGCCTTCTTCAAAAGCTGCATCTGGGTCAAGGGGTTGCCGATCCTAAGTTCAGTCAAACCGTGCTGGCGCCTGCCGAAAAATTCTCCCGGCCCCCTGATCTTCAAGTCCTCCTCGGCTATACGAAAACCATCGTGGTATTTTACCATCGCCTCCAGGCGACCTCCAGCCTTTGAGCTTTCGGCGTCAGAAACCAATATACAGAAAGACTCCTCTCTGCCTCTGCCTACGCGCCCCCGCAATTGATGCAACTGGCTCAAGCCGAAACGCTCGGCGCTCTCAATGATCATACAAGTGGCATTAGCGATATCTATACCCACCTCCAGGACGGTGGTAGAAACAAGGAGATCGATCTTGCCTTCTTTAAATTTAAGCATCACCTCGTCCTGCTCCTGCTGTTTAAGCCTGCCGTGGATCAGGCCCAGGTTGAATTCCTTAAATTCACCATCCTTGAGCTGCCCATACATTTTTTTTGCCCCGGCAATATCCAGGGCATAAGACTCTTCGATAACCGGATAAACTACATACACCTGCCTGCCTTGTCTCAACTGGCCCTTGGCGACTTCATACGCCTTTGCCTTATCTTTGTGGGAGAATAACATAGTATTAACCGGTTGTCTTCCCGGAGGCAATTGGCGGATAACGGAGATATCCAGGTCCCCGTAAATGGTAATAGCCAGGGTGCGGGGAATAGGCGTAGCAGTCATGATCAGTATATCCGGATACAGGCCCTTCCGGGTCAATAGAGCCCGCTGCCCTACCCCGAATTTATGCTGTTCATCAATCACTACCAACCCTAAGTTTTTAAACTTCACCCCTGCCTCTAATAATGCATGTGTGCCGATGACCAAATCTATGGCACCTTCTTCGATCTGGCGGTAGATCTTCTCTCTCTCTTTCTTTGTCAGGCTGCCGGTAAGCAAGGCAATCCTTAACTGCTGATTTGGCGACTTACCTGCCTGCCGGTCAGGCAGGGTGGCTTGGTAGCTTATTTTCTCATAATGCTGCTTCGCCAGGACTTCGGTAGGGACCATAAAAGCAACCTGATATCCGCCGCCTATGGCAATGATAGCGGCAATGGTAGCCACCACGGTCTTGCCTGAACCCACATCCCCCTGTAATAATCTCTGCATTACCTGAGGACTAGCCATATCTGATTTGATCTCCCCCAGAACGCTCTCTTGGTCCGAGGTAAGCTTAAAAGGCAGGCCCGCGATAAAACTACTCACTAATTCGCTATCTATATTATGGGAGATACCTCTTCTCTCTTTATTCTTTAATTTACGCAAGGCCACCGGGACCTGGAAGAGAAAAAATTCTTCAAAGGCCAGGCGCTGGTAGGCCCGCGCCTGCAGATCCAGACTCTGCGGAAAGTGTATATTGATCAGGCTCTGGGCCAGGTTCAAAAGGTTGTTCTGCGACCTGATATCGTAAGGCAGGCAATCGCTTAGTCGCGGCACATATTCATCCAGGGCCTTCTTTAATAGATTACGGAAACCACGCTGGGCCATGCCTGAGGGCAGGGAATAAACCGGGACTATCCTCCCTGAGCCCATATCATCCTCTCCTTCTGAGACGATCTCAAATTCCGGGTTACCCATTTGCAGCTCTGCGCCGTAACGCTCAACTTTACCGTATAATATCAGACCCGTGCCTGGCTTAAAATAATCCGCTAGATACGGCTGATTAAACCAAACGCAGGATATCCTACCGGTATTATCCCCCACCTGGGCCTCAATGATACTCATGCCCCGGCGATAAAAAGAACGCTTCTGGCCCCTGGCCAAAACCTGCGCCTTTATCGTCTGGATTTCCCCTTCTTTCAGGGCGGCGATAGTAGTTAAATGGCTGCGATCCTGGTAGCGACGGGGAAAATAATAAAGCAGGTCCTCTACGGTATTTATACCGATGGCGTTAAATGACTGCGCCCTCTTCGGGCCAATACCTTTTAAATACCGGATAGGGGCATCCAGGGATTCTTTCATAGAGGTTAAAGAGTATACTGGGGGAGATCTGTCTTCGGTTCTGGTTCCTGCACGGGGGGCCGTGTCCCTTCTTTGACTTTTATATCGATAGTTTGAGTAGTATAGTTATCTTTTCCTATCTTTACGGTAGCCGGCCCGATCTGATAATCCCCTGCTTTTTCCGGAGATAAAACAAATAGGTAGGTAGCGGATTTTTTAATCTGGTTCTTCTCAAAAGAAACCTGCGAGGAGCGCGCTGAAGATACGACCTGGAATCCTTTGAAGTCCGGCGCTTTAGGGATGACCTGCTCTTGCCCCGAGGAACTGATGATTAACTTGTAGGTAAGCGTTTGGTCAGTAGATAGATCAGTCTTATCCACTTCCGCTTTTATGGTAGCCTGGGCAAAGACGGTGGTATAAAGCAAGAATAAGAATAGCGCTATAAGTAAAAGGTATCTTGTTTTCATCTCTTTAATATTCTACTATCTTAGGCCTGAAAGTCAATCGCCATTAGACACATTGGGGACAGTGTCCCGATTGAGCCGGAAACAGTTTCCGCTTTGAGTTGGAAACTGTTTCCATGGGGGGGCTTGATTTTCTCCGGAAAATATGGCATACTTACAGTGTAAGAGGAGGTTAGGCAGATAGCGAAAGCTAAACAGGCCTATCACCTACAAGGAATCCCCTGGAAACTACGGGGATTTTTTGTTAAACGAGCAGACAATTTATGGAGCGAGCGAAGCGAACGAACATAAATTGTAGCCCCGAAGGGGCGTCTGCGAGTTTATCCCGAGTCAGCCGTAAAAGTTCCTTTCAATCTAAAATATCTGGAACTTTTGCGGCGCTTTGACGAGGGATTACCCTCTCCAACCCCTTACACCCCAATATAATCCCCTCCATCTCCTTCTTGGCCTTTGCCCGAGACACCTTCTCTCTGAGCGGCCTGACTTTACGAAAACCCTTGGTATAACAACAGAAAAACCTGCGGAACTTCATTACCCCTACATCTTCAGGATAAAAATCCGTATTCGCGCGAAGATGCTCAAGCATCACTTTGACAATCTCTTCTTTTCCCGGCTCCGGGGGGAGCTTTCCACTCTTTAAAAAATCCTCTATCTGACGGAATATCCAAGGATTTCCTAATGCCCCGCGGGCAACGGCCAGCCCGTCACAGCCGGTTTCATCAAACATCCTTTTGGCCAACTGCGCGGATAAGATATCGCCGCTGGCGACCAGCGGGATCTTCAGGGCTTTTTTTACTTTACGGATCACCCCATATTCCACATTGCCGCCATACTCCTGCATCCTGGTCCGGCCATGGATAAATACCGCGCTTACTCCGGCATCCTCGGCTAAAAGAGCCACTTCCCGGGCATTTATTGATTTCTCGTCCCAGCCGGAACGGATCTTGACCGTAACCGGCACAGGAGATTCCTTGACTATTAACTTAAGAAGTTTCTGTAATTTTTTCGGCTCACGCATAAGAGCCGCCCCCTCTCCCCGCCGCACCACCTTCCTGGCAGGACAGGCAGAGTTAAAATCCAAAAGCTCAAACTTATACTTCCTTAATACATCCAGGCCTTTCAAGATAAACCCGGGCTCCTTACCTAATATCTGTACACCCAAAGGCCTATCTTGCGCGTCCACAGTAAGCATCTCCAGGGTCCTTCTGCTTTTATGGCCCAGAGATCGTACATTAAGCATCTCAATAAAAGCAAATTCACAGCCGAAACGGCGCGCCAACAGACGAAAAGGCAGGTCCGTCACTCCTGCCATCGGAGCCAGGATAAGACGGGATTTTAATTCCAGTGTTCCTATTTTAAGCATATCGGTACGCCAGATTCGCTAAAATTATTGTTTCTGCGGCTATTGAATAAAGCAATATTATATGGCATATTTTAATTAGAAGAAAAGAATTATAGTTTATGGGCACAAAAACCAAAAGGATATTCAAAAATGCGCGGCAAGGCCGAATCACTGATGATTGCTGGTCTGGTTATCTCTTTCGCCGTCCCCCTTTACGCCCAAAGCATACCTTTTATCCAGAATAAACAGGAACCCCCCTGCCTAGCTTTGCCTGCCCTCGCTTCGAAACAGATTACCTCGATAGAACAGCCGAGCGCAAAAACGATAGAAGAAGAAAAGACCTCAAAGAAAATATTCAAACACCTTTATAATATACCCCGAATCGATGAAAAGAAAGAAATCCGCGCCAAGTGGACGGAAGCGTTCAGGACGGATGTGTGGTCTCCATATTATAAAGCCAAAGAGGTAGAAGGTAAAGTCTGCGACAAATTTAAAGTGCAGGTTTTTAGCATCAAAGGAAGGCCACAATTAGAGGATGACCGGGTCAGTTACATTTTTAAAGCCTCTTTTTAAGGCAACTGGCACAGATACTCCTTTATAGAGCGGCCAATTAGCGAATATTTACCCTCTTGCAGCCAATCTCTCCTGAAAACGCTTGCCCCAAAGGCCACAGCGCTTGCCCCGCATGAAAAATATTCATGCATGTTCTGGGGAGTTACTCCCGCGCAGGCAAGAAGTTCAACCTGATTAAAGGGGCCTTTTATTTCCCGGAAATATTCCGGGCCAAAGAATTTAGCGGGAAAGACTTTCACCATCGTCGCACCCTGCTCCCAGGCCTGATAGATCTCCTGGGGGGTAAGCGCTCCGGGGAAAGCGGGTATTTTATTTTTTACGCAATATGCTAATACATCTTTAACCAAGACCGGCATGACCATAAAAGTAGCACCGGCATCTTGCGCCGACTTCAGGCTATCCATATCTAAAACAGTCCCCGCCCCCAGGATCAGGCGCCCCCGCGCTGCCTGCACAGCCTTACGGATCAACTCTGCCGCGCCCCTGGTATTCATGGTTATCTCTAAAGTCTTTAGCCCGCCGGCGACGACCGCCTCGATTAATGGTTCAATATGTTCAGCCTCTACGCCGCGGACAATACCTAAAACAGGCTGTTTTTTAAACTCTGCCACATTCATCTCTTACTCCTCATCCTCACCCACCAAACTCTCATAGAACTCGCGGTAATTCTCCTTCTTGTCGCTCTCGCGCAGGGCCATTGCCGCGCGGGGATGTTCATCCAAAATACCGGTAATGGCATAAGGTATTATATAACCCCACTCTATTCTTTGGCGCAGGGGGATAAATTCTTTAGAGATCAGGTCCAGGACCGGACGGATATCAAATTTGGGGTTCTTTAAAAATCCCAGAACCAGTTCCAACGGGCAATTCCCCGCGGCCCGGCCTAGGCCATAAACGGTAGCATCCACAAAATTGGCATCGTGGATGATCGCCTCAATGGTATTACTAAAAGCAAGCTGTTGATTATTATGGGCGTGGATCCCTATCTCTTTGGTCTTGATGATACTTTTGGCTTTTTTGATCAGGAACTCGGTAGTCTCCTGATACAACGCCCCAAAACTGTCCACGATATATACCACATTAGCCTTACTCTCCCTCTCCAGCTGTTCCAGGGCCTCGGTCAGCTCATTATCCAGGGCCCGGGAGATAGCCATAATATTTACCGTGGTCTCATATCCCTTATCCGCGAAATGGTTTATCAGAAAAATAGCTTTATCGATATCCTTAACATAAGATGCCACCCTGACCATCGCCACCGGGCTTTCTTTACGCGGCTTGATGTCTTCAATATCCACCCTATCCACATCCACCATAACGGATATCTTGGTCTTAGATTCAATGCCCTCGATCACCCTTTTGATATCATCATCTTCGCAGAATTTCCATTTACCGAATTCCTTGGGGTTAAAGAGCCTCTTGGAATTTTTATATCCTATCTCCATATAATCCACGCCCGCCCCAGAGAGCGCTTTATAAACTTCGCGCACAAAACGCAGGTCAAAATCATGATTGTTGATCAGCCCGCCGTCGCGAATAGTGCAGTCTAAGACTTTGATTTTTTCTCTGAACATATTTCCTCCGGATTAATTACAATCATGCCCCTGGCCAGCGCCGCGGCACGCCTGAAACCTGTAATCATCATCTCTCCTGTTATTCTTTATGAATATTACAAATATCCAGAAGTTGCAGCCTCGTGGCTTCCAGGCGGGCGGTAAAAACGCTCATCAATCTTTTTAGCAGGTCATATCCCATCTGTGAATTTTTCTCGCATTTTTCCCGTAAACATTTTCCGTCCAACGCCACTGCCCGGGTATTTTCCGCGGCCTTTGCGCTAAAACGGTACTGATGCGGCGGGACAAGCCAGGACCAGCCCAGGATATCGCCAGAGTGGATACTCTGTATGGCAATATAATTAGGCTTGTCTATGTAAATAGTGACATTGCCGCTGCGGATAAGATAAAATTTGTCCGCGGGTTCTCCTTCCTTTAGGATAACATCTCCGGCCTTAAATACCACATGGGTGGCGCAACCTACCATAAAATCAATGTATTCCTGGGGGAGGCCCTTAAAAAAAGCGTGCTCTTTAAGAATAGGTTCAAGCGTT
>JAQTUD010000065.1 GCA_028710405.1 Candidatus Omnitrophota bacterium
ACCGCCTCAACCAACATTGCCCCATAGCCGATAAAACGTATATCGGCTTCACTATTTATCATTTTGGGCGTAGTCCCGGAAGCCACCAGGCTATGGAATCCGCTGATTGCTCCGCAGGCAATAGTGATGCAGACAAATGGCCAGACCTTGCCCGGTATGATCGGGCCTCCGCCGTTGACAAAAGAAGTGATCATCGGCATGTGTATCTTCGGATTTACCACGAATATACCTACGATAAGCAGGAGTATGGTCCCTATCTTCATATAGGAACTTAAGTAATCCCGCGGGCAAAGTAGTAGCCAGACCGGTAGAATGGAAGCGATCAGGCCGTAGACAGGGAGTATTATAGAAAGCGCGGGTTTTGAAAAGAGGAAATATGAGCCAAAGGCTGTTTTTGATAAGGGCTCGCCTATTACGACTCCGGCGGTAACTATGGCTACGCCTATCAAAGAGGCCTCTATGATCTTTCCCGGCCTGAGTTTATACATATATAAAGCTACGATCAGCGCGGCAGGGATAGTTACCGCAATGGTAAATGTTGCCCAGGAGCTTTCATTCAAGGCGTTCACTACTACCAGGGCCAGGCCTGCCAGCGCGGTAATAATGATAAAGAGTATGGCAAATCCGGTGGCGATGCCTGCCGTGCTGCTTATGTGTTTCTGGGCCAGGCGCGTTAAAGACTTTCCCTTTAGCCTTACGGAGGCAAAGAGTATGACCATGTCGTGCACTGCACCGCCTAAGACCGCACCGATCAGGATCCAGAGAAAGCCCGGCAGAAAGCCGAACTGCGCTGCCAGGACCGGCCCGACCAGCGGACCGGCTCCGGAGATGGCGGCAAAATGATGGCCAAAAAGCACGAATTTGTTGGTGGGATGATAGTCTTTTCCGTCGCGCAAGGCATGGGCCGGGGTTTTACGCAGTATATCCAGGACCAGGACCTTGGTAATAATGAATTTGGCGTAGAACCTGTAGGCCAGCGCGAAAACAAGCAGGCTTATGATTATGAAAGTCAGGGCATGCATGTCAATAATCTTACCACCTGAAACCCATTCCGGCAATAAGAGATATTTCTTCTCCTTGTTTAAGCGCTTCTATATATTCACTTCCCACACCGTTTAGAAAGTTCCGGGATAGCTTGATTTCCATCCCCAGGTCCTTCTGCCGGGCATCCTTTAGCCTTAATTCCAGATTAGAGTTCTTGTCTAGTCTGCAGTTAGCCCCGAATACGAAATCCCTGGATTTTTGTCCTGCCCCGGGCATCTCAAATATCAGACCAAGCCTTTCGTTGATCTTCCATGAGCCAAAGATGAGGTATCTTTTTTTAGCGCCTTCCCTGCCCACGCCTAGCTCATATTGCATTCCTTTTTTTGCGGGCTTCCCCAGAGCCACCTTAAAGGCAAAACCGGAATCCGTACCTTTATCCAGGGTATAAGAAAGCCGATTTCTTTCGCTGATATCCCAGGAGCCTTTAAAAATAAGGGAGCGGGTCAACTTGGTCCTTGTCTTCAGGACGCTTTTGGTATAGGAGTAGATGATCTGGTTCTTGCGGTTTATCTCCCAGGAGCCGGTCAGGGTGAGTTCATCCGGTAATCCGGAGTCTTTAGTAACCAGAAAGCCCAGGCGGTTATATCTGTCTGCCTGCCATTTGCCTTCCAGCCTGATCAGATAGAAGTGCGTTTTTCCTCCGGCATATTTGGTAGCCAGGCTAAATACCAGTTCATTGCCGGAGGCGTCAATGATCTCGCCTTCCAGGGTAAGCCTGTCACCTTTGCGCTGGTTGTTTTCCTTATCCAGGGTTAACACAAGGTTGTGGTTTTTATCCAGGGACCAATTTCCGGAGAGCTTGAGTTCTTGGAGCGGGGAAGAGGAGGGCTTCTTTACGCGGTAAGTAAGAACATTGTTCTTGCTTACTTTGAATTCCCCGTCAATTATCGTCCTGAAGCGGGGGAGTATTATCCTGTTATAAGGGTCAATCCCGTAAGTAATCTTCTCGTTTTCAGGCACAATTTATGATATCACGAAATCGACCCTCATGTCAACCCCCCAACTAAATGCCTGTCTCCTACTTCCTCGTCTTGGGAGGTGAGAACTCTCACGGGTTTCGGAGAGCAGGCAAGTAGCGTAACTTTCAGCTCGCGCTGCCGGAACTTCCGGTAGTGAGCATAAAATCAATAACCCTGTCGCTTACGCGATTATTCTTCAGATATGCGACAATTTCCGAGGTCAAATTAAACGAAGACCTGGTTCTGATGATCTCATTAATGATCGCATCGTCCGGAAGCCCCCGGGTGGCCATGTTCACTATATCGATTACAGATAACCCGCTATACACCGCCGGACTTTGAGTATAGACGGGATAATCTCTATAATAATAAGTGTAATCCGGTGAGTAATAATAAAAATGCAGAAATGAATGTCCGCGATGGTCTTCGTAATAATGATGGCCTCGGTCGTGATCTCGGCCTCTATCGTGATCCCAGTCTCTATCGTGATCCCGGTCGAAATCGCGAGCCCATACCTGGCCAGCGAATGCCAGGACTAAAATGCCAACCATCGCAGGAATAAGCCTGTTCTTCATTCCCTTTTTCCTCTTTCTAAATTTTAGATGTTTCATATTGCAAAAGGTTTCAGGGATTTTATCCGTAGATAAAAGTCAATAATTAGAGGAATCAGACGCTTACCTTTTTTAATATTAAGGGTAGTATAAAAACCAGGGTGCGGATGCGCGGAAAGAAGATGGAATTATGAGTTGCCCGGATTGAAGAAATAGGAGGATCAAGATGATGAAGATGACCGAACAAAACGTTATTAATGCGTTCGGAGGAGAGAGCCAGGCGCATATGAGGTATCTGCATTTTGCCGATCAGGCAGAGAAGGAGAAATTCAACGAAACAGCCAGGTTATGGCGCGCGGTCGCGCACGCCGAATATGTCCACGCCGGAGGCCATTATCGGGCGCTGAAGCATCTTGACGGAGGGTTCGTGGCAAACAGCATGGCTGCGTTTGGGCCCGGAGATACGAAGAAAAACCTGGAGCTTTCTATCGCCGGAGAGACTTTTGAAATCGAAGAGATGTATCCCGCCTACATCGAGATCGCGAAATCCCAGGATGAAAAAGGAGCCGAGAGGAGTTTCTTATGGTCATACAGGGCGGAGAAGATGCACAAAAAGCTTTTTGAAAAGGTGCAGGCGGCAGTTGATACGGGCGAAGATGCAAATATCGGTCCGATACAGGTCTGTAAGGTCTGCGGATACACCCTGGAAGGCGAGGCGCCGGATAAATGCCCTATCTGCAACGCCCGCAAAGAGGATTTTATTAAATTTTAATAAAGGGGATGCGCGTTCCTGGCAGGCAATGAAAGATTTTTTTAGCGAGGTATTCCTATGAACAGACTAAGGCGTTATTTTTTTACCGGGCTTTTTATAAGCCTTCCGGTATTTCTTACCCTCTACATATTTTATGTAATATTTAAATTGATAGATGGTTTATTCGGTATTGTCATAAACGCTTATTTGAGAACGAAATTCGGGTTTTCCATCCCGGGGGTGGGTTTTATTTTAGGGATACTGCTGATTTTGTTGATCGGTTTTATCTCTTCGCATCTTTTGAGCAAGAATGTATTACCTGCAATTGAGCGGTGGTTTTCGAAATTTCCGGGCATTCGACAAATTTACCCGCCGATCAAACAAATAATAGGCTTCATCTTTTCCAAGGATAAGGCTGCTTTCAAAAAGGTGGTGCTGGTAGAATATCCCTCAAAAGGGATCTGGTCAGTAGGCTTCATAACAAACGATAGTTTTAAAGAGGCTCAGGAAAAAATAGGGCAAGAACTCGTGCACGTACTGATCGGATCAACTCCCAGCCCATGGAGCGGATTTTTCATTTTGGTCCCCAAAAAGGATGTAAAGTTCTTGCAAATATCCGCGGAGGAAGGTATAAAATTAATAGTTTCCGGAGGCATACTTTTGCCTTCCCAATAAGGAGGAGACCCATGTTTAGATATCTTATTGAAACAAAAGACGATCTTGCAGTTTTCTTGCTTAGGCTGATGCTGGGCATAGCCTTTTTCCCGCACGGGGCGCAGATGGTATTGGGCTGGTTTGGGGGGCATGGTTTCAGCGCGACACTCAACGGTTTTACGCAAGGGATGCATATCCCGATCATTTTTGCGTTACTTGCCATAGCAGCTGAGTTTATCGGTTCTATATGCCTTGTCTTAGGGTTATTTACCCGCGTCGCTGCTTTTGGCATTGCCGTGGTCATGGCCGTCGCCATATACATGGTGCATGCAAAATACGGTTTCTTCATGAATTGGTCAGGTGCGCAGGCAGGCGAAGGTTTCGAATATCATCTTCTCGCGATTGCCATAGCGGTAGCGTTAATGATCAAGGGCGGAGGATCATTTTCTATTGACCGGAATATTTCAAATCAATAAAACCCTTGTCATGAGCACAGGTTTGCGTATATAATTACTCCCGTGGAATAAAGATCCTTTAGCGGGAGGTGCTGCGATGAGGGGAATAAACCGTTCTTTGTCCGGATTTTTCTTATTGTCGGCGTTGTGCTTATTACCTGCCTGCGCGCAGGCCGCAGAAGAAGATGATTTTGCTAACGAAACCGATTCTTACGTAAGGTACACTGCCGGGCGAAGTCTTAAGGCGCAGCCCGGTAAGGTGCAGCTCACCAGATCAGAACTAAATTACTCGTATAACCTGAAATTATACGATAGGCTACCGGTAAAATTTACGGTAAATCCCGAATATGTGAATATCAACAATAGCTCTGCCGTGGACCTACCTGCGCATTTAACGGGATTTAGTGCCGATGTAGAAACCACCCTGC
>JAQTUD010000014.1 GCA_028710405.1 Candidatus Omnitrophota bacterium
TTATCTGGTTGCCTGCGTGGGAGGGGGGAGTAATGCCATGGGGTTATTCCACGCGTTCTTTCCGGACAAAAAAGTAAAATTTATCGGAGTAGAGGCTGCCGGGTTAGGTCTATCAAGTGGCAGGCATTCAGCTACATTGGTCGCCGGCTCAACCGGAGTATTACACGGTTCAAAATCCATGCTCTTAGAGGACAAATTCGGCCAGGTCAAGATAGCGCATTCTATTGCCGCGGGCCTGGATTATCCCGGGGTGGGTCCGGAGCACGCTTATTATAAAAAGATCGGCCGGGCTAAATACGCGGCGGTAAATGATCAGGAAGCGCTGGAGGGTTTTAAACTGCTCTCTGAGACTGAAGGAATTATTCCCGCGCTTGAGCCGTCGCATGCCATAGCTTATTTGAAGAAATTAAAGAGCCGGATAAAAAAGAATTCGATCATCATACTTTGTCTTTCCGGCAGGGGGGATAAGGATACGGAAACCGCAGTTCAACGATTAAAATTATGAACCGCATCGAAAGAAAATTTACAGAATTAAGAAGGGGTAAAAAAAAGGCGTTCATCGCCTTTATCACCGCCGGATATCCTGATCTGAAGACCACAGAAAAATTGCTCCTTGAGTTTGATAAGGTAGGGGTGGACATTGTGGAATTGGGAGTTCCTTTCTCTGACCCCTTAGCTGATGGGCCAATGATACAGGAATCATCGCAGAAGGCGCTGGAGAAAAATACGCATTTGAGCCAAATATTTGCCCTGGTCAAGAGGGCGCGCCGCCAGACGGATATCCCGGTATGTCTGATGACTTATTACAACCCGGTTTTTTGTTTTGGGGAGGAAAAGTTTATCCAGGCCTGTGTTGCCTGTGGGGTGGACGGGGTGATCATCCCTGACCTGCCTCCGGAGGAATCAGCGACGATAAATAAATTAGCTGATCAACATAAGATAGATATTATCCGTTTTATTTCACCTACTACCTCTAAAGAACGTATCAGGCGAGTCGCGCAGTCTGCCAGGGGATTTATCTATTACGTTTCCCTGACCGGTGTTACCGGCTCGCGCACCAGCCTGAGCGCGGACCTGATAGATAACCTGAAGGCGATCAGAAGGTTGACCAAAAAGCCGCTCTGTGTGGGATTTGGCGTCTCCACAGCCGCTCAGGCAAGGGATATAAACCGTTTTGCCGACGGGGTGATCGTGGGCAGCGCCATAGTTCAGAAGATAAAGGAAAATATCCATCGGACAGGTTTAACTCAGACAGTAAGTAAGTTTGTCTTGAGCTTGAAAGGATGATCCATGTATAGGAAGGCCACCTTAGATAACGGGTTGAGGATAATCAGCCACCATATGCCGGGCAGGCAATCCCTGGCTTTAGGGATATGGATCAATGTCGGCGGAAGATACGAGGGTTTTGGGAATAAGGGCATCGCCCATTTCCTGGAGCATCTTCTTTTTAAGGGCACGAAAAAATATTCCTGCCGCCGGATCAAGGAATCAATTGAAGGGGTAGGGGGTTCATTAAACGGTTTTACTTCCGACGAACTGACCTGTTATATGACTAAGATCCCGGCGGGCTACCTGGAACTTGCCCTGGATATCCTCTCGGATATGGTGATTAACCCGGCACTCCCGGAGGATGAAGTAGAAAAAGAGAAACAGGTGATCCTGGAAGAGATAAAGATGTATAAAGACCTGCCTCAGAGCTATGTGCATGAGTTATTGGATGAGCTGCTCTGGCCGGATCAGCCGGTAGGGGCCCCGATAATAGGCACGGTAGAGTCAGTAAGCGGCATAGGCAGGAAGGAGCTGGACCTATTCAGGCAGAAATATTACACCGCTTCCAATATCATTATCAGCGCCGCCGGGTCCCTTAAATACACGCAGTTATTAAACGCGGCGCAAAAACGTTCCAAGCTGCTTAAGAAGCAAGAGAAAAATTCCTTCCAGGGCGCCTTGGAGAAGCAGGATGCCCCGCGGCTGAAGATCTTCCATAAGGATACCGAGCAGACGCATATGGCCATGGGTTTTCATGCCCTGAAGAGAGAGCATCCTCTGAAACATGCCCTGGGCATGTTGCATATAATATTGGGGGCGAATATGTCCAGCCGGCTTTTCCATGAATTAAGGGAGAAGAGGGGGTTGGCCTATGAGATCGGCACGACTATCAAACGCTTGCAGGATACAGGTTCTTTTATCGTGCACGCCGGTATTGATAACCGTAATGTAGAAGAGACGGTGCGGTTAATCCTGGCGGAATTAAAGAAGGCCAGCCTGGATTTAGTTACTAGTGATGAATTTAAGCGCGCCAGGGAGTTTTACCTGGGGCAGTTGATGCTTGCCCTGGAAGATACTATGGACCATATGCTTTGGATAGGGGAATCCGCGGCATCCCTGGATACGGCTTATTCTCTACAGCAAATCACAAAAGAGGTAAGGAAGGTCAAGAGGGAGGATATCCGCCAGGCTGCCCGGCAGATATTTCGGCAAGAGCGGTTGAACATGGCGCTCATCGGGCCGCTTAAAGAGAGCGAACAGAGTATATACAACCAACTACGCATAAATTAGGGCCTGATGGAGATATTCCACTTATCTTTCATATTACCTCTGCTTATAATATTAGCCGCTTTATCTTTTTTATTCTCCGCCTCTGAAACATCCATAATCGGCCTAAGTAGGATACGCCTGCGCCATATGCTGGCCCGGGGGGTCAGGAATTCCAAGAGTATCCAGGGGATAATCACCAGGCTGGATAAATTCATTGTCCTAATCCTGACGGGAAATAATTTCGTAAATATCGCGATTTCGGCAATTATCACCGGGATATGTGTTTTGATCTTTGGCTATAAATGGGGGATCATCATATCCACTTTTACCTGCGCTTTTTTTATCCTGATCTTCTGTGAAATAACCCCTAAGATCCTGGCTACTAAATATACGGAACGTATCGCTATCCTGATCGCCCCGGTTATGGAAGCCCTTATCAGGATATTCGGTCCTCTCCTTAATATATTTATAGGCATAAGTAATTTCCTGATTAAGATATTCAGGATCAAGCCGGGCAAGAGGTCTCCGCTAATAACTGAAGAGGAGCTGCGTCTCTTGGTAGAGATAGGCCAGGAGGAGGGGTTCTTAAGCGCCCAGGAAGGAAGGATGCTGCAGCGTATCTTTGAGTTCGGGGATATAAAAGTATCCGATGTAATGATTCCTAAAGATAAGATGGTGGCGGTAGATATAAAATCCGGGGCGCAGGAGCTCTTGGATATCTTCGTGGAAGAAGGGCATGCCAGGCTCCCGGTGTATGAAGGTAGCCTGGATAAGATTACGGGGATAGTTTATGCCAGGGACCTGCTCTATATACTTAGGGATAAGGGGCTCTTTTTGTTGCAGGACCTGATACACCCGCCATACTATGTGGGGCCGGCGATGCAGGTGCACGAACTCTTGAAGAGGTTCCAGGAGGATAAAATACAGATCGCCATAGTGGTGGATAAAGAAAAGAAGGCCCTGGGGCTGGTGACGCTGGAAGACCTGATTGAGGAGATCGTGGGGGATATAGAAGAGAAGCACTCGGCAAGCAAGCCGCGAACCCCAAGAAGTAATTGACACATTCGGCGAACCCGAATCTGGGGGCGCCTTCAGTGTCACGCTGAGCATGCTTAAGTTCTTGACTAAAGAGCATACGAAGGTGTTGACAGCTAAAACAAGCTGTGATATTATAATGCAAATTTACCGATAATTCTTTAACAAACAAGGAGGAACAAGATGGCAGAAAAAGGATATTGCGTAAAATGCAAGAAATCTCAAGAGATGAAAGATGAGCAGAAAGTAACCATGAAGAATGGCCGTTTGGCAGCCAAGGGAAAATGCCCGGCTTGCGGAACAGGCATGTACAGGATCTTAGGAAAAAAATAACCGTTTAAAAAGCAAGGCAGGATATCATAGAAGCAAAAAAAGTAGCTCTTCGTATAGCCGCAGTTGCCAAGGCAAAGAAAGCGCAGCGCCTTACTATTCTAGATATGCGTAAGTTGGCCGCTTTTTGCGATTACTTTGTTATCTTAAGCGGTGATTCTCTGCGTCAGGTAAACGCGTTCGCACAAGGCATCCAGGAAGACCTTCAGAAACAGGGAATAAAGCCTCTCTCAAAGGTTTCACCCAACGATGAATCCGGATGGGTGGTCTTAGATTATGTATCTGTCATAGTACATATCTTTTATAAACCGATGAGAGAGTTTTATTCTTTAGAGCGCCTTTGGTCTGATGCCAAGAAGGTCAGGCTTACGAAGAAGAGTAAGGTTTAGACCTCCTGCGTGTAAAATTCCCAATCGTTTTTCTGCCAGCCGAATGTCTATATCTACTGAGTAATATGAAAGATAACAGCCAGCAATTAATAATATCTGTCCTATCCGATTATATCAAAAAGCAGGGTATTGCTCAGCCGCCAGAGGCAGGATTGTATTTGGATATCCCCGCTCAAGAACGCTTCGGCGACTTAAGTTCCAATATCGCCCTGATATTAAGTAAATCCCTGAAAAGGCCTCCTATTGAGATCGCCCGCGATATCGTAGCCCACATAAAAGAAAGCCCTCAACAGGCTGCTTTGAACGACTATATAAAAGAAATCAAGATCGAGGGGGCGGGATTTATCAATTTTTATCTCCGGGAAGAATATTTATTCAGCCAGCTCAGCAATCTTATCGCGCAGGGGAGTAAATTTTTTAGGCGGGATTCAGGCAAGGGTAAGCGTGTCCTGATTGAGTTTGTCAGCGCCAATCCTACCGGGCCGTTATCCATCGCCCACGCACGGCAGGCGGCAGTCGGGGATGTGTTGGCCAATATCCTGGACCTTTGCGGGTTTGGCGTAAAGAGGGAATATTATCTTAATGATGAAGGCAATCAGATCAATATATTAGGTAAGTCTGTGGCCGCCAGGATGGAGGAATTGGCCGGTAAGACGGTAGAATTCCCCGAGAATTACTACCAGGGGGATTATATATACGAGATAGCCAGGGAGTCGCAAAGTCACCAGGTCACCAAGTCACAAGACTTGAGCGAATTCGCGGCGAATTATATATTGGCGATCATCAAAAAAGAGCTGGAAGATTTCGGGGTAAAGTTTGATTGCTGGTATAGCCAGAAGGAATTAGGCAAGAGCGGCAAGATAGAGAAGGCTCTGGATTGCCTCAAAGAAAAAGGTTTTATGGAGGAGAAGGAGGGGGCGCTCTGGTTTAAATCCAGCGCATTCGGTGACGATAAAGACAGGGTGGTAATAAAAAGCGATGGTTCTTATACTTACCTTGCCCCGGATATCGCTTATCACCAGGAAAAGTTCAAGCGTGGATTTGAATGGTTAATCAACCTCTGGGGCCCGGATCATCACGGTTATATTAACAGGCTCAAGGCCTCGGTAGAGGCAAGCGGCCATCCGGCAGGGTCGCTGGATATTGTTATCGTGCAGTTAGCCACGATATTTAAAGACGGCAAGTCAGTAGAGATGTCCACGCGCCGCGGCCAATACATAACCTTGAGAGAGGTATTGGATGAAGTAGGCAGGGATGCCTCCCGGTTTTTCTTTCTGATGCGTAAGACCTCCAGCCACCTGGATTTTGACCTGGATATCGCCAAGAAACAGACTCCGGAGAACCCGGTTTACTATGTGCAATACGCGCATGCCAGGATCTGCAGCATTTTAAAGAATACGCAGCCAAAGGCCAGAAGGAAGACTGATTTCTTGTTTTTAAAAGAGGATGAGGAGATAGGGTTGGTGAAAAAGATCCTGCAGTTTACCAGCGTAACAGAGGCGTGCGTAAAGGCCCTGGATCCATATCTATTGACCGTCTATCTCCAGGAACTGGCGGAGAAATTCCATAAATTTTATGACTGTCACCGCGTGTTAGGCCAGGCTGACGAGCTGACGCAAGCGCGTTTGGGTTTGATTGAGGCGACCCGGATAGCCATTGCCGCGGGATTAGAGATATTAGGTGTCAGGAGTCCTCAAGAGATGTAAGGGAGGACCGTGGTGTCCAGTCACAAGATACTAAACCTCGCTACAGCCGATACAAAACGCCAAGATCAACTCAGTCGCAAGCTGGGCATTTCAGGGGTCCTCTCCCAGATATTAATAAACCGCAATATTACTACTCCTTGCCAAGCAGAAGAATTTTTAAACGTCAGCACTAAAAACCTACTTGACCCTCTTTCTTTTCCTGATATGCCCAAGGCACTTAGCCTCGTCCGTAAGGCTGCGCAAGATAAGCAGAGGGTAATGGTCTTTGGCGATTACGATGTGGATGGGATAACCGGGCTTGCCCTTATTGAGGAAACATTGGCGGGGATGGGTATAGAGGTATCTCATTATCTACCGCATCGGATCAGGGAAGGTTATGGGTTGACTAAAAATATCCTGCATACCGCCAAACAGAATAATATTAAGTTACTGATCACTGTTGACTGCGGGATCAGTAATCACGCTCAGATAGAGGAACTAAGGCGTAATAATATTGAAGTCATAATAACCGACCATCACGAACCCTCTATTTCCGCCTTACCAGCGGCATCCTGCGTGATCAATCCTAAAGTTCCTTCCTGCAAATATGGCTATCGGGATCTAGCCGGGGTAGGCGTGGCTTATAAATTTTGCTGCGCGATCAAAAATTCAATGCTTCTGGATGAATTGGATATGGTTTCACTGGGCACGATCGCCGACAGCGTCCCGCTGACCGGAGAGAACCGTATTATCGCCAGGGTTGGCCTGGAAAAATTGGCCCGCACCCGCAGGGTCGGCCTGGTAGCCTTGATGGAGGAGGCGGGGATTAAAAGAAATAAATTCAATCCTACTTATGTCAGTTTTATCCTTGCTCCGCGCCTTAACGCCAGCGGCAGAATGGATACCGCCGAGACTTCCTTAAAACTATTAATGAGTAATTCCCCCGAAGAAGCAGCGGAATTCGCTAAAGTTCTGGGTGGGCATAACCGCCAGCGTCAGAAGATCGAAGGCAGGATCATGGGGGAAGCCCAGGACCTGATCAGTAGGGAGGTCAATTTCAAGGAGCATAGGATTATTGTCGTGGCTAAGGAGGATTGGCACCAGGGGGTTTTAGGGATAGTAGCGGCTAAACTGGCGGATAAATTTTACCGTCCGGCGATCGTTATATCATTACAGGAAGATCTATGCAAGGGCTCGGCACGCTCCATAAAGAATTTCCATCTTTTTCAGGCTTTAGGAGAGTGCCGGGAATTCCTGGATGCCTTCGGAGGGCATGCTCATGCCGCGGGCCTGGTGATCGCCAAGGATAACATTGAGGGGTTCAGGCAAAATATTAATCGCCTGGCCCACCAGAGGCTTTCTCTTAAGGATCTTCTACCGAGCCTGGATATTGACCTGGAGGTAAGTTTGGGGGATTTAAACGCCAAGATAATCTCTGAATTGGAGGCGCTTGAGCCTTTTGGGGTAGGTAATCCCGAACCATTATTCTATACCCGTAACCTGAAGTTAAAAGGCCAGCCCCAGAGCTTAAGCAGGGATACTTTAAAATTCTGGGCCACGGATGGAGAGGCTACTTTTCAGATAATCGGTTTTGGGATGGGGAGTTTTCGAGATAGCCTGATGAACGCGGCCTGTTTTGACCTGGTTTATACCCCCAAAATGGATGACTGGCTCCAGGAGCCGACAGTCCTTTTAGAGGCCAAAGATATATTCTTCAGGTAATTAGGCCTTACGGAAGTTGCCTTTTTTGATGCATTTGGCGCAGATATAGACGTTCGCGGGATGATTATTGATAAGGATGCGCATCTTTTGCAGGTTGGGCAGGAATTTGCGCTTGCTCCAGCGGCTGATCTTGCTGCCTGTACCGCCCTTTGCTTTATACTGGCCTTTTCTAGAAACGATTTTTCCGGTAAGTTCACCTTTTTGGCATAAAACACATCTTTTAAACATTTTTAAGCTCCTTCGGAATTTTTCGGGTTTTATTTTAACGAATAGAGTCTATAGTATACTTTAAAATAAAGCCTTGTCAAGGGCTATGAACTAAGATTTTCCGGTTTTGCTTCCGCGCCCTGAAAATTTTCGCCGTGTGCTTTGGTTTACGGCTTGCTTTCGCTCGTGCCTTACCCATCAAGATAAGGTTACTCGGCTTCAGCAATCCGTAATTCCTCGCACACAAGACGCATTATGTGGGCCGAAAATTTTCTAATGGGCGCTCCAGCAAAAACCGTAAAATCTATAGCGAATCTGTATTTGTGGGTGACTCGGGGTGTTTTGAGCGGGGCGTCCGAGGACCCGAGCGGGCACGGTTCACCCGCTAATACAAATTTGTGAGAGCGAGGGTCCGCAGGCGAGCGAAATTTTGCCACGCTGGGGCAAAATGAGCGTCCCCGCGAAAAATGCCCCGAGGCAGGACCCACAATATAATGGATGATATCTTAAAAGGACTAAATCGAGAGCAGGAAGAAGCGGTTACGTATAAACAAGGGCCGCTTTTGATCATTGCCGGAGCGGGTACCGGTAAGACCAGGGTAATTACACGCAGGATCGCCTGGTTGATATCCCAGGGTCTGGCTAAGACAGGGGAAATACTCGCGCTTACCTTTACTGATAAAGCAGCTAACCAGATGCAGGAGCGGGTAGATGTCCTTGTGCCTTACGGCTACACTGATATCTGGATCTCTACTTTTCATGCCTTTGGCGACCGGCTCCTACGGGAGAACGCGCTGGTGGCGGGCCTAGACCCTGATTTTAAGGTCCTGACTCAGGCAGAGGCGGCAGTATTCTTTCGCGAGCACCTCTTTGAATTCCAACTTTCGTATTTCCGCCCCCTTTCAGACCCCACGCGTTTTATTGAAGCCCTGATCTCATTCTTTAGCCGCGCCAAAGATGAAGACATATCGCCGCGGGAATACCTTAAATACGCCCAGGATTTAAGCATAAAGGCAAAAGAATCCCCGGATGACGCTGCCTTACAAGAAGAGGCAAGCCAATGCATGGAATTAGGGTTTGCATATGTCAAGTATCAGGAGTTATTGGCCAAGGAAGGTTTACTGGATTTCGGGAATCAGTTTTACCTTACCCTGCAGCTTTTACGCCAGCATCCGCTTATCTTAAAAAAATATCAGGAGAAGTTTAAATACATACTCATAGATGAATTCCAGGATACCAATTACGCGCAGTATCAGTTAGCGCGTCTCTTAAGCGGAAGTAACCGGAATATTACGGCTACCGCAGACGACGACCAGTCCATCTTTCGCTTCCGGGGCGCGGCTTATTCCAACCTTTTAAGTTTTATCCGCGATTTTCCGGAGGCCAAGAAGGTGAGCATCATTCAGAATTATCGTTCTTGCCAGCCTATCCTTGACGCGGCATACCGGCTTATCCAGCATAATAATCCGGAACGTTTTGAGGTAAAGGCAGGTATAGACAAACACCTGGTGGCCATAGAGAAAGAAGGGGGCGCTCCAAAGCACCTTCATTTTGACACCAATTCTACTGAGGCAGATCAGGTGGCCAGCATTATAAAAGATAAGGTCAAAAGCGGCACGCACAAGTTTAATGATTTCGCGATCCTGGTGCGCGCCAATTCCGACGCCGAGGCATACCTGCAGGCGTTGAATATGATAGGAGTTCCCTGGCAGTTCAGCGGGAACCAGGGCCTGTATGCCAGGGAAGAGGTAAAGCTCTGTATTAATTTCCTGCGTTTTATCGCCAACCCGTCCGATTCCATGAGCCTTTATTATCTGAGCAGTTCTGAAGTTTATAAATTGAGCCTTTCGGATCTGACTCTCTGCGCCCATTACGCCAGGCGCAGGAATAAGGCCCTGTATCTAGTGTTAAAGAACCTGAAAGATATTCCGGAGTTATCCGATGTATCGCAAGATTCGCGGGAGAAAATAGAGAATATTCTGGCGGACGCGGAGAAATTCCTGCAGACCGCCCGTCAGGATACGACCGGCAGGCTTTTGTACGCTTTTCTTACCCAGACCGGGTATTTGAAAATCCTGGCTGGTAATCAAAACCTGGAGAATGAAGCCAAAATCAAAAACCTGGCGAAGTTCTTTGGCCATGTGCGGGATTTTGAATTAGTGGCTAAAGAGGATCGCGTAACTTTTTTTGTAAATTATCTGAATCTTCTAATCGAAGCCGGAGATGACCCGCCCACAGTAGAGGCAGATTTGGATAGCGACGCGGTGAATGTGTTGACAATACACAAGGCAAAAGGCCTGGAATTCAGGGTAGTATTTTTAGTCAGCCTGGTGCAGGGAAAATTCCCCTGGCCGCACCGGCCGCATCCCCTGGAGATACCGGATATATTGATTAAAGAAGCGCTCCCGACAGGAGATTTCCACATTCAGGAAGAGCGCCGGCTTTTCTATGTGGGGATGACCCGCGCCAAAGAAGAATTATATTTTACCTCTGCCCAGGATTACGGCGGAAAGAGGCTGCGCCGGGTAAGCGCGTTTGTCTTAGAAGCGCTGGGTAAGCCTCCGGAGCCCAAGGACAAGAAAAAATCCAGCGCCCTGGAGGCGATAGAGCGTTTCGCTCCCAAGAAGGAGTCCCCAAAAGCAAAACCTACAGGGGTCCTTTCAGAAAAGCTTATCAACTTAAGTTATTATCAAATAGACGATTATCTGACCTGTCCTTTGAAATATAAATACGTAAATATACTGCGCGTGCCGATCATGGAGCATCATACTGTCATATATGGCCGGGCGATGCATGAGGCAGTGACTAAATATTTCCAGTTTAAGATGGCAGGCAAACAGATGGAGGCGGGGGATTTGATATCTGCCTTTGAAGATAGTTTTGATCCTCAGGGTTTCCTGGATGAAAAACATCAAGAGGAGCGCTCCCGGGTAGGAAAACAGGCATTGATCAAGTTTTTTAATGAAGAGAGAGCGCGCGATTCCAAGCCGTTATATATTGAAAAGGAATTCTCATTTTTGTGGGAAGGCAATAAGATCAGCGGCCGCTTTGACCGGGTGGACCAGCGCCAGGACGGTGTGGTAATTATGGATTTTAAGACTTCAGAAGTCAAGGCTCAGAAAGACGCGGATAAGCGCGCCAAAGAAAGCCTGCAGCTTAAACTTTACGCATTGGCTTATCAGAATATCTTCGGCCTCTTGCCTAAAAGTGTAGAGTTATATTTCTTAGAGTCCGGGATTACCGGCAGCGCCCGGGTGGGGGGGGAGGAGTTGGAGGAGGTCAGGCGCGATATCAAGGAAGTTTCAGAAGGTATCCGCGCCCAAGGATTCCCCGCAAGGCCTACATATATGGCTTGCACTTATTGCGCCTATAATCAGATCTGCCCTTTTTTCGTGATCAGATAGCCGTAGAAATTATTAAAAAAAATATTTGATTTTTCCCTAGTTTATGTATAATATTACCATGCAAGACGTACAGGCACCTAAATTAGATACCCCTCTCCTGCGTAAGAGCGTTCCGGAGCCCAAGACCGCTATCTTTGGTTACGAGCTTCTTCTGGACCTTTATGACTGCCGGCCTGGGTGTTGCGACGATCTATCACTCTGTTACAGGTTCCTGGATGAGATAGTGGCGTACCTGGGGATGGAGAAGCAGTCGCCGCCGAATATCTTTTATACGGATGCCACGCGTTTTCCGGATAAGGCGGGCCTCTCCGGATGGGCGCCCCTGGTAGAAAGCTCCATCGTTATACATACCCTGACTCCCAAGAACTTCATTTCCATTGATATTTACTGCTGTAAGGAATTTGATATAGAAAAAGCAAAATCTTTTGTCCGCAAATTTTTCTTGCCGAAACGGATGGATGAACAGTTTATCCTGCGAGGTATTGACTATTATAAAGAGGCCTAATTCATCCTCCGCCGTAAATTTTTCAACGCCAATACCGCGAAATGAATTTGTTGACTTGTATCGTCAAATAACATATAATACCTAAATAGTGAGGAGGTTTAAAGAAATTGGCTTTAGTAAAAGAGAGTAAAATAAAAATTATCGATGAATTTAAAGTCCATGCCCGGGATACGGGTTCGGCAGAGGTCCAGATCGCGCTTTTGACCGAGAGGATTAATACCTTAGGGGACCATTTCAAGCAGCACAAGAAGGACCTCCATTCTCGCCGCGGGTTACTTTTAATGGTAGGCCGCCGCCGCAGGCTCCTCAGCTACCTCAAGACAAAAGACATCAAGAAATACGAAGAAGTCCTGGAAAAGCTTAACTTAAGAAAGTAAATCCCGGTTTTATTTCTTATATTAGAAAGGTTTATATGGATAATAACGTCTTAAAAATGAAATTTGGTAAAAACGATTTAATTTTGGAGACCGGCCGTATTGCCAAGCAAGCCAACGGTTCAGTGACTGTGGCTTATGGCGGTACGGTGGTTTTGGTTACCGCCTGTATGTCTCGGGGGATAAAAGAGGGGCGGGATTTCTTCCCTCTGACCGTGGAATACCAGGAGAAGACTTATGCCGCGGGCCGAATACCCGGCGGTTTCTTTAAGAGAGAAGGCAGGCCTTCCGAGAGTGAGATCCTTACCTCTAGGCTTATAGACCGGCCTATTCGTCCGCTTTTCCCCAAAGGCCTCTTTAATGAAGTGCAGGTGATGGCGATCGTCCTCTCCAGCGACGGAGAAAATGATCCGGACATACTGGCTGTAATCGGCGCGTCCGCGGCTTTATCCATATCGGATATACCTTTTGAGGGGCCGCTCGCTGCCTGCCGGGTAGGGCGCGTGAATAACGAACTTATCCTTAACCCCACCTATCTGGAATTAGAGGCTTCGGACCTGGATGTGGTGGTGGTAGTCAACAATAAAGGCGTGGTAATGCTGGAGTCTAAGGCCAAGGAGATATCCGAAGAGGATTATTTGAAGGCGGTCAGGTTCGCCCATGATAATCTCAAAAGCATAATTGCCTTGCAGGATGAATTCAGGCAGAAATTTGGCAAGCCCAAAGCCAAAGTGGAATTGAAGCTGGTAGACCCCGTGTTACAGAAGAAGATAGAAGAATTAACTAAAGATAAATTAAACCAAGTATATAAATTAAGCAAGAAAGAAGAGCGCGAAGAAGAAGTAGATCTGTTAAGCAAGGAATTAGAGACCAAGCTTACCACGGAAGGATTTTTAGCCGGTGATATCAAGACCGGCCTTCATGATTTTGAGCGCCAGCAGGTCAGGAATAAGATCCTTAGCGAGAACGCGCGCGTAGACGGCAGAGGTTTTAAAGATGTCCGCCCGATACAGGCGGCGGTCTCCGTATTGCCGCGCACCCATGGCTCAAGTCTATTCACCCGCGGTCAGACCCAGAGTTTAGCGGTGACTACCCTAGGCACAGGCGATGATGAGCAGATGATCGAGGCACTGGAAGGGGAGAGGTATAAGTCTTTTATGCTGCATTATAGTTTTCCGCCTTTTAGCGTGGGGGAGACAGCACCCGTGCGCGGGCCCGGCCGCAGGGAGATAGGGCATGGCGCGTTAGCCGAGAGGGCGCTTCTGGCAGTAATGCCCGGGAAAGATAAATTCCCTTATACTATCCGCGTAGTCTCTGAGATTTTGGAGTCTAACGGTTCATCCAGCATGGCAACGGTGTGCGCGGCGACACTCTCGCTGATGGATGCCGGAGTCCCGATAAAGGACGCGGTGAGCGGGATCGCTATGGGCTTGATCAAAGAAGGCGCCAAGGCCCTGATATTGACGGATATTACCGGTCTTGAGGACCACTTCGGTGATATGGATTTTAAAGTCGCCGGTACTAAGTCCGGAATGACCGCGGTGCAGTTGGACTTAAAGATAGACGGTATCGACCTGGCGTTGCTGGAAAAGTGTTTAGCGCAGGCAAAGGAAGCCAGGCTTTTTATTTTAGAGAAGATGGCCCAGGCATTATCTGTGCCGCGGCAGCAATTATCCAGCTATGCCCCGCGCATAGAGGTAATAAAGGTAAATCCGGAGAAGATCGGCGAGCTCATCGGCCCGGGCGGGAAGAATATAAAGAAGATCATCGCTCAGACGGGTGCCACCATTGATATCCAGGATGACGGTAGCGTATTGGTAGGCTCTACCGATGCCGCTAAATCACAGGAAGCGATCGCTCTTATCCGGGCCGTTGCCGAAGACGCGGTAATAGGCCGTGTTTATATAGGTAAGGTAAAGAGGATCACGAATTTCGGCGCTTTCTGCGAAATCGCGCCCGGCAAAGAAGGACTGGTGCGTGTTTCGGAGCTGGCGGAGCGCTTCGTAAAGAACGTGGAAGAAGTAGTCAAGGTCGGAGACGAGATAAAAGTGAAAGTCATCGGTATAGACGAATTAGGCAGGATCAATCTGAGCAAGAAACAAGTCCCTCCGGAAGAACAAGGTAAATAAGGGAAAAAGCCCTTTTCAAAGAGGGCAGGCTAAAGTAACAAGGTGAAAGAAAGAAGACTCAATGAAGTTCGCGGTGTCATTCTGGTTGCGGCTGGCCTAATAATTTTAGCCAGCTTAATTTCTTTTACTCCCTACGATTTAAGTATCTACACCTCCCATCCCAATGTTCCCCCTAAAAACTTTATCCGTACTTTTGGCGCATATCTTGCGGGGACAGTTATCTTTCTTTTTGGCTGGTCAAGTTTTGTCATCCCCGTATTTATTATCTGGCTGGGGGTAAATTTCTTCCGGCAGCGAGCTCCGTATCTGAGCATCCCCAGGATATTAGGCATATTTTTCCTGATCTTGTCATTAAGTTCCATTATCGGCCTGATTGTCGGCTCTAACGACAGGATAAGTTTCGGCCGTGCCGGTTTCCTGGGATTTTATTCCTCCAAATTCATCACCCATTATTTCGGTATCTTTGGCGGCTACGTCATATTTATAGTATTTTTTATTCTCTCCCTGGCATTGACTACCGAGATCCTGATCTCTTCGCTATTCTTGGGGGTTACTGATAAAAGTAAGTCTTTGCTGGGTTCGGTCTTTAATTTTAGAAAGAGGATCGCGACGGTAAAAGTCAGGACTCCTCTTAAAGCGTCTGTCCAATCTGTCCTTGCCAAGCCTAAGGTGGAGGCGCCGGAGTATCAGCCTCCCTTAAAACCCAAGATCCAAATAAAGGCCAAGCCATTAGTATCCGAACCCCAGGTAAAACCTAAGGAATTAAAAATAGGGGATTACCGCCTGCCCTCTCTGGATCTATTGGATTCCCCGCCTCCTTTTGAGGCCAGGCAGATAAAGGGCGATCTGGAGGCGAGCGCGCGTATCTTAGAGGATACCCTGGAGGATTTTGGTATTTCAGCGAAGGTGACCGATATTGAGCGCGGCCCAGTGATCACCCGCTACGAACTTGAGCCGGCCCCGGGGGTAAAATTAAACCGCATCGTGACCTTAAGCGATGATATTTCTTTGGCGATGAAGGCGCAGTCGGTCAGGATTTTAGCGCCCATCCCGGGTAAGGCCAGGGTAGGAATAGAAGTCCCGAATATCCAGAGCAGTTTTGTTTATCTGAAGGAAATCCTGGCCTCTGGTGAATTCCAGAACGCGAAATCAAAATTGACCCTCTCTTTGGGAAAAGATATCGCTGGACACCCAATAGTCGCCGACCTTGAGGATATGCCACATCTCTTGATCGCCGGCACTACCGGCAGCGGCAAGACGGTGTGCGTGAATTCCCTGGTTTTGTCTTTACTTTTTAAGGCCACGCCTACGGAATTAAAATTCCTGATGATCGACCCCAAGATGGTGGAGCTGATGCCTTTTAACGGCCTGCCCCATCTTTTGTGCCCGGTAGTTACCGACGCCAAGAAGGCTTATACCGCGCTGAATTGGGTAGTAAATGAGATGGAGGAGCGTTACCGTCTGTTAGCTAAAGCCGGGGCAAGAAATATTGAGGCCTACAATCAGAAACAGGAGAAGATTCCTTACATCGTTGTCATTATTGATGAGTTCGCCGACCTGATGACCGTGGCCAGGGACCAGATAGAGAATGTTATCCAGCGCCTGGCCCAGCTCTCGCGCGCCGTCGGCATACACCTGGTTTTAGCCACGCAGAGGCCTTCGGTAGATGTTATCACCGGTGTAATCAAGGCGAATCTGCCCGCGCGCATCTCTTTTAAGGTCGCCTCTAAGGTAGATTCGCGCACTGTCCTGGATATGAATGGCGCGGATAAGCTCCTGGGTAAAGGGGATATGCTTTTTATGCGCCCGGGCGAATCCAAATTGATCCGCGTCCAGGGTTCGCTATTGATTGATAAAGAGATCGAGAAGGTCACCGATTTTATCAAGGCGCAGGCAGAACCGGTATATGATGAGGAGATCCTGAAGGAACAGCAGAAGACCGCTATGGCCAACGGAGAGAAAGACGAACTTTACGACCAGGCGGTGAAAGTAGTAATGGAGACCAATCAGGCCTCGGTATCCATACTGCAGCGGCGTATGCGCTTAGGTTACACCCGCGCCGCCCGCATGATAGATACTATGGAGCAGGATGGGTTGGTCGGGCCTTTTGAGGGGAGTAAACCGCGTAAGATATTAATAGACAGGCAGGGCTGGTTGGAAGAAGCCAGGGCCAAGGAAGAGCGAGTATGAACATAGAATCATCCGGCAGCAGGATTAAAAAGATACGCCTGGAAAAAGGCTTGACGCTGGAAGAGGCGCATAAAAAAACCAAGATCCACATGAATATCTTGGAGGCGCTTGAAGGCGACGGCCTGACTAACTTAAGCCCGATATACCTGAAAAGTTTTTTAAAAATATATTGCCAGTTTTTAGGGGTTGACCCCAAAGATTATATCACGGATTATAAAGAGGCGCGTAAAGAGATCCGGACAAAAGAAGAAGCCAGTGTTCCGGCTAAGCCGCTTGAACCGGTATCGTCTATTAAGAAAGGCGCGTTCTCTGGTTTTGATTTCTTTGATTTAATCCGCAAAAGTAAAAGATACCTGGTCTTTGTCCTGATAATTATATTTGCCTGGATGGCGGTAGTTAATTTAGGGAAGTTTATTTCCCATCGGCGTAAGGCCACCGTGGCACAGAAGCAGGCGCCGGTAAATAGGCCTGAAGTAGTAAAGCCTAGGGCGCGCAAGGCTGTCGCGCCAAAAGCCAAAGCTAAATCTCGGGGTCTGCCGGTAAGTGCCCCGCGCAAGGAAACAGTCTCAGGAATAAGGCTGGGGATAAAAACAAGGGAGAACTGCTGGATTTCCCTTAAGGTTGACGGCCGGGTAGTCTTTCAGCGCATCCTGGAGAAGGGGAGGTTTGAGAGCTGGCAGGCAAAAGACAAAATAGAGCTTTCTCTGGGTAATGCCGGGGCGGTGGAGTTAGAGGTTAATGGGCAGCTCTTCTCTAATCTGGGCAGGAGAGGCCAGGCGCTCAAGAACATAATAATTACCGCAGATGGGCTAAAGATCGGCAAATGAAGAAGCCCGGCATCAAGATCGGGATATTAAGCCTGGGTTGCCCGCGTAACCTGACGGATTCAGAGAATATCCTGGGCAGGTTGAACCTGAAAGGGTATCCTGTAGTAGATATAAGTAAGGCGGATGTGGCCATAGTCAACACCTGCGCTTTTATCAGGGAGGCAAAAGAGGAATCCATTGATGCCATACTGGACCTGATAGAGCTTAAGAAAGAGGGCAGGTTAAAGAAGATCATCGTTTATGGCTGCCTCTCTCAGCGTTATAAGAACAAGCTGGTAAAAGAACTTCCGGAGATCGACGCGTTTATCGGCAAGATCTCTTTGGATTACAAGCATAAGAGATTTCCTTTAGCCCCGCGGCATTATGCTTATCTGAAGATCTGCGAGGGCTGCATTAATAATTGCAGTTTTTGTGCTATCCCTAAAATAAAAGGGAAATTCACTAGTCTCAGTGAAGAGTCTATACTTAAAGAGGCGGGGGAATTTAACCGGCAGGCGCTCTCTGAAATTAATATTATCGGCCAGGATATCACCGGTTACGGAATGGATACCAAAGGCGCCCCGGGGTTGTGCGGGCTCTTAGAAAAAATATTGCGCCAAGTCAGTAATATCGGTTGGATCAGGTTGCTCTATCTGTATCCTTCCCGCGTTAATAGGGAGCTTTTGCAATTAATAGGGAGAACTCCTAAGATATGTAAATATGTGGACCTGCCTATCCAGCATATAAGCCAGCGTATCCTGAAATTGATGCGCCGGCAGACTTCCAGAGAAGATATCCTGGGATTGCTGGATAGAGTAAGGACGGCTATCCCGGAAGTGGCTTTAAGGACTTCGGTCATAGTCGGATTTCCTTCCGAAACAGAAAAAGAGTTCAAGGAATTATTGAAATTCATAGAAGAGTCGCGCTTTGAGAGATTGGGGGCTTTTATTTATTCCCGGGAAGAGGGGACTAGCGCTTACGACTTGAAAAAACAGGTCCCGCATAAAGAAAAGGTGGCGCGTTTTAATATGATCATGTCCCTGCAACAGAAGATATCCCGCCAGATAAATGAAGGCCTGCAGGGCAAGGTCATGGATGTCCTGATTGACCGCAAGGATAAAGATTGTTACTTGGGGCGTACCCAATATGACGCCCCTGAGGTTGACGGCCTGGTTTATGTGCGTTCCAATAGAGAGCTAAAAGAGGGAGAATTCGCCAAAGTAAAGATTACCGACACATTAGAGTACGACTTAGTAGGGGAGGCTTGAAGAGTGAATACCGCAAATAAATTAACCGTAGCAAGGATCCTGCTTACGTTTGTCTTTATGTTCTTTTTATTCTGTCATGGATTTTGGGCGAAGGTGATAAGCCTGGTGATTTTTATCGTCGCGGCCTTATCGGATTTCTTTGACGGGATGATCGCCCAGAAGAGGAATATGGTCACGGATTTTGGAAAACTGATGGACCCAATAGCCGACAAGATCCTGGTCCTGGCGGCGTTCGCCTCTTTTGTGCAGATGCAGTTGATCGACGCCTGGATGTTTGTGATCATCGTTTTCCGGGAGATATTGATCACATCTTTAAGGCTTTTCGCGCTCAACAAAGGCAAGGTGCTTTCGGCGACCCGCGCCGGTAAACACAAAACCTTATTCCAGATGCTGATGATCTTCGCGATATTAAGTTTTATCATACTTAAAGAAGCTAAATTGGCCTATTTTACCTGGGACCCTGACGGAGAAAGGCTCTTTCGCCAGGGAATATATTTCCTGATGTTATTTACGGTTGGTCTTACCCTTTATTCCGGATTATCGTATCTCTGGGAGAATCGCAAGATCATCACTAAATTATAGGCTATAGCGTGGTTATTCGTAATGCCGTAGTAAAGATCATCGCGACATTCTTTTATATCGGATACCTGCCTTTGGTCCCCGGGACTTTCGGGAGCCTGGCAGGTGTTTTTTTATACGCCGGCATTATCAGGCACGAGGCGCTTTTTTTTACCATTATCCTGGTGGCTGTGGGGTTTCTGGTCTCTGGGAGCGCGGAGAAGATACTGGGCAGGAAAGATTCCCGGCATATCGTCATAGATGAAGTCGTAGGGATGCAGGTCGCGCTGGTCTATTTGCCTTATGATTTTAAAGTGATGGCTATCGCCTTTATAATTTTTCGTATCCTTGATGCACTCAAGCCCTATCCGGCATATAAATTGGAGAGGCTAAAGGGGTCGCTGGGGATAATGAGCGATGATTTGATCGCGGGGTTATACACTAATATGATCCTTCAGATAGCCTTGAGGATAGTTTCTTTTAAGGCTTCATAGACGGGGCCTTTGGGGGTAAGGGTACTTTTAAAAAGAGTGATTTTATTTACCTGGCAACTTAATTCCAGCAAACCAGCGTTTCCCGCCATAACTTTTAAATCCTGAACCAATTTTGCCATATTTAAATTTGAGCGTGTCCTTCCGATAGTAATATGCGAAGAGAAGGGCCGAACTTCCTCGGGTATTCCTATTGCCGAGATCTTCTCTTCCAATTCTTTGGCTATGCGGGTAGTTTCTTCATTGCCTTTATTAACTCCTGCCCAGATGACCCTGGGGGAGGTGATATTGGGGAACGCGCCCACGCAAGAGAGGGCTAGAGGATAGGGATGATTATTTTCAGCTACGGCCTTAATGATATCGGCGACCCTGCCTATTTTTTCTTCGTCTATTTCCCCCAGGAACTTTAAAGTCAGGTGTATATTCTGCGGTTGGACCCATTTGACGTCGGCGCCTGAGACTTCTAGCCGGTCCTGAATCTTGGCGAGGGTATCTTTAAATTTCCGCGGCAATTCAATGGCGATGAATGATCTCATTTATTTTAGCGTTTGGCGCATAGTTTTGGCTAATAGTTTCAGCGCGCCCATAACAGACCGTTTTCTAATGGCAGTCCTGTTCCCAGAAAACTGAAATCTTTTATAAATCGACTTATCCTTGCTTGCAACAGCAATGAATACCGTCCCTACGGGTTTCCCTTGGGTAGCGCCGCCTGGGCCGGCTATGCCGGTTATGCCTACGCCAAAATCAGAAGAGGCTATTTTTCTTATTCTTTTAGCCATATTTAAGGCTACTTCAGCGCAGACCGCTCCTTTTCTAGCGATTAGAGTCTCGGGAATGCCTAAAATGTCTATTTTAGCCTGATTGCTGTAAACGGTTGCGCCCAGGAGGAAATATCGGGAGCTCCCGCTATTTTGGGTAAGATAACTGGAAACGAGTCCACCGGTGCAGGATTCAGCCACTGCCACGGTCAGCTCATTTTTAATCAGGAGTTTATGTATCTGTCGTGCGATATTTATAGCCATAAACCATATTATATGTCTTTTTATTGCATTGACAAGGCAAGTTTACGTGTTATACTATATACAATTAATCTTCGGGGTAGGGTG
>JAQTUD010000015.1 GCA_028710405.1 Candidatus Omnitrophota bacterium
TGTTTGTAATATTATATTACGCACTAAAAAAAACGCAAGCCTTTTTTATCTCAAAGAAGCCAGTTGGAATATCGGCAGAAACATCCCTATCACCATTACCCCCACGACTAAGCCCATAAAAACAAGCATCAGCGGTTCAAAGAGCGCGGTGAAACGGGCCAGGTAGGTCTCTACCGCCTCGAAATAGAAAGTATTTATCCGCTTAAACATCTCGGACAGCTCCCCGATCTCCTCTCCGATGGAGACCATCTGCGTAAGCATAGGATCAAAGAAACCGCTTTTTGCTATCGGGCTACTCAAGGATTTACCGTCACGCACCCCGTCTTTGATCTGACGGATAATATCTCCCACGACCAGGTTATTCACGCTATGCTCGGTGATCTCCAGCGAATACAGGATAGGCACCCCGCTTTCAATTAATGTAGCCATCTCCGAAGAGAACCTCTCCATAATCATCGCGCGGAAGAAATCGCCAAAAACAGGTAATTTAAATTTAAGTGTTTCAAATTTTCTCCGGCCGTATTCTGTTTTGATGTAACTTTTCAGCATCACAACACCGATAACGGCTATAATTATAATAAATAATATATTGCCTCTGATAAAATTGCTGAAACCGATCAGCCCGCGCGTCAAGGCCGGCAGCTTCATATTAAAACCCTTGAATATCTCCGCGAAGGTGGGGATTATCTTAATGGTAAGAAAAGTCAACGCCAGAAAACTGACTACAAACAGTATCATCGGATACATTAGCGCGGAGATGATCTTGCCTTTAAAAGCCGCGCTCCTCTCCAAGTAACTTGCCAGGCGGCTTAAAACTACCGCCAGATTTCCTGAAGCCTCCCCGCTCTCTACCAGGTTCACCCACAATTCGGGGAATACTACCGGATGCTTTGCCAGGGCTTCATGGAAAGTAAGCCCTGACTCCATTTTCCTCTGTAGGTCCCGGATAACGCCATAAAGGCGGCGGCTGGAGATCTGCTGCGCGATGATATCCAAACTCTTCAAAATAGTGACGCCCGCGCCCAAGAGAGTGGCTAATTGCCGGCAGAAAAGCGCCAAATCTTCATTTTTTACGCCATAGTGCCAACGCCTGCGCTTTCCAGCGCCTGAGCCTTCTGCAGCAGGCATCTGGGAATCTTTGCCCTCTCCCTGCTCGGGGATAATATTTATAATCAAAAGCCCCCTGGATTGGATCCTGCTGATTGCTTCTTCCTGGGTGGCGGCTTCTTCTGCGCCGCTCTTCTTCTCTCCGGACCTATCCCTGGCAACAAAAAAGAATTTAGGCATTATTCCGCTCCTAAGGTTACAGAGAGGGCTTCCTCTAAAGAAGTTATCCCTATCTCTACTTTTTTGAGCGCCGATTCAGAGAGGCTCTGCATACCGGTCTGCTTGGCTACTTCCCTGACTTTCTGAAAAGGCGCGCGTTGGTTGATCAATTCCTGGATCTGGGAGTTCACCATCATTACCTCCGAAACACAAACTCTCCCCTTATATCCTGAATGATTACATTTATCGCACCCCTTAGGCCGGTAGATCAACTCTGCCGTTAGTTTGGAGCTATTCCTCTGTTCGGACGTAGGCTCGTACGCTTCTTTGCAATTCGGGCAGAGTTTCCGCAATAGCCGCTGTGCTACCACTACCAATAAGGAGGGCGCTAACATAAAAGGCTCAATTCCGATATCCATCAGCCTATTCACGGCTGAGGGCGCATCATTGGTATGTAAAGTGCTTAAAACTAAGTGGCCGGTCAGGGCGGAACGAATACAGATCTGCGCTGTTTCTAAATCCCTTACCTCGCCTACCAACATTACATCCGGATCCTGGCGCAGGAAACTGCGCAGCGCCGAGGCAAAGGTCAGGCCGATCTCAGGCTTGACCTGCACCTGGTTGATCCCTTCCAGCTTATATTCTACCGGGTCTTCAATAGTAACAATATTCTTAGTCGAGTCTTTAATCTCGCTTAATATAGCATACAAGGTCGTGGTTTTGCCGCTGCCTGTGGGGCCGGTGAGAAATACCAGGCCATAGGGGGCATTTATCCCGCGGCGTAACTGCTCCAACTGCTTGGCGTCAAAACCTAACTGTTTCAGATCCAGGACCACCTGGCTCCTATCTAATATCCTTAATACTATCTTCTCTCCGTATATGGTGGGAATGCTGGACACCCTGATGTCTATGGGCCGCTCTCCTATCTTAACTAAGATCGCCCCATCCTGGGGAAGCCGTTTCTCCGCGATATCCAACTTGGCTAATATTTTTATACGGGAGATTATCGGCAGATGCAGGTGTTTTGCCGGCGGAGGGATCTCATAAAGTTTCCCGTCAATACGGTACCTTAAGGATATTTTATCTTTAAACGGCTCAATATGTATATCAGAAGCGCGCTCCTCAATAGCCTGACGAATGACCAAGTCCACCAATTTCACTACCGGCGCTTCTTCAGCCCGGGCAATCAATTTATCCAGGCTCAATTCCTGATCAATGGATTCTTCAGAAAGAGAGGCCCTTTCCGTGGCGGTCAGCTCGTAACTGGCCTCTACCGCGTCCCGAAGCATGGCGGACTTGCCGTAAAACTCCTCCGTGGCCTTACTAATATCGGTCTTTGTGGCGATGACCCGGTTGATCTCGCAACCGGTAAGTTTCCTTAAATTATCAATAAGGATCAGGTCCAGAGGGTCTGACATAGCCACAGTCAGAGAATTGAGCGTGCGTGATAGCGGAAGGACGGAATTTTTCAGGGCGAATTCCTGGGGGATAAGATGGTCCAGGCCCTGCTCAACCATCGGCTTGAGCATACCTGTACCCAAAGAGAAGAAAGGTACGCCTAACTGTTTTCCCAAGGCGGGTACTAACTGGTCTTCCTTAACTATGCCTAGCTTGACCAGTATCTCTCCCAACCGACCGCCTTCTTGACGCTGCAGGCTGATCGCCTTCTCTAATTGGCTGGCAGAGATCAGGCCTTCCTTGATCAGAAGTTCGCCTAATCTCAGGTATTTTGCATCGGACATTCTTATCTATTCTTCTCAAAAGTATAGAGTTTATTATTTATCGCCAGTTCCCGCACATTCCCATAAGCGTCATTCTGCTCCCTCTCTGGAAGCTTGACAGATTTTTCCTGACGGGCAAGCGTAACCGCTTTATCCTTGATAATACGGGGAGTAATAAATACTATTAACTCCCGCTGTTTGTTCTTATCCGGGGCGGTAGTTGTCCCGCCTGAAGAACGGAATAGAAATCCTACAATGGGAATATATGATAAAATGGGAAGTCTCTTCTCCTGCCTGGTGAGTTCATTACGCAGGAGCCCGCCGATAACTATGGTATCTCCGTCTTTGACCCTTACTACGGACTTTGTGCTTCTTTCTTCCGGATCACGGAACTGATAAGTGTTGCCTCCGCTAATAAAAGAATTCCCCGCCACCGCTTCAGCGATCTTAGGGTAAACAAACATAGTAATTTCACCACTCTCCGGATTTATCTGCGGAGTAACGCGTAAAACAACGCCGGTATCGGTCCTCTCTGCCTCCGCGGTCGTAGTAGCGGTACCTTCACTAGAAGCAGTGCTCTGCTTTAACCCTATAGATTCGCTGGTAGCGATCTTTATCTCGGCGGTTTCATTATTCAAGGTAAGTATTCTCGGACGGGCTAAAAATTTGGTATCAGTCTGGGTCCTTAAGAAATCTAAGGCGACAGTATAAGTATTAGAGCCGGTATTTACTGCTAAAGAACCCGCTACGCTATCGGTGGTAATCTGTTTCCAACTGTTAAAAGGAAAACCAACAACGGCCGAAGCGCCGGTTAACACCGCGGTAAAAGGGCTGGTGCCATAATTAAGGCCTAGTTTATCTACCACGTTTTTACTGACATCCAAGATCTCTACCTCTAATAACGCCTGAGGGGCAGGAAGGTCCAAAGAGGCGATCACCTGCGAGATAACACTCATCTTGCTGGGTATATCGGTGATAATAAGGCTATTGGTACGGAAATCCTCAATCACTGTGCCGCGCTCTGAAAGGAGCTTCTTGATTGCCTCAGTAATACCGACTTCATCCTGCTTCTTCCACTTGCCTTCATCGCTGCTGGAAGAACTTGCCGAGTCTTTGGAAGAACTGCTGCCCTGCAGGTTCTTACCCATCTCTTCCTTTAGCGAAGATGAAGAGACTGTGGCGTATTTCAGGAAAAAGACCTGGGTAACTGTTTCGGCTTCAGGCTTTCCCCAATCCTTGACGATAAAGATATTGGCGTCCTGATCCAATTCGTAGGTCAGGTTATTAGCCTGAAATAGCTTCTCCATGGTCTTATCCAAAGGAACATTATCCAGATAAATGGTAAGCATCCTGTCCTGCAATGCCTCTGAGGCAATAAAGTTCAGGCCGGACTGGATAGAAAGGACCTTCAGCACATCCTTAAGGCTGGCATCCTGAAAATCCAGGGATATGTTCGGCATTGTCCCTCCGGAGAATACCGGCGGCTCGGAATAGGATTTAGGCAAAAAGAAAAACCAGGAAAGAATGAGAACAAAAACAGTGATCTTTTTCATATTATCCTCCTTAATTTTTTACTCTTTTTACTTTCTTTTACTTATTTTCTTGAGAACCCCCGGAAGCAGGTGATGAGAGGCTGTAACTCTTGCCCTTGAAGAGCAATTTTACGCCGCTTTTTTCAATGCTAACCACCTGCGCCCCTTCTATCATATCCCCTGTCTTTACTACCTTATTATTAATAATCGCCTGGGGAAACCTACCGCCCCATACTAAGCCCTGGACCATCCAGGAAGGCAATGGTTCATTTTCCGTAACGGATGATTCATTTCCAGTGGCCTCCTTATTTTCTGTGATAGGAGAATCAAAAGGATCCCTCTGGCCATCCGCGGCATATTGCACATCCGGCCTCTCAATAGGTTCTACCTGCAAAGCGTCACCTTCTGGCTTGACCTCCAACTGCTCTAAAGATAGATCAAAAGGTATAGCGGACAAGGCGCTGACAGGCAAACTAAGAGCTATCGCCAATAGGAAGAAATTGAAAATATATCTCTGCTTTTTATTCATAGGTCATTACCTCAATCTACGAAAATAATATTATTCAAAGTTAAATTAACTGTCAATTCCTTTGAGCGTATATCCGGGGCTATCTTGGTATTCTCAACCTGCAAGACCGTTTCTTTAAAACTTTCCATCCTGCTGACGAAATTACCGATCAAATGATAATTCGTGGCAGAGAGTACCAGATCAAAAGCGATATTCTTATAAGGCATTCTTTCATAGCTGACCGTTCTCTCGGGTACCGGCCGGATGGATACGACCTTTACCCCGGTTTCTCTGGCGATATTAGTAATAATAGCAATAACGTAATCTTCGCCTCTATAGGCTAATAATTTTTTGTAGGCCTCAACCTTCTTCTCTAATTGCGCGATCTCAACTAAAGCGCCGCTCCTCTTTATCTCTGTTTCCCGCTGCGCCTTCAACGCCTCCAATTTCAGGGTATGGTTATTGTAAACAGAGCGGGAGATCAAAAGAGCCACTGCCAACACCACGATGCGTAAGATCACATTCTTATATTTACTAAGGTCTACTGACTCCATATCACCGCCCCTCCTGATAGGACTTGCAAGAAATAGAGAAATCGGTCATAGTTATATTCCCGGAGTCCCTCTCGATCGTATTCCGGTTCAAGAAAACAACGCCAATCTCTTTAAAATAACCGCTGAATTCGGGATCATTCTTGAGTGCGGAGATAAATTCATTTACCGCCTCAAATTCCTTGTCGGCATCCAAGAGGTAAGCTGAGCCATTCAGGGTAAGGACAGGCCGTTCCAATTCTTTAACGAAGGTAAAACTTGTCAGCCATACCCCCTCGGGGATGACTTTAGGAATAACCTCCAGCGGCCAGGTAAGATAAAGTTGTTTCTTTACTATTTTATCTAACTTGACTAATTTAACTTGATATTCGGAACTTATACTGTTTAATTCATCGTAGGTGGCGCCAGGAAGTACGAACGGCAACTTTACCTGCTTGGCCACGATGTTATTTATCTCTTCCTGCAGCGGTTGCATCTTATAATAGCCGAAACCATAAGTAGCGCCACAGATCAATAAACCCAAGAAAATAACTCTATAATCAATGGCCAGCCCTTGCAAAAGAGAACCTGTATTTAGCGCCAGGGACTGAGCCTTCTGCGTCTTTAAACGCTGCTGCGCTGCCCAAAGATCAACTTTCAGGCTGGTTTTTATGGTCTTAGAAAGAGATACGCTGTATCCTTTGAGCATGCTCAAAGAATAAGGAAGGGATTTACCCAGAGATTTGGCGGTATCTATAAACTTGACAGAATAGCCGGATTCCGCAATCAGCCCTTCTAATTCCTGGCGCTGCTCCTGGCCGCAGATAAGAAAGATATTCTTCATTCTTTTTTGCGGGAATTTACGCTGATAATAATCCAGAGAAAGGCGCACCTCTGACTTCAACTTCTCCATTTCCGGTTGAGGCTGGCCCTGCGCGGACGCGGCCGGATCTTGCGGCAGGCCTGTGGAGCCGATATCCCGGTTAAATAAAGGAAAACCGTCCTCAAGGACGCTAAAGTTTACTTCATCCTCTTCCTGCGCCTGCGCCTCCAGGACGCCCACTATCCCCCTGGTATCTACCCCTGCCAGTTTCAGGCAGCGTAAAACGCTAAAAGCGGAATATTCTATGGCGTTGACCTTAAGGCTCATCTGCTGCAGGATATTAAGGTATTTACCCAGGATATCTTTCTTAATACCCATAAAGAATACCAGGTTAGAGCCGCTTTTTTTATCGGATTTAATCTGGAAATCCCAAACCAGCTCTTCTACCTTAAAAGGAATGTATTTCTTGACTTCAAAATTTATAGCGCCCTGCAACTCTTCACGGGGCAAAAGAGGTATCTCAAAGGTACGGATGATCAGGTCTTTGCCGGAGAGGCATACGCTGGCTTCTTTGGCCTCTATCCTATTCTTGCGGGTTTCATCCTTTAAAAGCGCCACTATCTGTATATCCTTGATCTGTACCGGGACCTTATCCTCTAATTCACCTGTAACAGGGGTAGCTTGGGAGATTGAAACCTGCTTGTCTAGTTTACGGCCTTTTGTTTCGGCAATGCTGATGACCTTAGGCCCAAAATAAATCCCCAATAGACTCATTGATTGCCTCCTGATTTTGCTCCCTTAAGGCGCCTTCTGCTTTTCAACCAACTCTCCACTTCCCTAGCGCTAAACCTCCAGACTCCCCCCACTTTTATCCCGGGGATCTTGTCCTGATTCAGCCAATTATAGATAGTCTGTTTCTTTAATCTCAGGTAATCTGCCAACTCATCTATATTCATCAGTCTCTTCATACAGAATTCCTTTCTCTTACAAGGGAATTAATTAAAACATAAAACATATATTTTGTCAAGTGTTTTTTTATATAGACTTACTTAGACTTACTTATACCCTTGTTTCTCCGTCGGAAATAAGCACAAGCTAAGACATAGTCTATTATAATAAACTTACTTAGACTACATTATAACAGCTTATACTGGTGCAATTATGGAAAAATGGGAGAACTGGCAGGAATTAGTCAAAAGTTACTAATTAAAGGTGTAATTCGCTACAGAATGGATACAAGCATCAAAGCCCCATGCTGGGCTAGGTGGGTTACAGGCTGGAACGGGTATGCCAGGCATGAGAGTGGGGGCACCGCGTCGGCGGACATATATGGTTATGCTTTGGATAGAGGCGGGGAAATTAGGATCCAGAATAACGCCTGGGCCACCGCAACCGGGTAAAGTAGCATCCCGGCAGATCAGCCGGGTATAATTACCAGCAACAGCAGGCATCGGCCAAACCCCGGCCCCAAGGCTCGCATAGGCAAGGTTTACCCCAGCCAAAGAAGCGTAATAACCCTGGATCTTCCCTATTTTATGCTTGGTAAGCCGGGATTGGCTGGAGACAATCCCTAAAACTATATTAGCTACCAATACCACTAATAGAATGGTAGTCATTACCAAAAGCAAAGCTACGCCGTTTTCTCTAGGCCTATTGATATTAACCATTCTTTCTCAGGCTTATCTTATAACCTTCCGCGGCTTCCTGGAGAATCACATGCCCTTCTCTTGCCAGCCAACCCAAACTCATCAGAACGTTATCCCGAGGTTTACCTACGCCTTCTACCAACGCGTTCAGGGAAACTTCTCCCTGCTGGTCTAGAAAATGCCATATATCTCCGGCTACTATGCCTATCTCAGTAATCATTTTATTGCCTCCGCTTTTATTCTATAGAAAATAGCGCTGATGTCAATTACTTTTTGTTGTAGCTGCCGCAGCGCGGACAGGTGGATATCTTCTCTTCTTTGGTATTTATATAGGTATAGGAGCAGATAGAGCAAAACCAGATGTATTTAGGGTCCAGGCCGAGATGCCGCTCTTTCTGCTTACGATAAAATAGCCAAGCGGCTAAAATAACGATTAAAATAATAAAGATATACAGCGCTATGGCTAAAGAGAAATCTATGCTAATCACTTTTAGCTGAAAGATCAATCTTCACGCTCTGCCAGCCACCCGCCGGGATACGCGCTTCCTGTATAAAAAGGTAATGGCTTATATAGCGCATGATCAATAGGTCCGCGTCTAAGTTGCCGGAGGAGATCTTCCTCTTTACTACCGGATGACGCCGGATATCCGCGGAAGATGTATTAAAAAGAAGTTCAACGTGGGCTACCTGCCTGTCTTTAAAATAAAGGGTGAAACCATATGGGATCAAGGGATGGAATATTATCTCTTTATTTTTCTTAACTACAGGTAAAGATAGCGCCTGCGGCTGGATAAATTCCGTCTTCTGCGGGCTGAACTGAGGGTAAAAAGTGGGTTTTATATAGGGCCCTTCTTGTTTGACTAAAACCACGCCCTTCTTGTCTATAGTTGTGGTATCGGGCTTTTTAAAGAGTACCTGCCTCTGAGCCGGAATAGATGGGGTTATCCGCTCTTGCGAGACTTCAGAATTATTTAAGAATTCCCCCCAGAAAAAAACACTAGACCTGTCTGCCCGGGGAATTAAGCTGCCAAAGGTAATATTGAATATACCGAAAGCGGCCATATGCCCCAACAGAGAAATAACTATACTCTTCTTAAAGATAGAACTTATCATTCCTGGTCTGTGGCGATATTTATTTGAGCTATTCCCAGGTCACGCGCCAGATCCCAAACCTCCACCACCCTGCCTAAAGAAGCGCGCCTATCCGCCTTGATCAGGATATTCTGTTCTCTCCCAGCCGCCTGCTTAAGCAAGTTTTTAAGCTCCTGTATAGTCACCACCTTACCGTTGAAATAGGTAACATTTTCTCCGGTAACCAGAATCTCTATGTCCTCATACTTGACTACTTCACTGGTTACCGCCTTGGGTAAGCTCACCTTTATACCGGGTTGCATGATAAAACTGGAGGTCAGCATAAAAAATATCAACAGCTGAAAGACAATATCGATCAACGGCGCTATATCGATCTGTTTAAGCCCATGCTCTAATTCCATCCGGCCTTTAAACCTCATCTTGAATCTCCATTTTTGCTTAATCCGTTCTACTCTGTTAGGAAATTTACTAACTCCGTAGACGCCTTTTCCATCTCTAAAATAAAATGATTTACGCGGCTGACTAAATAGTTATAGGCGATAAATGTCGGTATAGCTACGACCAGGCCGGCAACCGTAGTCAATAACGCCTCCCAGATCCCTCCGGCAAGGTCCCCTGGAGAGACCGGATGCAGGCTGGTGGCTTTTGCCTGGATAGTCTGGAAACATCTAACCATCCCGGTGACCGTTCCCAGCAGGCCTAATAGCGGAGAAACATGCGCTATGGTTGCCAGGGCATTGAGGTTCTTCTCTAATTTCGGTATCTCGTATAACGAAGAATCCTCTATCGCCTCTATGATCTGCTGGCGCGGACGGTCGTATTTCAGGATACCCGCCTTTAACACATTAGCCACAGGCCCCTTGGTCCCGTCACAAATAGCCAAGGCTTCTTTTGTATCGCGCTGTTTCATCTTATCCAGGATCTTCTTTAGGAATTCCTGGGTATCTATACTTATCCTATGCAGATAGCGGAATTTTTCTAATGTGATAGCCAGGGAGAATACCGAGCATAAAAGTATCGGCCACATCACCGGCCCCCCTGCCAAAAATACCTGCCATAAACCCATCTTATAGATATCCATTTATACCTCCCTTATTTTATGTTTGCCTTTATCCAATCCATTCTTTCCTGCGCGTATTTTGCCTCTTGCGTATCCAGAGTAATGATCTTCTTGTAAATATTTACCGCCCCCTTAAAATCCTCCTTATCCTCATAGGACTTGGCTACTCTCAAGAGCGCCTTTACCGCCAACTCGCTATTCTCGGAATAAAGATAAGTTACCTTCAGATATTCTTCAATAGCCTCCTGCGGCTTTCCCTGAGCCTGCAGGATCTCGGCTATCTTAAACTGTATGTCTGCCATCTCCCCGACCGGTACCAGGTCCAAGCTCCTGCGATAAGTCTCCAGCGCCTGATTAAGATCCCCCATCTTAAATAAAAGTTCGGCTATCTTAGGATAGATCAAATGCTCCAGTTCCGGATGCTCGTTGATAATATCCCTGTATCCACGCAAGGCCAGATCCGTCTTATTTAATTTTACATAAATATCCGCTATCGCCACTGTCGCCTGCCCATAGAGATCGGATTTACCTGAATCTATTACCTTCTGGAAATTGGCTATCGCCTCATCGTATCTGGATTCTCCGGCATAAGTAGAACCGATGGCATATAGAGCATCGACCACCAGGTTGCTACGGGGAAAATCCTGTATCAGGCTGGAAAAATACCTGCGCGCCAACTCCAGGTCATTATGCCTGTAATAATATTCCCCTAACCACCAGATGACCTCCGGGCTTAAAGTAGAATCAGGATACCTGGAGCGCAAGGCCTTAAAACGCCCCATCGCCTCCTTTTCATTACCTATCTGGTAAAAACAATCCGCTATTTCGTATTCGGCTTTCTGCACTAATTCCAGATCCTGGTTATATATCCTGACTATATCTTTATATGCCTCTATCGCCTCAGGGAATCTTCCGAGGTTATAAAGGCTGGACCCTAATAAATACAGGGCTTGCGGCCTAAGGCTACTCTCCTTATATTCATCCTTAAACTTCTGGAATGTTTCCTGGCTAGAAACATAATCCTGCTTCTGGAAATAAGCCAGGCCCAAGGCATAAGTAGCATCATCAGCAAGCTTGGAATCAGGATAATCCCTCTTTAAGGCCAGGAAACTCATCGCCGCCCCTGCGTAATTAGAAGACTTGAGCATTGTAAGCCCCAACTGGTATTGCACATAGTCGCTATAGGAACTGTCGGGATAATCCTTTAAGATAGCGTCGTATGCCTCCTTGGCCAGCTTGTAATCGCCGGAATCCTGGTAAGTATCCCCGATCTGGCAGAGGGCGCTGACCTTCACGATCTTATCGTCGCTGGTCTTGACGATCTTCTGAAATTCTTGTATTGCATCTCTAAACTCCCCCTGCTTTAAATAAGACCAGGCTAAATTATAGCGTAACTTACCCATTATATCCGCAGGAGTATTGCCCGTATCTTTGCCTATGGCTTCTTTATACACCTCTATGGCTTTGGCGTACTCGGCCAGGCTATAGAGGGCATCAGCCTCCCCCAAATAAGCCTGCATCAAGATTACAGGTTCGGAAGTCATCTTTAATAATTCAATATAGGCGTCCCTGGCCTCCCGTAACTTGCCTGTCTCAAAATATACTATCGCCTTCCCCAGCAATAAAACATCCCGGCCCTTCTTATCCAGGCCTTGGAGATCCACCTCAATAAAGGCCTGCGTGGCTTCTTTGTATTGTTTTAGTTTCAGATAGGACCAGCCTATCCCCAGCCTGGAGAGGGCCTTTATTTTATCATCACCGTTATTTTGCAGGGCCTTGGAATACGCGTCAATGGCTTCGTTAAATTTATCCGAATAATATTCCGCTTCTCCTGAATAGAAGTAGAGATAACTCAAGCGTAAAGTATCTTTGGAATAGGCCTTAAGGTAGGTCTTTACTCTTTCTTTGATGGCGGGATAATCCTTTAAGTTATAAAGGCACTCAATTATCTTGAAAGATACATCCTGGGCCTGAAATTGGCTAAGATATTTCTCCTCTACTGTCTGGAAATACTTCAGCGCTTCCCGGAACTTTCCTTCTTCAAATAAGCACCAACCCAGTGAATAAAATGAAGCGGCCCCGTAAGAAGAACCTGGAAATTCATCGATGACCCGCTTGTAGAAATCCGCCGCTTTCTCAAAGTTGTTCCCCTTGAAATTTACCTCCGCGGTCCAATATAAGAGCGCGTCCTTTATCTGCGCGGACAGGGGTTGGTTAAGCAGGGACTCAAATTTATTCAGGGCATCCAGAAACTTATTTTGCTGGAAATAGCAGCGGCCGATCAGTAACTCTGCCTGTGGCCGCCTGGAAGAGGCGGGATAATTCTTGAGGAAACGACTAAAGAGATCCAGGCTGACTTCATAGAATCCGTCGTCAAAGGCCTTGGCAGCCACGAAATACGCCTCCTCCTCCTGGGATGGCCCCTGGGCGCATATTCCGTAACCGGCGATAAATACCGTCAGCAATGAAAATACTACAAATAATTTCAGCTTGGGATTAGACATTTTTTTACAATATACCATCTCTTTAATCGCTCTTCAATGTTTTCTTCAGGAATAACCCGGTATATGATCTATCTACCTTGATCAATTCCTCCGGGCTGCAGGCGGCTAATACTTCTCCCCCTTTATCCCCGCCCTCCGGCCCTAAATCAATAATATAATCGGCACATTTTATCACTTCTAAATTATGTTCGATCACGATAACCGAATTCTCTTTATCCACCAACCGCTGCAGCACCAGGATAAGTTTTTCCACATCCGCGAAATGCAACCCCGTAGTAGGCTCATCCAGGATATAAAGCGTTTTACCGGTGGAGCGCTTGCTTAATTCCGAGGATAATTTAACGCGCTGCGCCTCTCCTCCGGATAAGGTAGTGGCGGACTGGCCAAGCTGGATATAACCTAAACCAACATCATAGAGATAGGTTAGCGTGTTTTTTATCTTGGGTATATTATTGAATAGATCCAGCGCTTCCTCCACGGTCATATCCAGGACCTCGGCGATAGATTTACCTTTATACCTTACCTCCAGCGTAGCTTCATTAAACCTTAAGCCCTTACAGACATCGCATCTTACATAGACATCCGGCAGGAAATGCATCTCGATCTTTTTTGTCCCATCCCCCTGGCAAGCTTCACAGCGGCCGCCTTTGACATTAAAAGAGAACCTTCCCGCCTTATAACCTCGAACCTTGGCCTCCGGCAGCCTGCTAAAGAGCTCACGGATATGGCCGAAGATCCCGGTGTAAGTCACCGGATTTGAGCGCGGGGTCCTACCGATAGGAGACTGATCCACTACAATTACCTTATCTATATTCTCTATGCCGGTTATCTTCTGGTGAAGCCCGGGTTTCTCTTTAGACTTGTATAACTTCTGCGCCAGGGCGCGGTAGAGTATTTCATTGATCAGAGTAGATTTGCCTGAACCGGAGACCCCGGTTATACAGGTAAAAACCCCCAAAGGAAATTTTACGTCTATACCTTTAAGGTTATGTTCCTTTGCCCCTTTTATCTCTAAGAACTTATTCTCTAGCCACGGCCTTCTTTTTTGCGGCGCCTCAATCTTGAGCTCTCTCCTTAAATATCTTGCCGTCAGAGATGAAGGGTCAGTCATAAGTTGTTTTATTCCGCCTGAGAAGACTACCTTACCTCCATGCCTGCCTGCCCCCGGCCCTAAATCTACCACGTGATCCGCGCTTAAGATGGTAGCCTCATCATGCTCTACCACGATCAAGGTATTACCCAGATCCCGTAAATCCTTTAAGGTAGATAATAATTTATTGTTGTCCCTCTGGTGCAATCCGATGCTGGGCTCATCCAACACATATATCACTCCGGTTAAGGCCGAACCTACCTGTGTGGCCAGGCGTATCCTCTGCGCCTCCCCTCCGGAAAGAGTAGAGCTCCTCCTCTCCAGGGTAAGATAATCCAGGCCGACGTTGATACAGAATGAAAGTTTGCGTTTTATTTCTTTTAAGACCTGCTGGGCGATCAATTTATCTTTTTGGCTTAATTGCAGGCCGTCAAAAAAATGATAAGCCTCTTTTATAGACATCTGTGTTAGTTCATATATATTCTTATGGTCGATCTTTACCGCCAGCGCCTCTCTCTTGAGCCTGGCTCCATTGCAGAGCGGACAAGGAAGGCTGGACATAAACCTGGAGATCTCTTCCTTCAGATAAACACTCTGTGTCTGTTTAAAAAGCCTCTCTAAGTGCGGTATCAACCCTTCAAACGGCTTGCCTCCTGCCTCTTCTTTTGTTCCGTAGAGTATCGCCTTCTGAACATCCCTGCTTAATTTTTTAAAAGGGGTGTCAAAATCAAACTTCATCTTATATGATAACTCCCGCATCATCCAGCGGTAATAAAGTATGTAACCCCTGCCTCCCCTCTTCCAGGGTTCCAGCGCCCCTTCAGTGATAGTCTTACTTCTGTCCGGAATGACCAGCTCCGGATCAAATTCTAACTTTGTGCCCAGGCCGTTACATTCCGGGCAGGCCCCATAAGGAGAGTTAAAAGAAAAAACGCGCGGTTCTACCTCGGAATAACTTATGCCGCAGGCGGCACAGGCGTATTCCTGGCTGAATATTAGATCCGCTCTTTGATCCTTTGATGAAACTATAACCACACCTTTGCCTACCTTAAACGCCGTCTCCGCCGAATCGGTGAGGCGGGATTTTACCTGCGGTTTTATAATAAGCCTGTCTACCACCACCTCAATATCATGCGCCTTGTATTTGGCCAGATTTAATTTTACCGGCAGTTCATAGTTCTTCCCGTCAACACGAGCTCGCGTGAATCCCGCTTTCTGGATAGAACTAAAGATATCTTTATGTTCCCCTTTCTTGCCCCTGACCAGGGGCGCCAATACTTGCACCTCTGTGCCGACAGGGAGCTCCATAATCTTCTCTATTATCTCCTGCGCGCTCTGCCTCTCTATGGGCTGGCCGCACTGATAACAATGCACCTTACCTATACGGGAGAAGAGCAACCTCAGATAATCATAGATCTCTGTCTGCGTGGCTACCGTGGAACGCGGATTACTGCCTGCGGTACGTTGTTCAATGGCAATGGCGGCGGATAAACCGGTAATATATTCTACGTCTGGCTTTTGTAATTGCTCTAAGAAATGGCGGGCGTAACTGGAGAGGCTCTCTACGAACCGGCGCTGGCCTTCGGCATAGATAGTATCAAAGGCGAGGCTGGACTTCCCTGAACCGGAGAGGCCGGTAACTACGATGAGTTTGTTACGCGGCAATTCCAGGTTGATGTTTTTAAGGTTATGCTCTTTGGCGCCGTGAATGATGATTTTATCGTTCATTAAATGAGCAGACAACTTACGGAACATACCTTACGTCTTATGACGTAAGTTGTAGCCCCGCAAGGGGCGTCTGCGAATTTATCCCGAGCCTGCGCAGTTCCTTGCTTTATTAAACAAAGCGGCAATGGAACAAGCGCTTAGGCGAGGGATTAGGTTTATTCCTCAGCTAAATTATACCAAAAACCCCGCTCTTTTGGGGAGGTTTTTAATCAAGAAACTTCCGCCAAAAGGACGGGGTTAAAGGTTTTACTTCCCTCAAAAGACGCTTATCTCTTTTTTTTCTTGCCGCCCCTCTTCATCTTAGCGCAAGAGACATCGCCTTTCTTGTCTAAAAAGTAGAGATACCCTTCTTTTCTCTTGATGCCGCACTTAGCTACTTTCTTACGGCCACCGCCTTTCTTGGTTCCGCGGGCCATTTTAGCGCAGGAGACATCACCTTGTTTGTCAATAAAATAAAGGTACCCCTTCTGCCTCTTTACTCCTAACTTCACTAATTTCTCTGCCATTATTGTTTCACCCCCTCTCGTGTTTTAAGTTCCTATTTTTATCGGATGCAAGACCTGTTTCAGGGTTGCCTCCGCCGATAAAACCGCCATGTAACTTGTCTTTGGGTTATCCGGATGCAGGATGTTCTCCGTGCGGGTAAAGATATTTCCGGCATCCGAAATCACGCTGACCTCATGGATGTTTTTGCTGGTCCCAGGGGAAGCGATGATCTTGACGCGCGTCTTCTCCTGGCCTATGCCCGCCAGGCTTAAAACACTGGCCACATTGATATTCTGTGGGAAATGCTTCACCGCTTCTTGAGCGCTACCCGAGAAGATCACCTTATCTTTTTTGATACCGGCCAGGTTTATCCTGCGCTTTTTAATATATTCTACCCCGGCAAAGGAGCGCGGATTCTTACGGGTCACAAGCATTACCTTGCTGATCTTCTGCTGGTTGGCGGCCTTGAGCGCGTCTAGCCCGGATATGGCCCCGCTGGGAATATAGACCCGGCAGTTACCTTTGCGCGCCAGCTTGATCAGGTCTTTATAATGGGCCGCGATACCTCCCACGCTCATCACCATAACATCCCGGCCGGCGCGTAAGGCATTACTTGCGATATCCCAAGAATCCTGGGCACGGGCGCATTCGATCACAAAACCCGATCTACCGATTAACTCCTTAAGGCTATCTGCCGCCAGCTCCTTCTTACCACAGAGAGCCACGGATAATTTCTGGGCCTTAACCAGTTCTACGTCATAGAGCGCGGCTAATTCCGAATCCCGGAAAAATTTTTCCCTGATAATCTTAGCCAGGGAACTCCCTATCGCCCCGCAGCCCACAATTCCGATCTTTAGTTTATTCATCTTACTATATAATTATCTATTAACCTGGTATTACCTATCCGTATTGCCAGGGCGATCAAAGCGCCTTTTTTTATCCGGCTTCCGTCAAGCGGCCGCAGGTCTTTTTGATCGACGATGGCGATATAATCCGGCTTTGCCGTCTTATTCTTTTTTATCTGATAGCGCATAAGGCTGGCTACCCTATCCGCCTGTTTTATCCCCGACTCGATCATCGCCCTGGCCAAATCCAGAGATTTGGGTATGACTAACGCGTCCTGCCTTTCTTGCCGGCTTAAGTAGGTGTTCCGGGAACTCAGGGCCAGGCCATCCTTGTCGCGTACAATAGGCATGACCTTTATCTTTACCGGAATATTTAAGTCTTTTACCATCCTCTGAATAATAATTACCTGCTGGGCATCCTTCTGGCCGAAATAGGCGATATCCGCAGCGACAATATTAAACAATTTAGCCACCACCGTAGCCACTCCGCGAAAATGCCCAGGCCGGCTTTTGCCACAGAGTACTTTATCTAACCCCTCCACGGTAATAAAGGTGCGGTAACCCGCAGGATAGATATCTGTACCAGAGGGATGAAAAATAAAATCTACTCTTTCTTTCCGGCAGAGCAGAATATCTTTGCGCATAGGGCGCGGGTAATGCCTGAAATCCTCTTTGGGCCCGAATTGCCGTGGATTAACGAAAATACTTACCACCACGATATCGGTATCCTTGCGCGCCCGGCGGATAAGGCTAAGGTGGCCTTCATGCAGGGCCCCCATCGTAGGCACAAAGCCGATAGTCTTACCTTTTGATCTCAGGCGCCTTAAAGCTTCTGACATTATTTTAGGGGAACGGATTATTCTCATATAACTTCAGATAAAGGCCTTATTACAAAATCGCGCTCGAACATCCGAGGATGAGGCACGATCAGCTCTTTTCTTTTTATAATCTTATCCGCGTAAAGCAGGATATCCAGGTCAATGGCGCGCGGGCCATTACGTACGGTCTTTATCCTGCCTAATTCCTGTTCTATATTTTTGAGTTTTTTAAGGAGTGTTAAAGGGGCAAGCCCGGTCTTGATCTTTAAAGCAGCATTCAGGAATTTAGGCTGTGGGGGCCCTCCCTGCGGCTTAGTCTCAATGATACCGGATAGTTTAATCACTTTTGTGGATTTTAAGGAGTTGATCTTTTTGACGGCTAACTCTATGTTTTCCCTTCTCTGGCCCAAATTTGAGCCTATCCCTAAATAGCAGATAAACATCAAAATATTTTTTTCAGGCGCGCGACTGCCTCCTTGATCCTTTCTTCGGGAACAGTCAACGCCATACGGATATAGCCCTGGCCGTACTTGCCAAATCCCAAACCGGGAGTAGCTACGATATCCGCTTTCTCTAATAAAACGGCGGCAAATTTTATGGAGTCATATTTTTCCGGGATACGGATCCAGACGTAAAAAGTCGCCTGCGGGGGCCTTACTTCCCAGCCCAGGGAATTCAGTCCTTTGATCAAGGCATTACGCCTGCCTTGGTAGAGATTGCACATGCTGGACACATGCCCCTGCGGCCCTTCCAAAGCGGCAATCCCGGCTAATTGCAGGGCGGAAAATATACCGGAGTCAATATTGGATTTAACTTTAGCCAGCGCCGAAATCAACTGGGCATTACCACAGGCCCAACCGATCCTCCAGCCGGTCATATTATAAGTCTTGGATAAAGAATGAAATTCTATTACTGTATCTTTTGCACCAGGGATCTCCAGGGCGCTGGATGGCTTATATCCGTCATAAGCCATTTCAGAGTAAGCCAGGTCTGAGACCAGAATAGTTTTATTTTTGGCGCAGAATTTGATTACATCCTGATAGAAACTCTTCTGGGCGGTGGCAGAGGTGGGATTATTCGGATAATTGATAAACATGAGTTTTGCTTTTTTACGGATACCTACCGGAATTTTTTTAAGGTCGGGAAGGAATTCATTCTGGGCAACTAGCGGCATAAGATACGGCCTGCCGCCGGCAAGGATCACCCCACCTTTATACGGAGGATAGCTCGGATCAGGGACAAGGGCGTAATCCGCGTTATTTATAAACGCTAAAGGAAAATGCGCGATGCCTTCCTTTGAGCCGATCAAAGGAAGGATCTCTGTTTCCGGATCCAGGCCTACGTTAAATCTCCTCTTATACCATCCGGCGATAGCGCGGCGTAATGCCGGCATCCCCTGGTCAAGGGCATAACGATGATTAGCCGGGTCCTGTGATGCCTGATACAGGGCCTCTATGATATATTTAGGGGTCGGCTGATCCGGGTCCCCTATCCCCAAGTCAATAATATCTCTGCCTTCGGCGCGTGCCTTACGCTTAGCCTTATCTATTTCCAAGAATAAATATGGCGGTAATGATTGTATTTTTTTCGAAAGTTTAAACATTCTCTTTACCTCAACACATCCTGCATAGAATACAGGCCTGCTGGTTTTGTGGCCACCCATTTGGCGGCCTTGAGCGCTCCCACTGCGAAGAGGTCGCGCGTATGCGCCTGGTGCTTTATTTCTATGCGCTCGGAATTACCGCAGAATATTATAGTATGGTCTCCTACGATATCACCTAAGCGGATAGCGTGCGTGGGTATTTCTCTGTTGGTAGTATCAGCTAAAACCTGAGCGAACTTCTTGGCTGTTCCGGAAGGCGCGTCTTTTTTCCCCTTATGATGCGCCTCTACTATTTCTATGCTGTAATCCGGGCCCAGATTTTTGGCTATCTGCGGCAGCATGGAGAAAAGGACATTCACTCCCACCGACATATTCGGAGAAAGAACCACAGGCACTACCCTGGAGATCTCTTCTATCTTCTTTAGCTGATTTTCACTTAAACCCGTGGTGCCGATGACCGCCGCCTTTTTATACCTGGCGATATAATCCAGGTTTATCTCAGTGGCATCGGGAGTAGTAAAATCCACAAACACATCCACCAGGAACATTCCGTCGGAAGTGGAAGAGATCTTGATCTTCCCCAGCTCCCTGCCGATCATTGGCGTGCCTTTCTTCTCCAATGCCAGGGCGACCTCAAAATCTTTATCATGAGAAGCAAGTTCAAATATACGTCTGCCCATTTTACCGCATACACCGGCGATACCTAGCTTAATCATAACCTTCTCCTATTTCAAAAGCCCGTAATCTTTCAACGCCTTCTTTAGTTTCTCTTCATTCTCCGGCAACATAGAACACATCGGCAGCCTTAAACTCGGCTCGCACATACCTAAGAGCCCCATCGCGGTCTTCACGGGTATAGGATTGGTCTCCAAAAAGACCGCCTTGATCAAAGGTAACAGCTTATAATGGATCTGGCGGGCCTTTTCGATATTGCCCTTTTGGAATTCCGCGACCATGTCCGCCACATCACGCGGGGCAATATTGGCCACTACAGAGATTATGCCCGTGCCGCCGATACCTAATACCGGCAAGGTGAGGCTGTCATCGCCGGAGATCAGATCAAAATCCGCTGGGCATAATTGCTTAATACGGGACATCTGATCAAGGTTCCCAGAGGCCTCTTTTACACCTACGATATTTTTGCAATCGCGCGAGAGCCTGGCAATAGTCTCCGGTTCAATATTTACGCCGGTGCGGGAAGCAATATTATAAAGGATGATTGGTATGTTTACCGAACTGGCAACAGCCTTAAAATGTTCATAGAGCCCTTTTTGCGTCGGGCGGTTATAATACGGCGATACCTGCAAAGAAGCATCTGCCCCCGCCTTGGCGGCATGCTTGGTCAGC
>JAQTUD010000066.1 GCA_028710405.1 Candidatus Omnitrophota bacterium
GCCCGCCTTCAACCCCGTTTTTATAAGTTGCGCCGGGCTGACAATATCCTCGGGGGCGTGGCTATCATTATTGATCACTAATTTTGCGCCGTATTCCAAGGCGGCCTCGGCAACATAACCGTTGGTTTCACAGTGGCCTTGACGGCTGGTGATCTCTAAAAAGATATTTCTTTTACCGGCGAGCTTTACATCCTCAGCGGTAATCAATCCCGGATGCGCCAGGATATCTATATCGGCCTCCAGGGCGGCCCTGTTTGTGCCTTTTATCACCGGCTCAACCGGAGTTTCGCCGTGGGCGACAATGATCTTTATCCCTTTTGCGCGCGCGAATTTTGCCAGAGGCTTAAATTGCTCCAGAGGCAGATGCGTCAGCTCTATGCCAGGCAAGACTTGCAATGAAGATTTTTTTGGCCAACGGGTGGTAAAATTCAGGATCGCCTTTACCACGGATTCTATATTGCTGTAATCGGCGTGGTCGGTGATGGCCAGCACCTTAAAGCCTAAGGCCTGATAACGCACCGCTACCTCAGAAGGCAAGAGCACCCCGTCACTTAATAATGAATGGCAATGTAGATTATACATCGTAAATTCCTGGGTCTATAGTCAATAGTCTATAGACTATTGACTAATTTAACATGCCCCTGGCACGAACACCTAAAGCTTTTGTTTAGTGAAATCCCCCGAAGGGGGACGAACCTATCTTTCCTGCCACTGATATTTAAACATGCCCCTGGCAGGAATCGAACCTGCCGCACGCAGTTTAGGAAACTGCTGCTCTATCCTTATGAGCTACAGGGGCGTCGTTCGTTAAAGATTATTCAATGCCTGCAAGTGAACAGATATTACCTATTGCTGTATCTACCGCTAATCTTGAATTACTTTGACACTCACTCCTTAGGAGGGGGCAAGCCCCCTCCTAACGCTTAACCTAGATTTATTTTAATTAGGTATCGCTGTTCTCCCCCAAGCGTGGGGAAAATGCTTTTCCCCACACCCCTTTGGTGTTTCTGAAAGTAGACTTATACGCAATCTACCCCGCCTCCGGCGGAACTTTCAAAAACACATCGACTAAGCGGATACATCCTTCGAACCTTGTCACTGAATATCAGAGAACATCCTTATTAATACTTTATCAACGAATAAACCGGATAATCCTTGAGCTTATCTATGCCTTTTAGATCAGTCAGCTCGATCAAAAAAGCAATACCGGCGATCTTCCCCTGCATCTGCCTGACTAAATCGCTGACTGCTTTTACCGTCCCGCCGGTAGCCAAGAGATCATCCACGATCAAGATTCTATCATTCGGCTTTATGGCATCGCGGTGTATCTCCAATGTATCAGTGCCATATTCTAAGTCATAAGTTACGGAGTTGGTCTGCCAGGGAAGTTTTCCTTTTTTACGCACCGGCACAAATCCGGCGCCTAATTTATGCGCGATCGCTCCACCCAGGATAAAACCCCTGGCCTCTACCGCCACTACCTGATCTATCTTTTTATCCCGGTATTGCGCGGCCAGGCCATCCACTGCCCGCGTGAATGCTTCTTTATCTTTTAATAAAGTAGTTATATCCTTAAATAATATGCCTGGCTTGGGAAAATCCGGGATGCTCCTGACGCGATCCTGTAATTTTATCTCTTTCATAGCTCGCTCCCCTGTTTATCCACGAAACCCCTTAATTTCTTTAGGGCCGTTTCCTCTATTTGGCGCACCCTTTCACGGGAAATACCCAGTTTCTTGGCTATCTGGGCTAAGGTCTGAATCTGGCCGTCTGCCAGGCCAAAGCGCATATCCAGGACCTCTCTCTCCCTTTCAGGCATTATTTCCATCAGGCTCTTTACCCGCTCCTTATCCAATATGTGCTCGATCTTGGCGTCCGGAGAGACCGCGGCCTGATCTTCAATAAGGTCGGCGATCTGGTTTTCGTCTTCCTCGCCGATAGGGGCGTCTAAAGAAGAAGTGGAAGTAGTCATCCAGAAATTAATCTGCTCTATTTTTTCTTGAGGCAGCTTTAATTTTTTGGCGATCTCCTCGTCGGAAGGCAGGCGTTCGAATTTCTGGGATAATTGCTCCTTCCTCTTCTTCCACTTGGCGATAAGCTCATTCATATACACAGGCACACGGATCATCTTCCCCTGCTCGGAGATGGAACGGGTGATACCCTGCTTGATCCACCAGGCGGCGTAAGTAGAAAATCGGAATCCTTTACGCCAGTCGTATTTATCCACCGCTTTCATCAGGCCGATATTGCCCTCTTCAATCAGGTCCAGGAACGGTATCCCTAAGTGCATATATCTTTTGGCAATATTTATCACCAGGCGCAGATTGGCGCGGATCATATCCCTGCGCGCCATTTCATCGTGCCTCCTCACCTTCTTTGCCAGGGCCTTCTCCTGCTCGGCGGTCAATAAGGGTATGCTGCGGATTTCTTTAAGATATAGTCTAATCGATTCCATACTATTTTTTCTTCTCTTTCAACACCGCCTGCGCTGCCGCCAGTTTTGCTATCGGCACGCGAAACGGCGAACAACTCACGTAATCCATGCCCACGCGATGGCAGAACTCTACGGAACGCGGATCACCACCATGCTCGCCGCAGATACCCACTTCCAGGTCCTTGCGGGTTTTTCTGCCGCGCTGGATGGAAATTTTTATCAACTCGCCTATGCCTTCCTGGTCCACGGTCTGGAAGGGATCATCGGCGAGTATGCCTTTCTTGATGTATTCCGGCACAAACCCTCCGATATCGTCCCGCGAAAAACCAAAACCCATCTGGGTCAGATCATTGGTCCCGAAAGAAAAGAACTGCGCCACTTCCGCCAACCTTCCGGAGAGAAGTGCCGCGCGCGGGATCTCGATCATCGTGCCGAACATATGTTTTATACTTTTCAATCCGTGTTTCTTTAAAACTTCCGCATATACTTGCTTGGCGATAGCCAACTGATCATCAAGCTCTTTCACATCACAGACGACAGGGATCATTATTTCCGGGTAAGGCTTTTTGTCATCTTTGAGCAACTCCGCGGCGGCCTCAAAAATAGCCTTGATCTGCATCGCGCTTACTTCCGGATAAGTCACCCCTAAACGCACTCCGCGGTGGCCCATCATCGGGTTGGATTCATGCAGGGCCTCCGCGCGATTACTCAATTCCTCCATGCTAATATTCAAAACCTTCGCCAGCTGCTCCAATTTCGCCGGCTCGCGCGGAACGAATTCGTGCAAAGGTGGATCTAATAAACGGATGACTACTGGGAAGCCGTCCATTGCCGCCAGTGTCCCCTTGATATCTTTTTTTACATAGGGATAAAGCTCCTCCACCGCCTTCTTTCTCTCTTCGGGGGTCTTGGAAACGATCATCTTCCTTAGGATAAAGAGCGGTTCATCAGAACCTTTGCCGTAAAACATATGCTCGGTGCGGAACAACCCGATGCCTTCGGCGCCGAATTTTCTGGCGTTGGCGGCATCTTCCGGGGTTTCGGCATTGGTGCGGATGCCCAGTTTCTTGAACACGCCGCACATATTAAGAAATTCGCTCAAAAGCTTATTTTCCGCCGTAGCATCCATCATCGGAAGCTGGCCTTCATAAACATTGCCCTTTGTTCCATTGAGGGTGATCCAATCCCCCTCCTTGATTACTTTTCCATCCACGTGCAACTCTTTGCTGGAATATTCCACATGCAAAGCGCTGCAGCCGACAACGCAGCATTTACCCCAGCCACGTGCTACCAGTGCCGCGTGTGAAGTCATCCCGCCGCGGGCAGTCAAAATCGCCTCTGCCGCGCGCATCCCTTCCACGTCCTCCGGATTAGTCTCTTCACGCACCAGGATCACTTTCTTACCCTGTTTTTTCCATTCCACGGCATCAGCTGCCGAGAATACCACTTGTCCTGTAGCTCCTCCCGGTCCGGCAGGAAGCCCTTTGGCCAGCGGCTTACGGGTCAGCTCGGTTTTAGGATCTATTATAGGATGGAGCAATTCGTCCAACTGCGCCGGTGTAACGCGCAAGATTGCTTCTTCCTTTTTAATCAATTTTTCTTTGACCATATCTACCGCCATGCGTACCGCGGCCGGGCCGTTACGTTTACCCACACGGCACTGCAGCATAAAAAGCTTGCCCTTTTCAATGGTAAACTCAATATCCTGCATATCACGGTAATGTTTCTCCAGGCGGTTGCGGTAACCCACCAGTTCTTTATAAAGCGCGGGCATGCCTTTTTCCATAGTAAGCATACCTTTATTATGTTCTGATTTTGAGTATTCATTGACCGGGGCGGGCGTCCTGATTCCGGCGACCACGTCTTCGCCCTGGGCGTTGATCAGGTATTCGCCGTAAAAATCGTTTTCGCCATTACCCGGGTTACGGCTAAAGGCCACGCCGGTAGCGGAATCATTCCCCATATTCCCGAAGACCATGGTCTGCACTGTGACTGCCGTACCCCACTCATCAGGGATATTTTCAATGCGGCGGTAGCTGATGGCGCGCTTTCCGTTCCAGGAAGCAAATACCGCGCCGATGCCGCCCCAGACCTGCTCTATCGGCTCATCGGGAAATTCCTTACCTAGTGATTCCTTGATCTTTGCCTTAAAGGCATTACAGAGTTTTTTTAAGTCTTCCACCTTCAGGTCGGTATCAGAACTATAGCCCAAATCCTTTTTCATCGCGGCCATGATCTTTTCCAGCTGCTTGCGGATACCTTCCTCGTCCTTTGGCTCAATACCGGCGGCCTTTTCCATGACCACGTCGGAATACATCATGATC
>JAQTUD010000067.1 GCA_028710405.1 Candidatus Omnitrophota bacterium
GGGAATGGGTGGACGCGTTCGCCATACTGGGCATCGTGATATTAAACGCCATACTCGGTTTTATCCAGGAATACCGCGCTGAAAAATCCCTCGCTGCCTTAAAAAGACTTTCTTCCCCGAGTTCAAAGGTTATCCGCGATGGGAATCGCCAGATGGTAAGTTCTTATAAAGTAGTCCCCGGGGATCTGATCGAGCTCGAGGCAGGGGACAATATCCCGGCTGACAGCCGGCTTATCTGGGTTACGCCTAATTTTAGCGTTAGCGAGGCCAGCCTCACAGGCGAATCCCATCCTGTGGCTAAGACCATACTTCCCTTAGTAGAGCCTGAAGTCCCGCTCGCTGACAGGGGAAATATGGTCTATATGGGCACATCTATTGCTTCTGGAAAGGCCAGGGCTATTGTAGTGGAAACAGGCATGACTACCGAGCTTGGGAAGATCGCCGGCATGATCCAGGGGATGGGCCGCGAGACCACGCCTTTACAGAAGCGGCTTGAGGAATTCGGGAAATTCATAGTCTATATATGTTTCGGCCTTGTAGGGCTTGTATTTTTACTGGAGGTTTTGCGCGGCAATAAACTTATAGATGTATTTCTGACTTCAGTGAGCCTGGCTGTGGCTGCCATACCAGAAGGACTGCCCGCAGTTGTGACCATTGCGCTGGCGCTCGAGGTTCAGAGGATGGTAAAGCGTAACGCCATTATAAGGAAACTTCCCTCAGTGGAGACCCTTGGCTGCGCCACTGTCATCTGTTCTGATAAGACAGGTACCCTCACTAAGAATGAAATGACAGTGCGGGCGCTTTATGTAAACAGAATTTTATTCAATGTCACAGGCGTGGGCTATGACGTGAAAGGAGAATTTACCAGAGACTATAAAACAATAGACCCATCAAACTATCCTGAGCTGAAAAAACTGCTTTCTTACGCCGCGCTCTGTAACGGCGCTGAGCTGGTCCGGGACGGATCCGGCTATAAGATAATAGGCGACCCCACAGAAGGCGCTATCCTGACCTCAGCCGCAAAACTTGATATCTGGAAGAAAGAACTGGAAGAAAAAAATCCTTTTATAGAAGAGATCCCTTTTGACTCAGAGCGCAAGAAGATGACTATCGTGAGGAATGCGGGTAATAAGGTAATCGCGTTTGTAAAAGGCGCTCCTGATATATTCCTCGAGGACTGCGTACAGATAGAGGATAGAGAAGGCTTGAGGAAACTGGATGATAAAGATAAAAAGGATATCCTTGCCGTAAACGAGAAGCTTGCCTCGTCCGCCCTGAGGGTCCTTGCTGTCGGCTATAAGGTCCTGGACAGTGTGCCTGGAAGCTACAGCGCTGAGGCGATTGAAAAAGACCTGGTGTTCCTGGGCCTTACAGCGATGATAGACCCGCCGCGTGAAGAGGTAAAAAAGGCCATTGAAAGATGCTCCACAGCAGGCATTAAAACAGTCATGATAACAGGCGACCATAAGAATACAGCTGTGGCCATAGCTAAAGAACTCGGGTTTTTTAAAAATGACTCTCTGGCGCTTACAGGCGCGGAGCTCGATAAATTAAATGACGAAGAGCTTTACGAAAAAATAGAATTCACGCCTGTTTACGCAAGGGTTTCGCCTGAGCATAAGCTCAGGATAGTGAAGGCGTGGCGCAGGCATAATGAGATAGTGGCGATGACAGGCGACGGGGTGAATGACGCGCCCGCGGTAAAAGAAGCTGATATAGGCGTTAGTATGGGTATTACCGGCACTGATGTTACCAAAGAAGTGTCAGACATGGTAATCACAGACGATAATTTCGCCTCTATTGTCTCAGCGGTGGAGGAGGGAAGGGGCATATACGATAATATCAAAAAGTTCATACATTATCTTCTGTCCTGTAATGTAGGCGAGATATTGGTAATGTTTGTTTCGTCTCTGATAGGTTTCCCTGTCCCGCTTTTACCTATACAGATATTATGGGTAAACCTTGTGACTGACGGCCTTCCCGCGCTTGCCCTGGGAGTGGACCCTGTGGATAAGGATGTCATGTCCAGGCCGCCGCGTAAACCAAACGAGCCGGTGATTACAAAAGAAAATCTATTTTTGATGTTATGGCAGGGCGCGTTTATCGCGTTCTGCAGTTTGCTCGCGTTTAGCCTCGTGTTATTTGTAGAGAAAGAAGGCCTGGGCCGCGCCAGGACAGCCGCGTTTATCGTGCTCTCATGCAGCCAGTTATTCCATTCGTTCAACTGCCGCTCCAACCGCGAATCAATTTTTAAGATAGGATTTTTCACGAATAAAAAACTGATTCTCGCCGTACTTATCTCATTTGGCCTTCAGATGCTGGTTGTATACCAGCCGTTTTTGCAAAAGATCTTTAAGACCGAACCTCTCGGAGCGTTTGACTGGTGCCTGGTGATAATCATCTCTTCGTTCCCGTTATGGGCGATGGAGATAGTAAAATTCACAAGAAACCGGGTGTTTTATGAAATGGCTAAAAAATAAGACCTTTTTAGCGGCGTTTGTCTTAACCCTCGCCTGCGTATTGTCAGGGATTTTTCCCATCCTCGAACCTTTCAAAAAATCGCTTTTGATGTATCTGGGAAAAATCTGGTGGGCGCTAGTCCTGGGGTTTATCCTCGGGGGCATAATAGACCATTTTGTGCCCAGGGAATATATTTCTCACATCCTCGCGAGGCCTAATAAACGCACTATACTCTACGCGGGCCTTCTGGGATTTCTGATGAGCGCCTGCAGCCATGGCATCCTAGCGCTTTCAATAGCGATCCATAAAAAAGGCGCGTCTAACCCCGCGGTAGTAGCTTTTCTTCTGGCGAGCCCGTGGGCAAATCTCCCCATTACCCTGATGCTCATAGCGTTCTTCGGCCTGCTAAAGGCGCTATATATCATATTATCCGCGCTCATCATCGCTATCATCACAGGGCTTATCTACCAGGTCCTTGAATCAAAGGCCATTATCGAAACCAATAAAAATACCATTAAGCTAGGCAAGGATTTTTCAATAATAGCTGACCTCAGGGCCAGGGTTTCCGCGTATAAAATATCCGGCCAACAGTTTTTGATTGACCTTAAAGGCGTGCAGAGAGGAACGATGATGCTTGTTAATATGGTCTTATGGTGGATACTTATAGGTATGGGCCTGGCAAGCCTCATAGGTTCGTATGTGCCGCAGGCGATATTCCAGAGATACATGGGCCCTACATTCCTCGGCATGCTTTCCACGCTGGGGCTTGCCACAGTGATGGAGGTGTGCTCAGAAGGGACAGCGCCTCTCGCGTTTGAGATATTCCGCCAGACAGCCGCCCTTGGCAATGCTTTTATATTTCTAATGGCAGGTGTTGTCACTGATTACACTGAGATAGGTCTTCTCTGGGTCAATGTCGGCAGGCGCGTGGCTATATGGCTGCCTATCATAACTGTCCCGCAGGTCTTTATTTTCGGCATAATAGCGAATATCATATTCAGGTAACAGGTAAAATAGGAAGGAGGGGGATATGGCGAAATTTCTGATGCTCGGGAAATACACAAGCGATGCGGTAAAAGGCATAAGCGCGGACCGCACAAAAAAGATTATTGGCGTTATTGAGAGCGCTGGGGGCAAGATTGATTCCATGCACGCGTTATTGGGATTGTATGACCTGGCGTTTATCGTTGATTTTCCGGGGGCAAAGGATGTTATAAAGGCCTCTGTCGCGATTACCAAGGCCACTGATATAGGATTTATCACCCTGCCTGCAATTACAGTGGAAGAGTTTGATAAGATGACGAAATAACCTGCCCATCGGTAAATGGGCGTTATTTGCGCTTGTCGATTAGTTTATTGATGCCGTCTACGAGGGGTTTGAACTTATCGCCTTTCCTTATGATGATGTGGCCCTGTTTTTTTCCGGTAACGCATTCTTCCAGCTCTCTCACTATCCTGTCAAAAGGCCCGAGTATCCTAAAGGTTATCCTGTAGGCCAAGAGCAGTATTATAAATACAGTGACGGGCGTGGCCCATATTAAGATGAGACTTACTCTTTTTGCCGCGGGGATGACGTTGTACGCTATCGCTTCCGGCACGGCTAACTGGCCTGCCATCACGTTGAAGATCATGTAATAAAGCGCTATTGTTATTACAAAGCAGGGCGCCAGTGTAGCTACCAGTACAGTTAAATAAACCTCCAGGTGCAGTCTATTCGCGAAAGTTCTGTGTCTTTTATTATTTTTCATTTTTATACCCCACCCTTATGTTTTTGTACGACGCCTCCGCGGTTGAGAGCGTGTTGTCGGTGTCGGTCATGAGCGCTATCGCGCCTACAGGCGGCGGCGTACCCTTGAAACATTTTTTATAATCCTCGTATACGTTACGCTCTTCGCTTACCCATTTGGCTATATTTTTCCTGCCGGATTCTGCCACTATCAGCTTGATATTCCCGAAATAAGGGCTTGTGGTTATGGTGCCCTCCGGCAGGTCCTCGTCCCACACGTATTCGATGCTTTTAATGTTCATAAAGTTCCAGCTCGGGAATATCACATACACCCTGGCGGCGTAATCGTCTTTTTCCACCCATCCGCTTTTTGCGCTGGAAGGATTTGACTTATCAGGGAACTGCGCTACCTTCCAGTCCCAGCTCATGAGGGGAGATTTTTTAACGTCAAACTTTATCCTGTAGATAAGGCCTGAACATGCACTGTCGCTTTTAGCCAGGAGATACCCGTCTCCCTTAACGGCCTTTATGCTGTACA
>JAQTUD010000068.1 GCA_028710405.1 Candidatus Omnitrophota bacterium
AGCAGCCCCGAACAGCGGCGCAACCGGCAGCTATGCCTGGACTATTCCTACTGATGTCTGCGCCACAGTGAGAGTCAGGCTTACCGATACCGCCAGGCCGCAGACCTGGGATAAATCCGATATGAGCTTTACTATCCTGCCGCTGCCGGAGCTTTACCTTGATTCGCCCATAGGCGGCGAAGAATGGCGCATAGGTTCGCAGCATGAGATCCTCTGGCACGATAACGGCGGAAGGATCTCCAATAATTTGACTATTCAATATTCTACTAACGGCGGGACGAGCTGGAAGCCTATAGCTACCGGTGTGTCCAATACCGGGGTCTATCCGTGGATCATACCTGAAGATCTAAGCGCTACTTGCCTTATTAAGATATTTGATGCTAACAGGACTGCTACAACTGATGAATCTCCCGATGCTTTTAAGATAATAATACCTTTGATCACTATCACTTCGCCTAACGGCGGAGAGTGGTGGGCAGGAAGGGATAGGGCCCCGATTACCTGGACCAGCGAAGGAACGGTCAGCAATAACCTTAGTTTGGAATGGAGCCCTAATGGCGGCGGCGACTGGACCGTTATAAGTAATGGTGTTGCTAATACCGGCTCCTATACCTGGACAGTGCCTACTGATTGGGCCAGTGATAATGTTTTGTTCAGGATCAGCGATGGCGACCGGACTGCGGTTACGGATATCTCTAATGCGGTATTCCATATTGTCCCCTATCCGACGATTACTGTTACTTCGCCTGCAAGCGGCCAACAGTATGCCTTGGGGGATACTACTCAGATTACCTGGACTTCTAAAGGGTTATCCATCCCTAATAATTTAACTTTAGAACTTTCCGAAGACGGTTTCGCTAGCACCCAGCTTATTGAAGTAGGAGTCCCGAATACCGGCAGTTACACCTGGTTCCTGAACGATAACACTAAATGCGCCCCTACGCTAAAGGTGCGGATTTCTGCTATTACTAACTGGGTTAATCCGCCCGAAACAGGCCAGTTTGAGGTTAAAGCAATCAGCAGCGGCTATTTCTTGATAAGAGGAAGTTTGAACATACTCTTCCCTAACGGAAACGAAAGCTGGGTAGCCAAGTCCACCCAGAATATTACCTGGCAGACCAGGGGCGACATCTCAAGCGTAAGATTGGAATATAGCGTGGATGACGGCGTGCATTGGAGCGGTATTATCGCTTCTACGGTCAATGAAAATATTTATGCCTGGACTTTGCCGGATATTAAATCCAACTCGGTAAAGGTGCGGGTTTCCAATCCTCAAGACGCTGCCACTTTTGATATAAGCGATACTGCCTTTAATATAGTTTACGCTACGGTAACTTTCAAGGTCCTGGACTATGATACCTTACAGCACTTACAGGATGTCAATTTTAACGAACCGGCATCAGGCTGGTCAGATTCAGGATTATCCTCTCCTGTAACCCGGACAGAGATGTATCCTTATGGGACTTATACTACCTTTGTTACCAAGTCAAATTATATTGACAGCAGCGTTACTTGGAATCCGGCTAAGACCGGCACTACTCCATATGTCGTAACCTGTTACTTAGAGAACTCTGCCTCTGCCCAGGTTACCTGGGAGGCGATCTTAACCTATAGTTTCAGCCCGGGAAATGATACCTTAAACGCTGTAGGTTCTTTACAGAGAAAAGGTAAATTAATAGGAACAACTCCGGAAGAGAAGGCAGATATGGCCGGGGCTACCTTTACCATTTATGAGCCTGACGGAACAACAGTCAGGCGATTGTTGACTTCGGTTGCTCCCAGCGCCAGCGGTACGTACACCTTTACTTACGCTGATACCAATTTCGCATCAGGTACAGTTTATCCGGGCGTATTGTCTATTACATACAGAGACAAGCCATATCTTACTACCGCTAACGTTGACGTGGGCTCAGAAATATTACAGTATGAGTTCTTCAATAATACCGCGACTAAGCTTGCCCAGTCAGTTTCCACGATTGAAGCCGCGGTTGCCGGCGGAACGGCGCAGACCCGCGCGGATATTGAAGCATCAAGAGTAAAGTTAGTTTCGGATATCGCGGCTACAGAGAGCAATATAAAATCCCATGTTACCAGCGTGTTGGCCAGCACAGAGTCGACCTTAAAGACTCAGTTAACCACCGCGGAAACAGGCATAAAAGCTAAAGTCCAGGAAGCGCGGGATTTGACTGAGACCGGAATGAAATCCCAGATACTTAACACAGAAAACCTGGTGAAATCAGGAGAAACGTTGACTATTAGATACCGTACTTTCTCGGGTTTAAGCCCGACGATAGATGTTTATAACGCGGATAATGCATTAGAGTTATCAAAAGGAAAAATGACGGAAATCGGCAGCACCGGGATATATGAATACGATGTGTCATTCTCCCAAGGCTGGGGTAAAGGTGATTTTACTGTCATATGTTCTGAATCTAGTAAGGGAGTTTTGGATGCCTTGACTATTACCGTTATCAAGACAAATATAGAAGCAGTTTATAACCAGGTATCCGCGGTCTTAGGTTCTACCGCGGGCATCAGCGGATTAAAGCAGGTGGCTGACGCCATGAACAGCCAGTTCTCCATTCTTGAGACCGCGTTGAGTAAAGTAGGGAAAGACCTGCTAAAAGATGTTAAAGACGCGACCAGCTCGGCCAACGCATTAGAGTCGGTCTACAGCCAGTTGACCACTATGGCTAAGTCAGTAAAACAGATTACTGGAGAGACCGGTATGAACCTGGAGAAACTCTATCAGGTTTCCGCCGATAAGAAGAATGATATTGTGTACTTGAAGAACAAGACGCAGGAAATGAAAGCGGCAGTGGAATTGACTAAGAAGATGACTGATAATATGGCTAATAAGCCGATTACTCAGACTTGGTATGAATATAAGAAATAAACCGCTATCAAATAATCTAATAACAGATGAAAGGAATTAAGATGAATAGGTGGAGATTTTTTGTGTTAGCTTTATCTTTCCTATTATTGGCAGCAGGCGAAGTACAGGCGAATATTGTCTTAAAGGTTATCGCGGTCAACCCTTCCAAGGAGCAGGTCCAGAAGGTGCCGGTGAAGATAACATTGCCTAAGGAAGTCCGCCCGGAAGATGTCGTTGACAAGGGCGACCTGGAAGTTGCTTACGATACCCAGGAGGGCTGCTATGTTGCTTTTGGCGAGTATGAGCTTAAGCCGGGAGAGAACTTAGAAAAAGATATCGAGATACGCGATATATGGACTATCCCGAAGGGCGAAATTGAAGGGATACAGAAAGACCTGGTCAAGCTTTCCGATTTGTTGAAGAATACCGAATTTTCCGACAGGCTGGCTTTCTTAAAAAATAATATTGATTCAAAGTTAAATCAAATCGTTGAGAATCAGAAAGACGCGCCTTCTAATCCTGAGCAGCTTATTTCTAATTATCGTGAAAATATAAAGATACTGGAATCAGCCAAAGCGGATCTGCAACTGGTGCGCAGTTTTCTCTCTCAGCTAAGGCCGTTCCCCGCGGCGACTATCTGGCGGATCATCCTGTTGATCATCGTGTTCCTGGGCCTTCTGGGCGGGAGTTTTTATGTCCTGTGGCAGAAGCAGCTTAAAAACATCATCCAGCATGATACTTTTTTTGCTTCCGAGAAAAAAGAAGATTTTGCTACCGAGCTTAAGCCGGAGCAGCACGATGCAAAAGAGGAAAAGGGGTTCCAGACTAAAGATGTAGATAATATCCTGGGCGGAGAAGATAAATCTAAATGAGATTTACGCTTGGAGTGATCCTTTCCCTTTTTTTCTTAAGCGGCTCGGCTTATGCCGTTGACCTGTCCGCTTCTTTCTGGCAAATCAAGAAGAGCACCCATTTTATCGTCTATTATCAGGAAGCCCCGTCGGATTATATCAATGAAGTAATCGAGCGGTCAGAAGGTTATTACAATACTATCACTACAAAACTTGGGTTTACCCGTTATGAAGAATTCTGGACCTGGTATAAACGGGCAAAGATTTATTTATTCAGGAACAAGGAAGAATACACTCGTATAACCAGCCAGCCGGAATGGTCAAGGGCACACTCGCGCGTCATTGACCATGAGGTCTATACCTATGTCCGCAGGGATGGCTTCTTTGAAGCTGTCCTGCCGCATGAATTGGGCCACATAATTTTTCGCGAGTTTATCGGCTATGACAAAAGGCTGCCTCTTTGGATAGATGAAGGAGTGGCTACCTTCTGCGAAAGGGGAGGCACGCAGGAGGGGGTAAGGATGACCAGGGTCATTTCCAGGACGGTTTTCTTTATGGAAATACCGGAAATGGGAGAGGTAAACCGGGCAAACCTGATGATGCCGGAGATTTTTTACGCCGAAGCCGAGAGCGTAATGGAATTTTTAATCAATGCATACGGCAGCGATAAATTCGCTGAATTTTGCCTGGCGTTAAAAAACTTAAAAGAAGAACAGACCTGGGAAGACGCCATACGCAGCGTCTACAAATTTAACAATGTCCAGGAGATGAATGAAGCCTGGATGAAGCACCTCGCCTCTTATAAGCCGTCTTAAAAATCCTTAAAAGATTTATCTTTACTCTTAAAATAAAGAATATTATAATAAGTGAGGCAACAACTTAGCGAGCAAAAGGCGAAGCTAAGTTGTATTGCCGAACTTATCCCGTTTTTCCGAAAAAAACTGGAAAAACGGGATAAATGTAGATCGGA
>JAQTUD010000069.1 GCA_028710405.1 Candidatus Omnitrophota bacterium
TGCCAGCGTGCTGACGTTGGCATATTTCCTGGTCTTGGAGCGGAATATATTTTTTGTTAAGATTGAGACGCCCTTAGAGGATAAGCGCGGGGCGCCCCTGGGGATAAAATTTTCCGAGATCCTGCTTACTGCCATTACCGTTGGGGTAGGCCTGGGCTTCCCCTTTGTTTTTAATACCTGGATATTGCCGATAAAGGAGATGTTGCGTTAACCATGGGATTGAATATTTTTTTATTATTAAGCTTGGTGCTGGCCGTGCTCTGGACGGTAATGACCATTCGGTTGATCCGTTCCATCATTGGCCTGGCGCTTACCAGTGTTATACTATCAATAATAATGTTCCGCCTTGATTCTCCGTTGGCGGCGGTATTTGAGCTCTCCGTCTGCGCCGGGCTTATCCCGGTGATCTTTATCACCACCGTGAGCTTTACCCAGCGCATCAGCAAAGAGCGGCTGCGCGTGCGCCGCAAAGAGAGGCTGGCGAAGTTCTTTTATCTCCCCTTTATTATCGTCGCGGCGGGATTGGCCTTAAGCCAATATCTGAAGATACCGCAATTTAGCCTGCCGCCTGTGGCGGCGGGGACGGATACGCGCCGGCTCCTCTGGGAGGTAAGGCACCTGGACCTGATGGGCCAGATATTGATACTTTTGGCCGGGGCCTTCGGCGTAGTCATATTATTTAAGGAGCCTAAAAAATGAACCCGCAGCTGGCGCACTTATTCTGGTATTTTATTATTTTTATCGCGCTTATTTTTATCGCCGGGGTCTATTGCATACTGGCCAGTTTTAACCTTATCCGTGTATTGGTAGGGCTGGAGATATTGATCAAGGCCGCTACCCTTTTAATTATCCTGGCCGGGTATCTCTGCGGATGCACCGCGCTTTCGCAGGCAATCGTGATCACCCTGATCGTCATTGAGATCGTGGTGATGGTGGTCGCCGGAGGGGTGGCTTTCTGGGCCTTCCAGTATAATAAGACCATAGACCCCAGAAGATTGAGTAACTTAAGAGGTTAATAAAATGTCACAGGCGCTTTTACTTTCACCACCGGTAGTTTTTACAGCCATACTCTTTGCCTTGATTATCTTCTCCTGGTTTGCATCGCGTTACGCCTTCCGCGCCAAAGGCGCGTCTGCCTCAGGCGCGAAAAAGGCGTATGCCTGCGGAGAGGATTTTAAGGATCATCTTATTCAGCCTGATTACAGCCAGTTTTTTCCTTTCGCTTTTTTCTTTACCATCCTGCACGTGGTCGCCCTGGTCGTGGCTACCGTGCCTACCGAAAGTATCGGGACGTTAGCCATGGCATTGGTCTACATCGTCGGAGCGATTACGGGGTTGATAATACTATTAAGGAATTACTAAGGAATTAAGATGAAGATAATCACCAAAATGATCAATTGGTCCAGGTTAAAGTCGCCCTGGGTCCTGCATTTTAATACCGGGGCCTGCAATGCCTGCGATATAGAGATCATCGCTTCTCTTACGCCGCGTTATGACCTGGAACGTTTCGGGGTATTGTTAAAAGGGACGCCACGCCACGCAGATGTCCTTTTATGTTCGGGGCCGGTAACAAAACAGATAGAGTGCCGCCTGTTGAGGATCTACGAGCAGATGCCTGAGCCTAAATTTGTGGTGGCGATAGGGACCTGCGCCTGCACCGGAGGAGTTTTTAACGGATGTTATAATGTGCAGGGCGGGATAAATACGGTCCTGCCGGTCTCCGCGTATATCCCGGGTTGTCCGGCCAGCCCCAAGGCGATAATTGACGGGGTGGCAAAACTCCTGCAGAGCCTGGAGGAGGGGGATAAGAAATGACGCAAGAAGAAAAAATCAAACAGGGCTTGGAAGAAAAATTCAATTTAGGCGGCGCGGTAGTTATCCAAAGGCCCAGCCGTATCTTTGCCGATATATCTTTAGAAAATTTTGAGCAGGTATTCGCCTTTGCTACCACGGAATTAGGCTTTACCGCGCTCTCGGCGATAACCGGCCTGGATAGAGTGGAGGATTTCGCGGTTATTTATCACCTGAACTTACAGGGCAGGATAATGCTGAACTTAAGAGTTGCCGTAAATAAAAATGACCCTCGGGTAAAAACCGTAACCGCGGTTTTTCCCGGGGCAGAAATGTATGAACGAGAGATGACGGATTTATTAGGGATAAAGGTCTTTGGCCTGGCCCCGGGCGACAGGTATCCCCTGCCGGATAACTGGCCGGCCGGACAATATCCCTTACGTAAAGATTGGAAACCAGATCATTCTAAAACAGCGGGGGTGCAGAATGCATGAGCCAGGAGAAGTAAAGATCCCTTTCGGCCCGCAGCACCCGGCGTTAAAAGAGCCGGAGAGTTTTCTAATCAGCCTGCGGGGAGAAAAAATAACCGCCGCCAGCGTAAGGTTAGGCTATAACCATCGTGGCATAGAGAAGGCTTGCGAAGAGCGCACTTATACCCAGGACTTATACCTGATTGAGCGTATCTGCGGCATCTGCTCGCATTCGCATTCCACGTGTTTTGTGCAGGCGGTGGAGGAGATTGCGGCACTTCAGGTCCCGGCGCGCGCTAAATATATCCGTACGCTTATCGGTGAATTAGAACGTATCCACAGTCATCTGCTCTGGTTGGGTGTGGCCGGGCATGAAATAGGTTTTGATACCCTGTTAATGTATACCTGGCGCGACCGCGAGGTAGTAATGGACCTCCTGGCCCATCTTACCGGTAACCGTGTCAATTACGGCATCAACACCATCGGTGGGGTCAGGCGTGATATTGACGAAAAGAAGAAAAAAGAAATCTTGAAGGCGATAGATATATTAGAGGAGAGGACAAAGTATTATATTGGGCTTGCCCAGGGGGAATCCACGCTGCTTAAGCGCCTCAAAGGGGTAGGGATGCTCTCCCATAAAGACGCGTTAAGTTTAGGCGCGGTAGGCCCGGTGGCGCGTGCCTCCGGAATCGCCCGGGATGTGCGTAAGGATGATCCTTATGCTGCCTATGCCGACCTTGATTTTAAGGTAATAACCAGTGATCTCTGCGATGTCTACGGCCGCACACTGGTGCGTATGGGTGAGTTGATGGAATCATACAGCATGGTGCGTCAGGTCATAAAAAAGATCCCCGATGGGCCGATCAGCATCAAGGCCCCGCGCAAGATCCCCGCCGGGGAGGCATCCAGCCGCTACGAGGCGCCCAGGGGAGAGGATTTTCATTATGTCCGCGCCAACGGCACTGAGAAGCCCGACCGCGTAAAAGTCAGGGCGCCGACATTAGCCAATATTCAGGCAGTCTCCAAGATGTTAGAGGACAGGTACCTGGCGGATATGCCTATTGTTGTGGCGGCGATCGATCCTTGTTTCTCCTGCACCGACAGGTTGGTCTCTCTTCGTCATTCGCCACGTCATAAACATACGGTGATCTGGGAGTCCCTGCGCCTTGCCGGTATAGAATGGTATAAAAAACAAGGGATAGATTTTACATCTCTAAATAAAAAGATGGTACAAATGTATTAACCAAATTGTCATTGCGAGGGCGAAGCCCGAAGCAATCCCGCTTTTGAGATTGCTTCGGCGCCTATGGCGCCTCGCAATGACGAATAAGGCTCGCAATGACGACGGAGGATAAGTCGTTTGCGATGACGACGTAAAAATATGCTTAAAGCACTGTTCCACATTTTTATTTTTCCAGGATTATTGTTCCTCTTTGTCTTTGGCCTTTGCGCCGAATACATAGACAGGAAGATTTACGCCCGCCTGCAGAACCGGGTAGGCCCGCCCTGGTTCCAGCCGCTGGCGGATTTCCTGAAATTGATCGGCAAAGAAGAGATAATCCCCGAAGAGGCGGATGTGCGCACCTTTAAACTCGCGCCCCTTTTTGCCCTGGCGGCGTCCTCGGCAGCCATTCTTTACATCCCGATCTGGGGGGAGCGCGCGGTCTTCTCCTTTAACGGGGATATTATCGTGGTGCTCTATTTATTGACCATCCCCACGCTGGCTTACTTTTTAGGAGGCTGGTATTCCCGCTCGGTTTTTTCCATGATCGGGGCGGTACGTTCGCTGACGCAGCTATTCGCCTATGAAGTTCCGCTCTTTTTGTCTATCCTTGCTTCTGCCATGCTTGCCGATACCTGGTCTATCAGCGGGATAGTTTCTTTTTACAGCCGCCACCTGGGATATTGTTTCTTTAACATATTGGGGTTTGGGGTGGCGCTTATTTCGCTTTTGGGAAAGTTGGAGAAGGTCCCTTTTGATATCCCGGAGGCAGAGACGGAGATCGTCGCCGGCGCCTTCACCGAATATAGCGGAAGGTTCCTGGCGTTCCTGCGCCTCTCCCTGGATGTTGAATTGGTAGTCTGCGCGTCGCTATTGGCCGCGATATTCCTGCCTTTCGGGCTTAGCCTGCCGCCGCAGGCGTTATTTGTTTTTTATATCGTCCAGGTTATCTTCATCATCGCCTTGATATCTTTCCTGCGCGCGGTTTTCGCGCGCCTGCGCCTTGACCAGATGATAAATTTCTGCTGGAAATACCTGGCGCCGTTGGCGTTTGCGCAGGTAATATTAAATCTTATCCTGAAAGGAGTGTTGCCCAGATGAGCCGCCCCGCAAAGATGT
>JAQTUD010000016.1 GCA_028710405.1 Candidatus Omnitrophota bacterium
GCCGGGATCATCAAGGATGCATGGGGTTTCTTTAGAAGCCGGTTCAGTCACGCGGTTTACCTTCCAGGATGTAGAGGCTATCAGAGGGCTTTCGGATGAAATAAAAAGGGTTAGTCCTTCAGTATCCGGGCGTGGCCAATTAGTGCGGGGTAATAAGAATTGGAATACAGAAGTCGATGGCGTAGATGTGGATTACGCCGATATGCGCGCTTCTGTCCCGGAGGTAGGCAGGTTCTTTACCGATTATGAAGTCAAGATGAGGGAGAAGTCTGTGGTAATTGGCACTACGGTGGCGCGCGAACTCTTCGGCGAAGAAGATCCGTTAGGAGAGATGATAAAAATAAACCTGCTTAATTTTAAAGTGATAGGCGTCTTACCTTCCAAGGGGGCAAATACTTTTCGTGACCAGGATGATGTTGTGTTGGTACCGGTTACCACCGCGATGTACCGCCTGCTGGGTAAGGAATACATTGATACTATTTATATAGAAGGAAAAGATCCGCAGGGCCTGGATTCCTTATTAGAATCAGTAAGTAACCTTATTATAAAACTGCACCGCTTGACCAAGAATGAAGAGGATTCTTTTCAGATCCGCAATATGTCCGATATCAAGAACGCCTTGGAAGCTACTACCCGGACGATGTCGCTTCTTTTAGGTTCTATCGCGGCTATCTCGCTTATTGTAGGCGGTATCGGGATCATGAATATCATGCTTGTCTCGGTAACTGAACGTACCCGCGAGATAGGTCTGCGTAAAGCATTAGGCGCTAATAGCCAGGATATTATGATACAGTTCCTGATTGAGTCGGTATTGATGTCTTTTTTGGGGGGAGCAGGAGGGGTGGCATTGGGTTCAGGGGTATCCGTATTAATAACTTTATTTGCCGGATGGACGGTAAAGGTTTCGGCATTCTCTATAATACTGGCCACGACTTTCTCTGTAATTATAGGTATGGTATTTGGGCTCTGGCCGGCAAAACAGGCGGCGCGGTTGGACCCGATAGAAGCATTGCGGTATGAATAGAGTTGACGTATAATATTGCTCAAAAGAGGCTTACGAATATTGCACGATAAGCAAGGGAGGGAAACATGTCTAGATTACCGGTAGTAGCTTTAATCGGCATTTTTTTTCTTCCGCTTCTATGTTTGGCAGAGAGCGATTATCAGAATCCATCCGGCAACTATAATTATAACTACAATTATAACAGGCCATTCAACTGGAATTATTCCAACACGCAGATGTTTATTAATCACAATTGGTCGAATAACCGCGCGCCCATAATTACCTATCAACCTCCCAAGACGAACATTAATGTGAACAGGACAATTGATAACTTAAACAAATTTGTGATTATTCCGAATTCCAATGCTATGGGCACCGGGGCTTTCGCGGGTGGTACGATGAAGGTAAAAGTCGACCAATCAGTAAACGGCATCAGCCAATCTAATTCTGTTTATACCTCTTCAAATAGCGTAGCCACCGCTCAGGACCCGGTGGCGCTCAGTTCGCAGGAGATAATCTCAAATAATACTATTCCCGGCACAGGATCGTCTTCTAATATTGCCGCGAGTTCAGAGAGTCAGGCTGCTTATAAAATCGAAGATATTACGGTTAAGTAATACAAGTATATATTGCAGTGGGTTATATTTTGTATTAGAATACAAAACAGATTTCATAATCTTAGTCCCTCGCCTAAACACTTGCCTCACTGCTGCTTTGTTTAATAAAGCAGGGGCTGCGCAGGCTCGGGATAAATTAGCCCAAATAACTTACGTCGTTCTTTGAACTCCGTAAGTTATGGGCTCATTTAAGAGGAGGTAGGGATGCGTAAAAGATTTTTATACATCTCGGTGTTGGCGGCAGCGGCATTTTTATCGTTTCAATTATCTGCCTACGCGCAACCGGCAGGCGGCAGAAAAGGCGGCGGCGCAAAGGGTGGCAATCCTACGGGCCCGCATGGTAACGCAAGGCCAGATATGCAGCGCGGTCAGGGCCAGGGCCAGAAGATGGGTAATCCTCCCGGGCCTAAGGGTGGCCCCGGAGCAGGACAGAATATACAGGGTAATCCTCCCGGACCAATGGGTGGACCAGGCGCAAGCCCAGATCGCCGCCCAAGAATAGACCGGGATAATAATCCTCCCGGGCCACGCGGCGGAGAGGGAACCAATTGGGAGAATCGTCCCGGGCCGCAAGGCGGGCCAGGCGCAAGCCCTGATCTTCGTCCAAGGCCAGGTAATCCTCCCGGGCCAATGGGTGGACCAGGCGCAGGACAGAATATACAAGGGCAACAGATGATGGGCACAACAGAATCTGGTATGGAGAATATGTCTGGTGGGCAAGGCATGATGGATGATAGTTTAAGGCAGAAAGCAATTGTAGATGAGCCTTGGGAAATGAAGGCCGATGCAAATAAAGATGGTATTGTAGATGCCTTCGAGGCAAAACAGTGGAGGCAGGGACGCCCTGACCGGGATAATAATCCTCCCGGACCCAAGGGTGGGGCAGGAACCAATTGGGAGAATCGTCCCGGGCCGCAAGGCGGGCCAGGGGCAAGCCCAGATCGCCGCCCAAGAATAGACCGGGATAATAATCCTCCCGGTCCTAAAGGTGGAGCTGGTACCAATTGGGAAAATCCATCCGGGCCAAAAGGCGGGCCAGGGGCAAGCCCTAACCGTGCTGTTCAAAAACAAGGTAATCCTCCCGGGCCAAAAGGTGGCCCCGGAGCAGGAGCAGGCCGGAAGCGTTAAAAAGAATACAGGTTAGATTATAAGGCCCTCTGGGTAAAATATGCTGCCAGAGGGTCTTATAATTCTTAGAAGGGAGGAGAATATGCAGGTTGAAGAACTAAAAGGGAAGTTAGTGCTCTTTAAATTCTCCGAGGAAATACGCACCGACCTGCCATTATTCCAGATCTATAAAGATGAAGTCTGGGCGATGGTTACCGGAATAGACAATGAGGGGATCTGGATCGAAAATCCCGCTTATGAATTAGGGGTCTGGTGGGATGATAAAGGCAACTTGATCCCTCCGGCTAAACAGGTAAAGGAAAAGATCAAGGCCAATATACTTGTCTCTTGGCGTTACATCAAGATATTGATGAGTGTTGAGGATGAGCGCTTCCAGAAGATGAAAAACGAGAGGCTCCCGGGCTTTGAGGCATATAAGTAGGTTTTATGTTTAAGAATACAAGCCGCGCATGTTTCTTTCTTTTAGTGACCCTGCTATTTTCAGGATGCACTACTTTATATAATCCTGCCACAGGCAAGAATGAGTTCATAATTGTAGACACTGATACCGAGAAGTCCTTAGGGAAGAATGTGGTGGCGGATTTCCGAAGCAAGTCTAAATTGGATCCTGATAATAAATCGCAGGAGAGGATCGCCCAGATCGGCAGGCGCGTCGCCGCGGTCTCCGAACGTAAGGATATAGATTATAGTTTTCAGGTCTTAGCGGATAAAGAGCTCAACGCCTTGACTTTGCCCGGCGGTTATGTCTTTATAAATAGAGGCTTGGTAGATAAACTTAATGATGATGAGATTGCCTATGTCTTGGCGCACGAGGTAGGCCATACCGCGGCCAGGCATATCGCCAAGAAATTGCAGGCGAATATGGCGTATCAGCTATTAGCCGTTGTGGCTTTCAGCAGTATAGGCAGGAGTAACGCGGGCGTTGCCGCGGATGTGGCCAGAGGCACCAATCAGGTTTATGAACTGGTTAGTTTAAGTTACAGTCGTCAGGATGAATTTGAGGCGGATAGGCTGGGGGTAAAATACTCTTCCTTGGCGGGTTTTAGCCCTTATGCCTCCCTGATGGCGCTGGAGAAGATAAAAAATAACGAAGGGCCGCGCTGGAAGTTATTACAGTATTTTCGTACTCATCCTTATGTCCAGGACCGCATCATCGCTTTAGAGGAGTATATTCCTAAACTTAAAAAATGAAGATAACTATTTATTATCACGATACTGATTGCGGCGGAGTGGTTTATTACGCCAACTATTTAAAATACCTGGAGGAGGCGCGCACGGAGTTCTTCGCGCAAAAGGGACTTTCGGTAAAGGAATTGGCGCAGCAGGGGACACTCTTTGTAGTTGCCCGCCAGGAGATAGATTATAAACTGCCTGCTTCTTACGGCGATATTTTAGAGATAGAGACCCGTGTAAGTAATATATCCAGGGTAAGTATGGATTTTACATATGAGATAAAGAACCAGAACGGCCAGCCGGTCTCTCAGGCTAAAACTATCTTGATTTGCGTGGGTTCTGATCTTAAGCCCAAGTCCATCCCCGGGGATATCCGCACCAAACTTTCTTAACCCTAAAAGGGGTCAGACCCCTTTTTTAAAAAAGCGCCTGACCCCTTTTTAGAGAGGAGATATATATGGAAGCGCAGGAGATGATTAAAAATAGAAGGAGTATCCGGGAGTATAGTGATAAGCCTATCCCCAAAGAGCAGGTAGAAAAGATTATAGATGCCGCCAGGTTTGCTGTCACCGCCAGGAATGTCCAGCCCTGGGAGTTTGTGGTGATAACCCAGGCGCAAGTCTTGACTAAGATCGCCGGGTTAGCTGAGAATGGTAGGTTTATCGCCGGAGCCAAGGCCTGCATCGCGGTATTCTGCGCGGATACCAAATATTACCTGGAGGATGGATGCGCGGCTACCTGCAATATCTTACTTGCCGCTTGCGGCTTAGGTATTGGTTCCTGCTGGGTGGCCGGGGATAAGAAGTCTTATGTCGGTGATGTTGCCAAATTATTAAATGTCCCGGGAGGGTTTAAATTAGTAAGCCTCATCTCCCTGGGTTACCCTAAATCCGCGGAGAGTTTTTATCCCGCCGACAAGAGAAAGGTCCAGGATATCTTGCACTGGGAGAAATTTTAAGCGAATGAGAAAGCAGAATTCCGTTAATTCAGTTGTTTTCTTGAGCCGCAGCGGCTGCCTGCTGCCCTTGTTTATATTCTTTAATCTGGCCTTTGGCCGGATATTTTTTGGATTTCGGACCTGGCTGATTATAGAAGCAGTGTTGATATTATTATTTATGCTTAATGTGCGCCTTTTGATCAGGCAAGCCACTTCTTTTAGCCCCAAACGCGGAGACGGGGATGTCATTGACACGGAAGCCGAGGTAGTGGAAGAAGGGACAGTGTCCCGAACAAAACGGAAACAGTTTCCTTCCGAGCGCTAACATATTGACAATCCGTCAATTTGTGTTAGCATACTTTCTAATTCGTAATTTAACCATATATATAGGAAAGGAAGCGTAAAAATGGCAAGTTTTGACCTGTTGTTGTTGGCTCCGGTAGGTTCAATTATGGCTTTATTATTTGCGGCTTATCTTGCTTTTACCATCATGCAGAAGGATGAAGGGACTGATAAGATGAAGGAGATCGCCCAGGCAGTCAGGGTAGGGGCGCGGGCGTATCTAAAGAGGCAGTATTTAGGGGTTTCTTTGTTCTTTATAGTAGTATTTTTTATCCTTTTGGCCCTTTCGCTGAAAGGATATTTAGTCATATTCGTGCCTTTTGCTTTCCTGACCGGCGGCCTATTCTCCGGCTTATCCGGTTTTATCGGGATGAGTATCGCGACACAATCTTCAAATCGTACCGCGGCCGCGGCAATGAAGAGCCTGAATTCCGGCCTGCGCGTGGCTTTCTCCAGTGGGGCGGTAATGGGGCTGGTGGTAGTGGGCTTAGGGTTATTAGACTTAAGTATCTGGTATTATTTTCTGAACTGGTTTTATTCCACACATCCTATTCCAATGGGGACGGATAAAATCACCGCTATTACTTCCACCATGCTTTGTTTTGGCATGGGTGCCAGTTCCCAGGCGCTCTTTGCGCGCGTAGGCGGCGGTATCTTTACCAAGGCCGCGGATGTTGGGGCGGACTTAGTAGGTAAAGTTGAGGCCGGTATCCCTGAAGATGACCCGCGTAATCCGGCGGTAATTGCCGATAACGTCGGTGATAACGTTGGGGATGTGGCCGGAATGGGAGCAGACCTTTACGAATCTTATGTTGGTTCTATCGTGGCAACTTCGGCGTTGGGGGTTGCTGCCGGTTTAGGCGTGGCCGGGGTGACCGTGCCGATGGTTATGGCCGCGGTAGGTGTAATAGCTTCAATTATCGGGACATTCTTTGTGCATAGTAAAGAAGAGGCGAGCCAGAAAGTATTACTTGCGGCATTAAGAAAAGGTGTTTTTACCAGCTCTATATTAGTAGCCGTGATATCTTACTTCTTAGTAAGGGCTACTCTCGGCGTTGAACATTTAGGAGTGTATTGGTCGGTATTATCAGGCCTGGTTGCCGGTGTCTTGATCGGCTTATGCACTGAATATTATACCTCCAGCGGTTTTAAACCCACGCGCTCCATTGCCGATGCTTCCCTGACCGGCCCGGCCACGGTAATTATCAGCGGTATGGCAGTGGGGATGATGTCCACGGCCTTGCCGGTGCTCATAGTATGCGTGGCGATATTATTAAGTTTCTTTTTATCAGGCGGGGCGACGAATTTTACAGCCGGCCTATATGGAATAGGTATTTCTGCCGTAGGTATGCTATCCACATTAGGTATCACCTTGGCTACCGATGCCTATGGCCCGGTCGCTGATAACGCCGGCGGTAACGCCCAGATGGCGGGATTGGACCCAGAGGTAAGAAAGAAGACCGATGCCCTGGATTCATTGGGTAACACTACTGCGGCCACAGGTAAAGGTTTTGCCATAGGTTCAGCCGCGCTCACCGCGCTGGCCCTGATCGCCGCCTACAAAGACCAGGTGGGATTACTCGGCAAAGAGATGAACCTGAGTCTGATGAATCCCACTGTTCTGGTGGGTTTATTTATCGGTGGGATGCTACCGTTCTTATTCTGTTCAATGACTATGCGCGCGGTTGGCCGGGCAGCAGGAAAGATCGTGGTGGAAGTAAGAAGGCAATTCAAAGAAATAGTCGGGTTGATGGAAGGGAAAGCCAAGCCTGACTATGCTCGTTGTGTTATTATCGCTACCAGCGCGGCGCAAAAAGAAATGATTCTGCCTTCGTTGTTGGCGATTATCGCCCCTGTGGCAGTCGGGCTCTTAGTAGGAGTAGAGGCGCAAGCCGGGCTTTTGACCGGGGCGACAGTTTCCGGGTTTGTACTGGCGGTAATGATGGCAAATTCCGGCGGCGCCTGGGATAACGCCAAGAAATACATAGAAGAGGGTCACCATGGCGGCAAGGGTTCTCTTGCCCATAAGGCCGGCGTAGTCGGGGATACTGTCGGAGATCCTTTTAAAGACACCTCCGGCCCCAGCCTGAATATACTTATTAAGCTTATGTCTATGGTTTCCATCGTTTTTGCCTCGTTTGTTATCCGCAATTCCTTCTTTAAATAGATTCAAAATAAAAGGGGTCAGGCGCTTTTTCAAAAAAGGGGCCTGACCCCTTTCTTTTGGCCTATTTTTTGGTTGATTTCGGGGGTAGTTATTGTATAATTCCTATTTATGGATGACCTGGAGTTTGTCCAGAGGTGCATCAAAGGAGATAAGCCTGCCTGGGAGCAGTTCCTCAAGCAATATTCCCGCCTGATATACAAATACATCCTGCATATTTTAAACCTGAAAGGATCTGTTTTTGCCCAAGAGAAGGTCAATGATATATTCCAGGAGATCATCTGTTCCTTAATCAACGATGATTATAGGAAGCTAAAGAGTTTCAAGGCTAGGAACGGGTGTAGCCTGGCCAGCTGGCTAAGACAGGTAACTATTAACTTCAGCGTGGATTACTTGCGTCAGAAAAAACCGGAAGTCTCCCTGGATCAGGAGCTGGATGGAGGAGTTGCTCTTAGGGAGATACTTGCTGATAGTTCTCTCGGCGTTGCCGATGTGGTGGTCCGGGAAGAAAACTTTAAGGCCTTACGGGAGTGCATAGAAGGTTTGGTAGAAGATGATAAATTCTTTCTGGAATTACATACTAATCGCGGGCTAGCTTTGGAAGAGTTAAAAGGCTATTATAAGGCCTCACGGGGCCTCATGGATGTGCGTAAGAATAGAATCCTTCAACGGCTTAAAGAATGTTTTCGCAGAAAAGGTTTTTTGTTAGAATTTTGATGTTCTTACGTCTATTATATTAGAGAGGGGAGCAAATAAATGCCGGAGAAATTAGAAAAATTTATTGGTTTGCTCTATAAGAACTGGAGATCGCAAAATCCAAGAGCCCGGGAAAGCGCGCATCCTGACGAAGAAACGTTAGCCTGTTTCCTGGAAGGAAGGCTTCCGCGCAATGATGCCGAAGTTGTCAGGGCGCATTTATTAAATTGCGATAGGTGTGCTGAGATCTTTGCCCTTAGCCTTAAGAACCAGCCGCAGGAGATAGAAGTGCCAGAGGAATTACTTAAGCGCGTAAAGGCTATGGCTACACCCGCGCAGGATACAACCTTATTAGAGATCATTTTAAAACTTAAAGATCAATTCCTGGAAGTGATTAATACTACCGGAGACTTGCTGGTAGGCCAGGAGTTAGTCCCCGCTCCGCTCTTACGTAGCCGCTCTATAAAGGATTTTCAGGACCGAATCACCATCCTCAAAGATTTTCATGATATAAGAGTAGAGGTCAAGATAGAGAATAAGGCTGGTAAGGCCTTTGATCTGGCTATCACGGTAAGGAATAGGCAGACGCAGAAAGTCATCAGGGATGTCAGGGTCACTTTGATAAAGGATGACCTGGAATTAGAATCGTGCCTTAGTGATTCCGGGGTAGTTATTTTTGAGCATGTCTTACTGGGTAAATATAAAATAGATATATCCACGGTTACGCAAAAACTTGCTTCGGTATTATTAGATATCAGGACATAGCTTAACTTATATGCCATATTCCAATGCCCTGTTCCTGGAGATATCCAAACATTCCCATATACTTAAAATGGGTATCTTCCGGCAGGAAGAATTGGGCTCCACGCTGAAACATTACAGTCAGTGCGCGGTATCCTTGGCGGAAATTCAGCGTATCTGCCAGGAAATAACTTCCCTGTTAAATAAACCGAATTCAGGAAACGCCCAGCAAGACCCGGCGGTACTTAAGTCTCTGGTTAAAGCCGGGACCCTTCTTTGGGACCAACTTCTTACCAAGCCGGTTAAGGATAAGTTAAAGTCCGCGCCGGTATCGGACCTGATCCTTTCTATAGACGAAGAACTGGTAGATATTCCCTGGGAGCTTCTCTATAATGGAAATAATTTTTTATGCCTTGCTTTTAATCTGGGCAGGTCAGTCCAGACTAAAAAAACAGTTCTCCCGCCACAGTACCGCAGTTCCCCATTTATTTTAAAAATGTTGATACTGGCAAATCCTACCGATGATTTAAGATCCGCTTACGATGAAGGCTTGGATATCAAGAACCAATTTGACCGTAAAAGGGCATCTGTGCGTATTGATTTTAAATCCACCCATATAGATAAGATCTATGTTAAGAAAAACCTACGCGATTATGATATCGTGCATTTTGCCGGCCATGGAGAATATAGCCTGGATTCCCCTGAAACAAGCGGTTGGCTTTTAAGCGATGGGATATTCAGCGTCCAGGATATTTTATCTATCGGTTCAACCGGCACTCTTCCGGCGTTGGTATTTTCTAACGCCTGTAATTCCGCGCCCGCCGGAGGCAACCTGGTGGATAACGATTATCAGGAGAGGGCGTATAGCTTGGCTTCAGCGTTTTTATTTTCCGGGGTGCGGCATTATGTCGGGGCGATACGCAGGATAGAAGATCCCGTTAGCCTGGTATTCGCCAGGGAATTCTATAGCCGGCTGATCGCGGGTAAATCCTTGGGTGAGTCATTACGCCTGGGCCGCCAGAGGCTGATCAAGGAATATGGACTGGCAAGTATTCATTGGGGGAGTTATCTTCTTTACGGAGAACCCGTATTTGTGTTATTCAAGGCGCCGTTTAAAAAATCTATTTTTAAACCAAAGATAGATATTAAAAAGGCGCTCCGGAGGTCACTGGTGGCCGCGGCCATAATATCTATATCTATATACCTATATTTATGGTTGCCCAGTATTAATCCCAGTACTTATTATCTGTTCCTGAAGTCAAAGGGCGGATTTTTAGCGGGGAGGAACCAGGAGGTGGTTACGCTGGCGCAGCGTATTATTGAACATGAGCCCGCATTCTTATCAGTTTATCCTTTGCTCGCGGATACTTATTGGAGAATGGGGCAGGGCGAGAATGCCATAAAGTATTATTTCGCTTATGCCTTAAGCAGCGAGAAGAAGAGCGATAAAAAGAACCTGGCTTCCGCTTATATAGGGCTGGGTTGGATCTATCACCTGCAGGGGAAATACGACAAGGCGTTGGATTTCTATAATAAGGCCCTGGATTTAAGCCGTCGGAATAATGATAAATCAAATGAGGCGGATGTGTTAGGGAAATTGGCTATCTGGTATATTGATAAGCAAGATTATAATAAGGCCTTGGAATTACTGACTAAGAGCTCTGAGATAAACCGCTACCGGCAGCATATATATAAACACCGCTATAACCTGGCATGCGATTATTTTAATCTGGGGTTACTTTTTACCGATAAAGACGATTTTATTACAGCAGAAGAATTTTATGATAAGAGTTTTGTTTTGTTCCAGAAGCTCAGGCTGAAATACGAATTAAGCGATTATTATTTTAATATTGGAGAGATCCATCTCTTTCGCAAAGAATACCAGGAAGCTTTGGAATGTTATATGAAGGGGTTAAAGATCGACCAGGTCCACGGCCATAAGCCTAACCTGGCTGCGGATTATAATATGTTTGGCGAACTATACCTTGAGATGGATAATCTTCCTGAGGCCCAGAAATATCTCCAGCAGGCAGTATCACTCTCCCAGGAGATCGGCGCGCAGCCGGAGTTGGCCAATGCTTATTATGACTTAGGGGTTCTATATAAGAAGGCTAGAAAGAAGAATAAGGCTAGTGAATATTTACGCCTATCACTGCAGATTTACCGCTCCATAGACCAATCTATGTACCAGCAGGCCAAAGATGCCCTTTCGGAATTAGATTGATCCCCGTATTGTTAAAAAAATTCCTGTTAGATTCAGCTATCTCTTACGTCTATTAGTGTAGGAGGTGGCAAAATGAGAAAGCAAACATTTTTAATGGCGTTGGTTATTTTGATTTTATTCCCAGTGTTGGTGGCGCAAGCAGTGTCGTCTTGGGAGAGTATCGGGCGGGAACATCTGGATTTGAAGACCGTATGGGTTGATCCCGTTGACCCGCGCGTTATTTTTATCGGCCCAAAAGGCGGAGTTTTTAAAACCCAAGACGCAGGTAAGAATTGGAGGAGTATTCTTTCTGCCAGGGGAATAAATAAGTCTATTTATCAATTGCTTTCTGTGCCCCCAGAGAAAGATTCTTTATACGCGGCGACTGGCGCGGGACTTTTTTATAGTCCTGATAGCGGAAAGAACTGGAAGAAAATCTTTAAAGGCAAGGATTATCTTGAGAATGAGTGCGTAGCGGTTGCGGTCCTGCCGCCAGTTATCTATTTAGGTACTAAAGGAGGGTTTTTTATCAGTAAAGATTCCGGACGGCTCTGGCATGGGCTGGAAGGAGAATTGGGTAAGAGTGGAGTATTGGCTATCGCTTATAATTTTAAAGATCCGGAGTATATTTATATAGCTTGCGCAAGCGGAGTATTCAGGATAAATAGTTCTACTGGATGTTCGGATAAGATTTTTGCCGCCCTGGTAGATGATGGCGAATCCGATGAGATTACGGATGAGGACGCGGATACACAGGCACAGGATTCAATTATAAGGCATATAGCGGTTGACCCGAATAATTCCAGGCATCTTTATCTGGCTACCTTAAAAGGGATTTATGAAAGCTATAATGCCGGAGGAAGCTGGAGCATGTTGAGCGATTATGGGTTGCTGAACCGGCAGGTGGAATTTCTGCTGGTTTCCGGAGATTCGGATCTTTATGCGGTCAATGAATCCGGAATTTTTATCTATAAACAGAACTATTGGCATGAGTTATCATTAGATTTTGTATCCGCACGGGTTGAATCTCTGGCTTTGGATAGAGCGGGAAATCTATATGCTGCCTGCGATAAAGGATTATTCAGGGCCAAGATTAGCCAGATTATAAATGATAAACGCGCAGAGATCATGGCGGAACATTATGAGGATGATCCGGGGATTAGCGGAGTGCAGGCGGCGGCGATTAAGTATGCCGAAGTTGAGCCAGAGAAGGTTTTACGCTGGAGAAAGCAGGCGGCAAAGAAGGCGTTATTACCCCAGGTTAGTGTCGGCGTAGATAGGAATACGACTGACCTTTGGCATTGGGAGGGAGGTTCAACCACAAAAAGCGATGACGATACATTAAGGCGCGGCCGCGATAACCTGGATTGGGACGTGACTTTGAGTTGGGATCTAAGCGAGCTTATTTGGAATAGTGACCAGATCTCTATTGACACGCGTTCTCGCCTAGTGGTGCAGTTGCGCGATGATATACTGGACGAAGTGACAAAAACATACTTTGAGCGCCTGCGGGTCAAAATGGAGATGAATAATCTTTCTATTGAGGATAGACAAAAGCGCCTTGATAAGGAATTAAAATTGAGGGAGCTTACGGCGATGCTTGATGGTCTCACCGGCGGTTATTTTTCTTCCGAACTTCCCGTCACCCAGAAGTAGATACTTCTCGCCATTAGTAGGGGGCACTTTCCACCTCTCTGAAGGGGACACTTTCCTATGTATTTCTAGTTATATTACTACGGAAAGTGTCCCCTAAACAGGTAGCAGGAAAGTGTCCCCTAAGCGGGCCAGGAAAGTATCCTGAAATTTCTTGCAATTGCCCGCCGTTTGTGATAATTTATAATTCCACCTGCTAAATTTAACCCTTATAACCAAAGGAATGACAGCATGAGCTTAGCACACTTCACGGACGCCAACTTTAAGAAGGAAGTCCTGGAATCAAATCTGCCGGTGATGGTGGATTTCTGGGCCAACTGGTGCGGCCCCTGCAAGATGATCGCCCCTTTTGTGGAAGAAGCTGCCGCAGAATATAAGGGGAAGGTAAAGATCGGTAAAGTGGATGTGGACCAGAATCCCAAGACCGCCTCCAATTACGGCATAATGTCCATACCTACCTTGGTATTTTTTAAGGGGGGTAAGGTGATGGGGCAAGCCAGCGGGGCGATGAGTAAGGCAGAGTTAAAGAAGCGGATAGAAGAGAATATTTACTAAGTGAAAAAGATATTTGTCGCTGCGACCAAGCAGAATGACGGCAAGACCACCGTTTCCTTAGGCCTGATCTCTAACTTCCAGCAGAAATTCAAGCGGGTGGGGTTTATTAAGCCCATCGGCCAGCGCTACCTGGAGGAAGAGGGCTTAAAGATCGACGAAGATTCCATCCTTATTGAAGAGGTCTGCGGCATAAAGTGCGGTTTAAAAGATATGAACCCCATTGCCGTGGAGAAGGGTTTCACCGAGCGCTATATTGCCAACCCCGGTAAGAAGGCGATCAGCCAGCAGATCAAAGATTCTTTCCGCCGAGTATCTAAAAAGCAGGACCTGGTGATCGTGGAGGGGACCGGCCACGCCGGCGTGGGCTCTGTTTTTGACCACTCCAATGCCAGGGTGGCAAAGTTGCTGGGGACCAAGGTTATTATCATCTCTTCGGGTGGAGTAGGCAGGCCCATAGATGAGATAATGCTTAACCAGGCCCTCTTTGAAAAAGAAGGGGTCAAGGTCCTGGGTGTGATCATCAATAAGGTGCTGCCTGCCAAATTTGATAAGATAAACCGTTTGGTCAGAAGGGGTTTAGAAAGGAAGGGGGTAAATGTCTTGGGGGTTCTTCCTTATACCCCGGCGCTCTCCTGGCCGACCCTGGAACAGATATTTGAAGAGACGCATTTTGAAATTTTATGCGGCAAGGAATTCCTGGAGCACACCTGTTCGGCTATTATCGTCGGGGCAATGCGGCCCCACGATGCCCTGAAGTATATCGTTGACGATGCCCTGCTGATCACCCCCGGAGACAGGAAGGATTTGATCATTACGGCGCTCAAGGCCGTAAGGGAGGCGGACAAAGAGAAGGTCAAGATCGCGGGGCTGGTTTTAACTGGCGGATTAATGCCAAGCCAGGGGATGATGGAAATGCTTACCAAGGCCAAGATACCCGTGCTCTTGTCCAAGGATGACACTTACAATGTAGCTTTTTCTATCCATGACCTGACGGTAAAGATCAGGCCCAGGGATACCAGTAAGATTATCACCGCCGTAAAACTGATTAAAGATAACGTGGATCTAAAAAAAATATTAAAGGGGATATAAATGGACGCCATTACTAAGATTCGCCAGAAAGCCAGTGCAGGATTAAAAACCATCGTGCTCCCTGAATATGAAGATAAGCGCGTGGTGGAAGCGGCAGGGATCATTGAAAAAGAAGGCATCGCCAAGGTATTGTTACTTACCCCGGATAAGATCGATAAAGAGAAGAAGGAAAAATATATCCAGGATTTCTATCAGATGCATATCGCTAAAGGCATACAGATAGAGGAGGTCAGGAAAACATTTGAAGGCACGCTTTATTACGCGGCGATGATGACCAGGGAAGGCCTGGCAGGCGGGATAGTCGCCGGCGCCAGCCACACTACCCCGGATGTGGCCAGGGCCTGCATCCGTTGTTTAGGCATAGACAGCCGTTTGACCATAGTCTCCAGTTGTTTTATTATGGCGGTCCCGGATTGCCCTTACGGGGAAGAAGGGACTTTTATTTTCGCCGACTGCGGTATAATCCCTGAACCAAACGCGCGGCAACTCTGTTATATCGCCATATCCGCCTCGGATTTAGCCAGGAAAGTTTTAGGGCTTACACCCCGCGTCGGTTTTTTAAGTTATTCTACCAGGGGTTCGGCTAATGCCAAATCTACTGAAAAGATTACTGAGGCCTTAGGGATGATCAAAAAAATAGAACCCGGCCTGTTAGTGGACGGAGAACTGCAGGTAGATGCGGCGATCGTCCCGGAAGTGGCCAAGATAAAATATCCGGATAGCCCCCTGGGCGGGAAGGCCAATATTTTGATATTTCCCGACCTGGAGGCCGGCAACATCGGTTATAAATTAACCCAGCGCCTGGCTAAGGCGCGGGCAGTAGGGCCGTTGGTAATGGGCCTGAACAAACCCGCCAGCGACCTATCCCGCGGCTGTTCAGTGGACGATATCGTGGATTGCGCGGCGGTCACGGCAATAAGGGCTTGAGTGATGACAAAAATTCTGGTTATAAATTGCGGAAGTTCCTCTATAAAATATAAACTTTTTTCCATGCCCGGGGAGACTTTACTCTCCAAGGGCTTGATCGAGCATGTCGGAGAGCAAGGTTCACATATACACGACCATTATACCGGCCTGAAGATCATCCTGGATAAAGTTGATTCTGTTTGCGCGGTAGGGCACAGGGTAGTGCACGGGGCCGAGAAGTTCAAGAAACCGGTGCTGGTCAGTAAAGCGGTGATCAATGAGATTAAGAAGTGTTGCGATATCGCGCCCCTGCATAATCCTGCTAACCTGGCCGGGATTTTGGCCTGCAATAAATTATTGCCGGGGACAAAACAGGCGGCGATATTTGATACCGCTTTCCACCAGAGTCTGCCGGATTACGCCTATATTTACGGCCTCCCTTTTGAATATTACAAAAAATCCGGGATCAGGAAATACGGTTTTCACGGCACCAGCCACGCCTATGTGGCGATAGAGGCGGCGCGGATCTTAAAAAAACCGCTCAAAAATTTGAAGATCATTACCTGTCACCTGGGTAACGGCTGCAGTATCACCGCGGTAGATAAAGGTAAGTCCGTGGATACCAGTATGGGGTTTACGCCCCTGGAGGGCCTGATCATGGGGACCCGCTGTGGGGATATTGATCCGGCACTGGTCACCTATATTATGCGCACGAAAAATATCGATGCGCATTCACTGGAAAATATTTTAAATAAAGATAGCGGTTTAAAAGGCATATCCGGGATAAGCAATGATATGCGTTCCCTGGAGGCCAAGGCAAGAAAAGGAAATAAGCGCGCGGGGCTGGCCATTAAAATTTTTGTCTATCGTATAAGAAAATATATCGGCGCCTATACCGCGGTGATGGGCGGTTGCGATGCCCTGGTATTTACCGCCGGTATTGGAGAGAACCAAAAGGGAGTAAGGGAAGATATCTGCCGCGGATTATTTTTTTACCTAAAGAATACGCCACGGGTCTTAGTCGTGCCTACCAATGAAGAGCTGATGATCGCCCGGCAGACTTATGATTTAGTTAATAAAAAGGGAAAAAGGAGTTAGAGATGCTCAGGACTATTTTAAAATCAAAAATACACAGGGCAAGTGTTACCGAGGCAAACCTTTATTATGAAGGCAGTATTACCATAGACGAAAAACTGATGCAGGCGGCTGATATTTTAGAGGGTGAGAAGGTGGAGGTTTTAAACATTAATAACGGCCACCGACTGGAAACCTACGCTATCAAAGGCAAGGCCGGCTCAGGCGTGATCTGCCTGAACGGCCCGGCAGCAAGAGGGGCCTGCGCCGGCGACCAGGTGGTGATCCTGACATATATATTGGCCGATGACAAGGAAGCTAAGGCCATCAAGGCTAAGATAGTCAAAGTAGATGGAAAAAATAACCTTAAAGATTAGGGTATACGGTGATCCGGTATTAAGAAAGAGGGCGGCCCTGATAAAGCGGGTAACGCCCAGGCATATAGAAATATTGAGCCAGATGGCTCAGCTGATGTATGATAATTCCGGTATCGGGTTGGCCGCGCCCCAGGTGGGTATCAGCGAGTCCATGATCGTGGTGGATATCGGCAACGGCCTTTACAAATTAATAAATCCGAAAATTATAAAAAAAGAAGGCTTCCAGGCGATGGAGGAAGGGTGCCTGAGTGTTCCCGGCGTGAGTATCAAGGTAAGGCGCGCAAAGAAAATAACGCTCCAGGCGCTTGATGAATCCGGTAAGCCTCTGGTTATAGAAGCCCAGGACCTATTAGCCTGTGTTTTTCAGCATGAGATAGAGCATTTAAAGGGCAAGATGATCGTGGATTACGCTACTTTCCTGCGCAAGATAAGGATCAAGAAGAAATTAGAGGAGCTTAAGAAGAAGGCCAAAGATGAACCCCGCCTCCTCTAGGATAAATCGTCTTCCCGCCTGGTTCAGACAGGATATTCCCGGAGCGCAGGCCCGCCAGACAGCGCGGATAATCAGGCTGTGCGGCGTAAATACCGTTTGTCAGCAAGCCCAATGCCCCAACATAGGGCATTGTTTTAGCAAGGCAAGGCCTGCCTTTATGATCCTGGGCCGCTCCTGTACCAGAAGTTGCCGTTTCTGCGCCGTAGAGAAACCGGGGGTTCATGACCTAGATATTATAGACGCAGAACCCGCGAAGATCGCACGGGCAGTAAAAGATTTAGGGTTGGATTACGTGGTAGTGACCTCGGTTACGCGTGATGACCTGGCTGATGGCGGGGCGGAAATTTTTTCCCGGACCATTGAGTCTATCCATCAGATAAGTAAAGATATCAGGGTGGAGGTATTGATCCCGGATTTTGGCGGTAGGTTAGCGAGCCTGGAATGTATTTTATCCGCCGGTCCCTTTGTAGTCGCCCATAACATGGAAACAGTCAGGCGTCTTTATCCGGACCTGCGGCCGCAGGCAGATTACCAAACCTCTTTGTTTATCTTGGAGAAGGCAAAAGAATTAAGGCCGGATATCTTTACCAAATCTTCACTGATGTTGGGTTTTGGGGAACTGGAATCAGAAGTAATCGGGGCGATGCGGGATTTAAGAGAAAAAGGCTGTGATATCCTGACCTTAGGGCAGTACCTGGCTCCAACAGCCGCGCATTATCCGGTAAAAGAATTCGTCACTGTTGAACAGTTTCAGCGATATAAGGATATCGGATTGAGCCAGGGTTTTAAGGTAGTTTCTTCCGGGCCGCTGTTACGCAGTTCTTATCACGCTGACCAGGTTAAGGATTTAGTTTTAATAACCCGAGGTTGAATATGCATGATGTGATTATTATTGGGGCAGGGCCTGCCGGCTTGACTGCCGGGCTTTATACCGGCAGGGCGCGTTTGGCGACCTTAATGCTGGAGAAGATGGTAACAGGGGGCAGGATCCTGATGAGTGAAACTATAGAGAATTATCCCGGATTTCCGGCGGGTGTATCTACGCAGGAATTGATGCGCAGAATGGAGGAGCAGGTAAAAGAACTGCAGGTAGAGATTAAATCAGAAGAGGTATTGGAAATAGATTGCGCCCAAAAATCTGTTAAGACAGAAGAAGGAGCCTATAAGGCCAAGGCGATCATTATTGCTGCCGGCTCCCGGCCGCGGAAATTAGGGGTCCCTGGAGAAGAACAGTTAACAGGCAGGGGGTTATCCTATTGCGCTACCTGCGATGGCCCGCTTTACAAGGGAAAGAATGTAGTGGTAGTAGGCGGAGGCAATGCCGTGGCAGAAGAGGCGATCTATCTGACGCGTTTTGCCGCCAGGGTGGATATTGTGCACAGGCGCGATGAATTACGCGCCTCGGCCATATTGCAGGAGCAGTTGAAGGCGAACAAAAAAATAAATTTTATTTTAAGCCATGTAGTAACCCAAATATCCGGCTCAAAAAAAGTTGAATCCATAAAAATAAAAGACCTGCGCAGCCAGGAAGAGAGGGACCTGGCCTGCGATGGAGTGTTTATCTACATCGGTTATGACCCGGAAACTGATTTTTTAAAAAACAAATTGCATCTGGATGATTCAGGCTTTATAATTACTGGCGAAGATATGGCTGCTTCCGAAGAAGGGATCTTTGCCTGCGGGGATTGCCGCAAGAAAAGCCTGCGCCAGGTGATCACTGCCTGTGGAGACGGGGCTATCGCCGCGGAATCGGCGTATAAATATATAAGTAAGGGCACAACTTACGGAGCGAAGCGAACGTAAGTTGTATGCCCGAACTTACCCTTGACATCTACAATGTTAAGTTTCTGATGTCAAGGGTTAATTCGCGCATTGACTTACTCACGCTGTTGCGTTCGTAAGTCAAGCGCTCATTTAATGAAGAAATACCCCACAAACAATAAGAAATTAATTAACTGGGTAAATAAGATGGCCAGGATGTGTGAGCCGGATGATATCGTCTGGATTGACGGCTCAGACGCCCAGAGGGAGCAGCTGGAGAGAGAGGCGATGACCAGTGGCGAACTCATCCAGCTGGACCAGGAAAAGTTACCCGGTTGTTTCCTGCACCGCACGGCCGTTGATGATGTCGCCCGTACCGAGCATCTGACTTTTATCTGCACCAAGAAAAAACGCGATGCTGGGCCTACGAATAATTGGATGCCTCCTAAAGCGGCTTACAAAAAAGCAAAGGGGTTCTTTAAAGGCTCTATGCACGGGCGGACTCTGTATGTTATACCTTTTTCGATGGGCCCGGTGGGCTCAACATTTAGTAAAGCCGGAGTAGAATTAACTGAATCT
>JAQTUD010000017.1 GCA_028710405.1 Candidatus Omnitrophota bacterium
CTGAAAGCAAACCAGCAAGAGGAAAAGAGACTTTAGGTAATGTTACGGTTCAAGTCCCTGCCGGCAGCCACAGGATCACCGAATATGACAAGAACGGTAATATTCTTGTGGTCAAGATCGTCGGCCCAGATGGGAAGACGATTGCGGAAGAGATCGCCGGACAAGGCGTAACGCGTTATAGATATGAAGGAGATAAGCTTTATACCTATCCGGCAGGAAGCGAATTTTATTTTGAAGCCTCCTACACTAACGGCCAGGCCGGAGACTCAATTGCCAAATACGATGCCGATGACAACCTTGTCGAAACCTACACCTACTCACCCGATAGGACCCAGGTGTTTACCCATCCAGCCGAAGGCCAACTGGACTATGGTACCTATTACGCTGCTCCTTATGATGCAGCTAACAAGAATGCGGGAGCCAACACTGCTAAATACAATGCCGATGGTTCATTGGTCGAAACCTATGAGGTTGAAGACGACAGGTTATTTACAAGCCCTACAGAAGGCCAACCTAATTTCGGTTATTATTTTGAAGCCCCCTACATCAACGGCCAGGCCGGAGACTCAGTTGCCAAATACGATGCTGCCGATGACAACCTTGTTGAAACCTACACCTACTCACCCGACAAGACTAAGGTCTTGAGCCATCCGCAGACCGGCGCAGATAAGGGTAACTATTATGAAGCTCCTTATGATGCCGCCAATAAGAAGGCTGGGAAAAATACCGCCAAGTATAACGCCGATGGTACATTAATCGAGAACTATGATTACGAAGGCGATAAGATGTTTACTCGTCCAGCCGAAGGCCAAGAGAATTACGGTTATCGTTTTGAAGCTCCCTATATCAACGGCCAGGGTAGTGATTCCAGGGCGAAATATACAGCTGATGGGAAAACTCAGGTTGAACAATATGATTATTCAAACGATATGACAGAAGTTTATGCAATCCCGTCAGAAGGCCAGCCTGGATATGGCTCTTACTATGCTGCACCCTATGATGCAGAGTATAAAAGAGCCGGCGCAAATTATGGCAGATTCAGAGTTGCCGACGATTCCGCAATAGAATATTACGAATACGAAGGCCAATCAATGTCCATCTATCCGGCAGAAGGACAGGAAGATTGGGGTTATTACTACGAAGCGCCTTATATTAATGGCAAGGGTGGAGATTCGGCCGCCAAGTATGATTTAGAAGGTAACGAGGTAGAAACATATACTTACTCGCAGGATAAAACTAGGATATTTACAACTCCTTCCCAAGGTCAGCCCGATTATGGTTATTATTACGAAGCTCCATATGATGCCAAAAATAAGAAGGCAGGAGATAACGTTGCCAAATACAATGTAGCTACCGGAAAGAAGGTAGAAGACGAAGAAATTGTTTCCGGTTCGCAGACATTGAGCAATGTAACTGAGAGCAATGTTCCTGATAGGAGCGTCAAGATAACCGAGCTCGCTGAGCCTAATAAACCGGCAACTGTTAAAATAGTCACGCCTGGCAAGAACGGACGCTCTTTAATTGAGCATAATCTTGCTGAAAAACGGGTCAAGAAATACAAGTATACTCCGTTGGAAGGGAGCTATACTGCTCCTAATAAAGAAGTGATAAATAACATTCCAAAAGGTACGGTGATCGTGCAAACCCAGGTTTATAATGAAGAAGGACAATTACTTGGTGAAGAATGCGGAGAAAGCTTATCATTTCCCGATGCGGAATTAAACAGGATAAAAGCTCAAGCAGAAGCAACGTTGGGCCGTACTTTTGACCTCAAAAATGACGAAGATAGGAATCAGTTGAATACCTTTTATCAATATATGCTCTCTATCGGAGGTTTGACCTCAGAAGATAATTCTGCGCCTGCAGGCAGTAATTCTCCAGCTCCGGAAAAACCCGGTGATGCAAATTCTGCGCCGCAGGCATCTGCGGCATATGGCACGCATCCTCGCTTCATGCTTTTTGACATGGCTTTAAGATTAGCTGTTATAGATAATAATTCGAATGTCCAGGCCAGAGCGGATGGATTTTATGTCGGCGGAAAGAAGTTAGATTTTATGGTTGGGGTAAGCTGCAGGGGCAGAGAATACGGCTGGAATTTCGGGAATGACAATACCGGATTTGCTGTAAACAAAGACGAACTTGAGAAGATGCTGGCCCAAATGAATGCCGTGGGCATTGAAAAGATCAGGATGAATCTCCTGGACGATGCGCGTAACTTGAGGAAAGGATATGATGCATACAAGCAGGACATTAAGGAATTCCTGGATGCCTGCGCCAGACACAATATAAGGGTAGAATTCGTCCTCTTTGATTTCCTGGCTGTGGCGCGCGGAAACTTCAATATGACCGCTAGAGAAGTAACCAATTTTATTAGTAATTTCTTAACGCCGTTCTTGGCTGAATTTGGCAATCATTCTGCCCTGATGGCGATAGACCTTATAAACGAGCCGGAGTGGATTCTTGACAAGAGCGTTGCCGGCGGTTGGGGCGACAAGATGGAAGGCGGCCGTAAGCCGGTAACCGCCGCGAATTACTATAATTTCGTAGCTAAAGTTGGAGAAGCAATCAAGTCGCAAACTAACGGCCGCATCTTGCGGACAATCGGCGCCAGCATCAAAGAGCAGCATATGCCGGTTGTCACCTATCCACGCGTTGCTCCGTATTTAGATTATTATGCCTTTCACTGGTATCCATTTATGAATAGGGACGGACAGCATGGCCTGGATTATTGCATAGCCAGGATTCCGCAAGGCAAACCTTGGGTTCTGGAAGAATTCGCCACTGCAAAAGCTGATATGACTGTCACCGAATATTTGAATAAAGCAAAAACTTCCAAGGCAAGCGGAGCAGATGCCTGGAATTGGAGCGTAGGCATAGATGAATATTCATCTAATTCACCTTCTTGGCATGAAGAGGTAAAGAAATTCAAGGGTACGGCAGGCGTATCTTCTGCTGTAGGGCCTGCGCAACCTGGTCAGCCAAACAACACGCAGGTTGCTATTCCTCCAGCACAGGCACCGCCTGTGCAGCAGAAAGCTCCGGATCAAGCCACACCCGTAACTCCTTCACCAACCACGCCTCCGGTAGCACAACTAACCTCTGGTCAAGCTCAGTCACCTGTTCCCACTCAAGCCCAATTAACGCAGACCGCCAAAGCCGCAACACCTAAAGATAAAGAAACATTACAGCGGCATATGGAGCTGGTTCGTTTGATCCGCGAAAAGATATATCCTCAGTACGATGCCATATTAAAAAGAAAAGTCGTGAAACCAGAAGAGTTAAAACTCGCCCGCTTGTTACAATGGCCGATTCGTGTCTTAGCTAAGTATGCCGGGATAAATCCCACCGAAGTAACCACAGAGAAAGAAAAAGAGATTTTGAAAGTAGTAACTCCCAAAGAACTGGTAGATAAATTTGTTCCTGACAATATCCTCGCGAACCTGCCGTTGTGCGAAGCGTTTTTTGGCGAGCTCTGGCATAACGGTACAGATAGAAAGATTAGTTATACCGATAAGCACGAGCTTGGCATCTTCCTTTACTGGTTGGAAGAATTAAATCATCCTCAATACGAACTTAAAACCATATTCACTCGCGCTTTACGTTTAAGAGCAATCATAATTGAAAGATATAACCATGATCTTCCTGCTCAAAATAAGATTAATCTGGCCAACGCTTTTGACCCGGCAATGCCTTGGGGAGAAACGTTGACCGGGCTCCTTATATACTATGCGGTCGAGAACACTAGAACCGAATGGATACTTAACAATCCGGCGGAGAGACTTGCCATTATGAGCTCTGCCTTCGAAGAACCCGAATATAAGAAGACAGAGACCTCCGTAATTAATAATATAGATCAAGATTTAACGGCACGCGCAACGGCTGTTATTAATTCAGTGCCTAGAAGCCAGGTTAATCTGGAATCCTATCTCAGGGATATCATTTACGCGTTGGCGGATAGTCTAGTTAAAGGGGTTCGCGCCGGCGATATTGACGCTAAAAGGGCCGCTATCTATCAGAGAGTCATCGCCGCTTATTTAAATGTTCATCAAAAAGCCGCGTATCACGAGCTGGTTGAATTAAGATCGGCTCCCCAGGAATATATAGGTATAAGAAGAGCGTTAATCAGCGGTGTCCTGGCCAAGCTTGAAGTTGAATCCCTAACGACGTTGAGCGATATCCTCTTTGATGGAACGGTCACTCCTTTGAATAATTACAGGCAAGGTGCTAATGTAACGGCTTTGGATGCAAAGCGGCAGATCGAGATGTCCAAGACGAACCGTATCGTCTTCATAGATTTTGGCTCTCCAATAGATCTTTACAACAGCGCATTTGTGATGTCTATTAGGCCGAGTAACGGGGGTTCGGGTACTGTAAGAATCACCGCGCTTGACGCAGCCGACAATTCTCTCGGCTTTGATATGCAGATTGGCGGTTCCGGAAGAGCCTGGCATCAGATGCCTGGTTATACAAAAGATGAAAAAGTATATTATGTCTTCTTCACATTTGATCCGGATTACCGCTACGCGCGCAAGGGTAATTTCGGCGGCCAGGGCGTAAAAACTATTAAGATTGAATATCTGTCCGGAGATGATTCGTTACTCATAAAGAATCCTTATGTCAGAACAATCAACCAGCAGCAGGCGAATGACTCAACGGCCTCCCTGAAGCTCAACAACAATTCAAGGGCAAGTCTGGTTGAGGTTGCCAAGACCAGCCGTTTTGAGCAAAAAGCAGACACCGAAGAGCATGCAATGTATTATTTTGCCGGAGCGAATAAGCAACCGGTAAATCTAAACGGAGCTACTTTAAAAATAGAAGGGGGGCTTCCTGAGTCTGCGGAGCCTAATCAAACAGTCATCGTTACTTTGATAGATATCAACGGCAATATGCAGACTGCTCAGACTACGGCAAGGGGCGGTAAGTTTGTCCTTGATATAAATAACGTTCGCAGTAGCGCCGATTTTAACGCCAAAGCGGTCGTATTTATTGAATCAAGGTTCAGTCTTGTCTCTTATCCGGCGGAAGTAAACTCCGAGCTTATGACTATAGAAGTAGTGCTTTGTGCTTTAGTGGGCGTAGTAGTATGGATTTCCGCCCGCAGAAGGGCCTATAAACAATATAAGGAATATAATAGGACTATCGCGCGCTCCGGACAAAAACCGTATTCTTACAGGCAGTTTATGAAGAGGGCGCGCAGGTCAGCATTGACAATAACACCTCCTGTTGCTCCCACGCCGAGAACGGCAAAGACCGAACCCGCGGATGCTCCGCAACCTGAAGAAATGTGTATTGGTAGACTGCAGGCTGGCATAAATGAATATGCCAAAGTCTTACGTGATTGGCAGGATGATATGGGCATAGATTACAGATATATGGGTATCCAGCATGAAGATAAAGGCATATTCCTACCTTTTATGAGAAAGACCGAAGGATGGTTCTTCTTTGACGATAATGCCGCCGCCCGTTATCCACTTCACGGTATCTGGAACAAAGATGTGATGCTGGTTGCTTTAATGGGTCTATTGTATTATGCAGGATACGATGGATTACTTGCTTGGCTGTTCCCGGTTTTTGCGCTTTTTGTCATCGCCGGATCATTCAACCCCTGGGTGACTTTTCCATTCTTTACAGGCGGCAGCGCTGCCATCTTTGCTCTCCACCAAATGTTACCTTCAGTGAATCATACTGTTTTAAGCATGCTCTTCGTTGTCGCGATTCTGATCATATGTCGGATAATACCGGCAATCCGCTATATTTGGGCTATCCGCGCGCCGGAGAAATATATCAACCAGCAAGCAAAGAAATTAAGGCAATTACATAGTATTCTGAGGGTAATGCGCTCTGGAGATATGACTCTCGCGAAAGTACTTGTCAATGAAGTTCCGGATTCAAATGACAAGATAACCAAAGACGACATTATGGCTCTTGCCAATATAAGTTACTTAAGCGATGATGCAAGGGCATATCTTGAATTCCGCGCAAAATGGTTAGGCGGGGGCAAATCTAAATTAACCAAGACCAAATTTAAAGAGCGCTTACTGCCTATAGCGCTAGGGGAAATATTCTTCTATGTGCAAGACGTAAGAAGATGGAGACGTTCGCACGCCATCGGAGAGGGTTATAACCTCCCTGGCGGAGCTGTCGAACAATTTGAACCTTTTGGTGTAACTCTTGACCGCGCCATTCAAGAAACCCAAGACCTGGAAACTTGTGCTGGGCAGGCAGTCAGGCACTCGCCGCTTTATCCGGCAGCTCATATTGGACTGCCGGTGTTGGTATCAGCTCTGGCAGGGCTTGCTTTCTGGGGATTTGTAATTCATTCTCCTGTTACAGCCTTAATTATATCCGGAACCGTTCTAGTGATAGGATTATTATTTGCGGCCAGAATAGCCGAAAACAGCGCCCGTAGAGAGATGTTGATTGATCCGGCAAAAGGCAGAAAAAAGATTGCCGTAGAGAATTTCCGTATTCTCTATAATTCCAAGCAGGGCGCGCAGAACCAGGGACATGATTTAATCGCCCTGGATGTATTCCGCTCCAGCATAGAAATATTTACCGCGGCTACAAGCGGTTCTCAGGATATAGCGGTTGCGCTGGCTCCGGGAGGCCGCGTGGACGATATTCCCTGCATAATCCAGCGTGAGTTAGACGGGCAAAGAGACGGTATGGTCAATACTGCGGATTCAGCGATCTCGCGCGGATTTCTTGACTCACTGCACCTTTCCAAAAATGAGGCCATTCTTGCCAAGGTAATGCCTATATTAAAGGCTATTGCCCTGGCGGTTATCTTCTCTCTGGCAGTGTATATCATTACGGTTATAGCTTTCTTTATGCTGGGCGAGATTTCGGCTTTAATATCTACTGGCCATCTATTGTCCTGGAACATGGTATTTCGCAGACCGTTTGCCATTCTTGAAATAGTAAAAGGCCTTGCCAGCGGCGTCGCCTTTACTAATCTCCTGCATTGGTTACCATTTGCATTAGGACAGACGATTTTAAGCAGTATAGCTGTCGCCGGTGTTGCCCTTACCCTGGTAAAATTCGCCTTTGGATTTATGGGCATGTACGCGAAATATCACCCAGAAGAAAGTAGCAGAGTTATAGTGCCGGCAATCATCTTTTCAATATTATTTATACTCTCAGCGGCAGGTTTTGTGTGCATCCCGCCTGTGCCCAGCGGGCTCAATCTCTTGGCTCGGCTGACTTTGGAATTTTTTGCCGTGTTCTCCGCGGGGATGTTAGTTTGCGCTTTTATCGGTAGGAATAGGTTTAAAGGGATTATGGTTGATAACTTACTGCTTGAAGAAAATTCTAAAAAAACGCGCAATGTCAAATTAAGCGACAGGCGGTGGGACGAACTAAGACGCCAGTCTTTTGATATGTTCGCGCAGACAGTGCACGATAGATATGACGATACAGAAATGGACGTAATCCTGGAGGCAAACAGGAATGGAAAGGACAATTTCGCCGATGACGCCGCCTTAAGCGCTCACGCCAAGAGGATGCTTTATGATCGGATCCTTGGCAAAGGCAGCATGCCTTCAGGAACGCAATACAGAGATGGTTCCATTCCGGCAATCTGCGAAGCTTATGAACAATTGATTGCTAGCGGTAATACTGACGAAGTTATACAGAGGATGTCCGGTTTAGGTTTCAGCGAACTGAAAGACTTTATGGCCGATAATTTAGGTAGGTCGCTTCCTCCTGAAATGGAGCTCTGGCATGCTCAAGCCGCTCCCGGCAGCGTTTCCCTGAGCTCCGATGAATTGAGGGGTTTCCTTGATTCTCATCCTCTGGAAAAACGCCTGATCAAAATGTACGATTTCCTGCCTAAATTTACTCCCTGGATTGTCGTGGTAGGTGGTGAAGATGAGGTAAAGAAGTTAATAAGGATCCTCAAAGAAGGATACCGCTATCCGCTGCATAAATTGACCTTTATCTTCGCGGGAGAAAACTGGGATATGGAAGCTCAGACTTACATCAGGGATGAAAAAGATGCGGGTCGCCTTCCTGCACAATTGCAATTCAGGGGTATGCCTATAAGAGAAGATAACCTTAATGAAGCCGATATCCAGTCATGGAGCTGGGCTGAGAGAAGGAATCGCATCTTTAATTGGGTTAGCGCTTCTTTCCCGTACACCAAGCCTGGCGCAAATACCGCTTCATTGACCGCTTCTGACGGCACTTGCGGCATAATTTACGATGCGGAAAATGTGCCGCAGCATAACCAACCTCTACAGGTTGTGCTTGGCACAATGATGGGCGTTACTGCCAACCGCAGGCTGACTGAAAATAGGTTCCGGCCTGCTCTCCGGCGGGTACTGGGTATGGGTTTCGTAAACAGGATTTTTGCCGAAGTATTCCCATCGGTGTTTATGGTTGGTACCCTTGGAGAGGAGACTGTCCATAATATAACTTTATTCGGCGGTATCCTGTTACTGATTGCCGGATTACTGGGTTGGTTGACGCAGAAGCAGCTTGTTGCCGCGATAATAATCTGGGCCGTATTCTTTATAATCAAATTAATTTGTGCATTGATAAATTTACAACTACCTGTCAGCCCTGCGATCGCCCACAGATTGGCTAAGTCCTATGCGCGAAATTTGCGCCCTGAGGATAGAAGAGATCAATTCAGATTTAACTTTAAGCGCGGCAGGGTGCTCGAACGCCATTTAAGATATTTTATCAGACGAACCCTCCCAACCATTATTGAGTTTCTCAATGATAATCATAACCGTCAGCTTTTGTCTCCGGCTCTTCTATTCAGGCATATTAGAAATCTTGCTCGTTCAGGTAGAAGCACAGTAAGGGATACTGAAATAAGGCGTTTAATTAATTGTTTTATCACCATCTCAAATATGCCTGGTTATGGTTTACTGGCGACGAATATGCTTACGGGAAGGATTACGGCATGTGATTTTATTGAGGGACTATTCGTCGGCGAATTTAGGCGTATTAATGAACCCAAGAACGGCCAGGGGCGTTTGGCAAAGATTACCAACGCCCTTAATTCCGCACGCCCGAATAAAGAGATTGGTTCGCAAGGCCAAGCCGCCGCATTTATGTATGCGGAATATGCCTCTTGGTATGACGCAATATGGGATGGTTTCCATGCCGCAGGAGATACCTTTAAGCCGTTAGGCGGGACTACCGGTTACTTTTGTACTGAGGCTCCGGAAGAGCTTGATTGGCAGGACCAGGCCCTTGTTACCGCGCTCAATCTACAGTCTCAAGACACAGAAACAATGTGTCATCACTATGATGTGAAGAATAAGTTACTGACCCTGGGCGCCTGGGATGAATTCCAGGTTGCCGAAGATTATATGCTGGGATTAGTATCCTGGTGGTATGGTTTCAATATTGCAGGTTTCTATAGCGTTACTCCTGAAAACCCGGAAGGTTTTGAGGCGGAGTTAGGGTTTAAATTCAGGCCGAAACAGATGTCCAGATGGAACAAGGGTTACATTATCGGTCATTTGGTAGTTTCGGAGAACGTAAGGAATGCCTTAGAGCTTTATGAACGTAAAGGCCTCTGGGGATATCTAGTATTCCTGGTGCCTACATTGTGCAGTTCAATACACCCGCTGATCTTCAGTATAATGAGGTTTATTACACAGTTATGGTGGTTATACTTCTTATTAAAACCGGTAAAAGCGCTTATGTCCTTTTTATTCAATCATACCGGAGTGGCAGTCCTTTTGCGGAAATTTATTGAGATTACTCAGCTTACTGAATTGTCTACGCAGATCCGCGAGATTGTCGGTGGTTTTATTCCGGATTGCCTTAGTTTTATGCCGTCAGACCTGGCAGGCGCTATCGGCCCGGCCTTAGTTTATCTTCCGCTTGTCCTCTATATATTCCTTACCTTATTCGGTATATTCCACGGCGTAGATAATCGCTTAGGCGTAAAAAGAATACTGGAGGAATGCAGCCGGGCAATTGAGGTTGCCGAGACTAAATGTCGGGATGAGATAAAACCAGCAGAACAGGCCGCCTATAACGATACGGTAATCAATGCATTGCGGGAGAGAAGAGAAATTATTGCACGGGGTGATTTTCCGAGAGTATTTAGGTTACGCGACAGGAATTCAGAAGTAGCACTGCTTTCACCGTACAAGTGGTATCTGGGAGCAAGTATGATATTGGGGGCGTCTATAGCCATAATAGCAACTCCCAGTGCCCGCTCTTTAATGACTACCTTCATATTTGGTTTGGTTTCTACATTGATTTTAGGATTAGCGGTGTTTGGGGCGATAATTGTTATTGGTTATCTTTATATTCGGCTGGCGCCTGATCTTCAGGAAAGACAGATTCACGCCATGGCGTTCAGATGCGGTGGTCCAGCGCTCTTCATTCCTCTTTATCATATGCTTTACATTGATGGTAACAGTATTGCCTGGGAAGAAGTTTTAAATGGCGGTTACTTAGGGTTCTGGTGGAGGACACCGCGTTCCGCCAAGATGCTGGAAGAGGTAGAAAGACGGCTTTTAAGGAAAGCCTGGTCGCAGAACGATGAGGATAAAAAAATACGCGCGATCGGCGAACAACTGTTTGGCAGCAAGGACAAGCATATATCCAGCTACCGTGCAATTGAAAAAGAACTTGAGCATACCAGGCTTTGGATGAAGCTTATCTGCAACTGGGGATTCTATATTACGATGTTATTAATGGTAAGTCTGGGCATTCGTATGGATATAAGGACCTACCTTTATTCAAAACAGATGGCGCTGGCAATAACTGGTGAACAGGCATCCGCGATGCCGATCCTGGAAGTGATAAAGAACTATCCGTTCTTAAAAATAATCTTGGGTGCCGTTTTGATTATCTTGGCCTTATATATTCTCACAATATTGGCGTCCAGGGTTATCAATTGGCTGCGGCATGGAAACTTCTCATTAAGAAGAAGACAGGATCCGATCTTAACCGAGCTACGTATGGCGCTTTCACCCGAAGCTAACGCGCCTCCCGCCTACCACGCCGAACGCGCAGGCAGCATGGTTGATGTGTCTTTTGATATCAACGTGCCGGCTGAAAGAAGAGAAGCGGTCAGAAGAACTCTGGTAAGAGATATCCGCAGAGGCCGCTTAGTAATAAGATTAGATAATCAGGTAGTTCCCGCAGACAATATCAACATTCGCTTTGACAGTATTCATTTTGAAATAAACCTCCCTGGAATATTTAAAACATTCCAGATAAGCTACAGGGGAGTAACAACACCAGGAACTGCCGTAGAACAGAAGGTTATAAAAGCCGAGCCGCCTGCTCCAAAGATAACATTGACCGCCAGGCAGGAGCAGTTAAAAGAAATAATAGAACAAAGAAACGCGCCCGTAGATATTTCTGAAGCTACCGTCATTGTGAATTTAAAATCGGGTCCTCATGACAAAAAAGTTTCCAAGGGGACTGTAGCTAGGGATCTTAAGTTCTTGGCGGATACGGGCCTGGTGAAAAAAGAACAAACCGGCCAAAAAGGTAAGCAGAAGAATTGGTATTCTCGAGGCACCGACTCCGCCAAGCCCCGCCCCGGCTTTACTCCAGGTCAGGTAGTGGAAGAAGCAACCGAGCTTGTCTCAAGCGGCAAGGTAGATGGAGCTGATTGGAGAACACTTGACATAAATGATCCCATGGTGGCTGATCTGCTGCGTTATTACTATGCGACCTATCAGTACATGAAAGCCAGAAGACTAAGGAGCGTCGTCAAAGCCGGCCACTTAAGAGCCGGGCCCATGACTTCAGCTTACGGCGCAAACGTAACGATCGGTAAGTCCTTATGGTATCTAATCGCCTCAAACGATAATCTCAATCCCGCCGCAGTCCTGGAGCACGAAAACAACCAAAGCACCCACGAAAAGAACCTAGTTGCAGAACTCGCCTTCTTGTTCTACTCCTGGAGACAGCTTACTCCTGACCAAACAGATGCCTTTGCAGCCGCTTGCACCACCTTCAGAAGCTTTGCTCAAGAGTATCCGGTCTGGGTCAAACCCTGGATAGAAGAAGCCAAGACAATTGCCCGTTTAGGCGCCAGATCAAAAATAAATATAGATACTATCACCCAGGAATCCCTCAACGTCACCTGCCCCAGAGAGAAGCGCATCGGTGTGATCATGGCAGGAGGCGAGGGCACCAGATTCTTCCCTAAAGGACGCTCCACCACCCCCAAGCAGTTCGTAGATATCTTCCCGGGAGGTAAAAAACTCATCCAGCTTGCCATCGAAAGACTCCTTGATCCGGCTGGCCCCGGCACCATCGTTATCCAGACCAATGTCAAATTTAGCCAATTAGTCCGGGATGCCGCCAAGGATTACGAGGAATACAAACAAGGCAAGATCTTGGTCTATGGTGAACCCAGCTACGCCGATAACACCGCCGCCCTTTATTATGCCATCTCCAAGATTGAAAAGGCCTTTGGCAGGGATGTAGTCGTAGAGATGTATCCTGCAGACCACATCGTCCCGGAAACCGACTTCCCAGACTACCACGGTTCCATCCAGCGCCTGGCAAACTTAGCCTTAACTCAGCCTTACTTAGGGGTAGTAGGGATCAGACCCACTCGCGATGAGACAGGATTCGGCCATCACAAGGTAAAACAGGCCCTTCCCATAGAGCGTCTGTTTGCTTCAGCCTTTACCGAAAAACCCGACCAAGTAACAATAGATGGCTGGAAGCAAGCCGGCGAATACAGCTTAACCGATGATAAAGCCAACAAATACTACTGGAACGCCGGCTATTTTATCGCCAGCGTCTCCACTTGGTTCAATGCCTTAGAGGATGTCGCAGGAGACACTGTGGCCATAACCGGCAAAGCCAACAGGAAGAATAACTTTTGGCAGCTCTTTGTTAAATTCAGGGCTGCAGTAAAGACAGAAGAGGAAGACCGAGTCGCTAAAGAGATCTTTGATGTCATGGCTGCCTGGAAGAAAGCTAAAGACCCGGCCTCAATAGACCATATCGTCGCTGAACCCGTAGCCGATGAAAACACATTACGTGTCGGCATGCTGATGTCTATGGCTAGATTCTCCTGGGATGATGTAGGCTCTTTTAGCGCCCTAAGGGAGCTCTACCAGCAGAAATACGCCGACCACATAGATAAAGATGGTAACTTAACTACCCTAGGAGAATCAAGCTTCACTGATTGCCACCAGGTCTCAGTAATTGGTGACGGCATCATAAAGGTTGAAGCCAAGGGCCTTACTGATGTGATTATTATTCTTGACGGCGACGTGGTAACTGTCGTTCAAGGCCACAAGAACGACCAGAAGGTAAAAGAGCTCCACGGCATCATCTCAAAAGACGATAAACTCAAGCACTACGCGGAAAAGAAAGCCGAAGCAATTGTGCTTGCCACCCTCACCGCTACCAGCGACCAGGACGGCAACACCCTTACCGGTGAAACCATTGCCTTATCCTGTAAAGACTCCACCCTTTACGCCGAACGCGGCTTAGTCACAGGCTACGGGCTCAACAATATCACAGTCACCAGGCGCGGCGATAGAGTTACAGTATCAGCTGATACGCATAATCCAGCTGAAGGCACCCACGCCATCACCGCCCAGACCCAGCGTGATGCCCCTGCATTATTCCCCGATATTGCCGGGGATTTAAAAGATGAGTTTATTCAGTTGGGAGACGATATCGAAGCAATCGTTACCTATTTAAGGGATAACGGCTTCTTAAAAGACTCCAATATCGGCGATCCCAAAGATTTTGCCCTTGCCCGCCACGCCCACGGCCGGATGTACTGGGCCAACGGCCTAAAAGGTATCACTCAGCGTGGCAAGGAAGCCACCGTCAGAGCCGCCATCCAGGCCCTCGGCTGGAAGTCATTAGGCGGGGCGCTTAACCTCGATGAGGAAACCATCATCGCCCAGATCAAGGCCCATGAGTCACAAGCAGAAGAAAAAGACGCCATTGCCGCCCAAGCCAAGGCATTTGCCCGAGAGAATTACCCCGTAGGATTCGGCACCTCTGGCATCCGCGACAACGCCAAAAAACTCACTGATAGAGCCAGCTTTGCCCTGGCCAAGGGCTTCTATGATTACATGTTGGTTAAGGGTTTTATCAAGGCAGGAGATGCCATGCTTATCGGCGGGGACTTACGTCCTTCTACAGATAGGATCATGGATGCCTGTCTGCGCGGTGTTGCCGCTGCCGGCGGTATTCCTTGGGATGCCGGCAAGGTCCCCACACCGGCAGTAGCCGAATACGCCCGCATCAAGAGTATCGCTTCTTTAATGGTTACTGCAAGTCATAATCCGGAAAAAGAGAACGGCATCAAGCCTTATCTGCCCGGTGAAGAGGTCTTAAAAGGCGATGAAAAGGCTATCTTAGATTATGTCACCACCGCCTACAACGAATACAAGCATCTCTTTGACAATAAGGGCAGGTTCCTGGAGAAGGAGCCTTTAAGAGATGTCCCGGGTTATCAATGCCTGTTTGCAGAAGTAAAAGAGACCTATATCAACCGCTTCTTGAACGCCTTCCCGGCAGGTTGCCTGGCCGGCATGCGCATCGGCTTCTGGGAACATACCTCAGTGGGGCGTGATATCGACGCCGAGATCTTAGAACGCTTAGGCGCCCAAGTCTTCCGTTTTAAGCGCGCCAGGCGTTTTGTGGCCATTGATACCGAAGCCGTCCCGGAAAAGGTGCGTAAGATGCTTAAGAAGTTCGTTCTAGATAACCAGCTTGACGCCCTGGTCTTCTGCGACGGCGATGCTGACAGGCCAGGCTTAGTCACCGACCTGGGAGAATATATTACAGGAGACATCCTGAATATCGAGACCACCAAGTTCTTAAAATTAGATTACGTGGCTGTTCCTGCCAGCCGTAACGACGAAGTGGACGCTGAGATGGCCAGATGCGGTATCTACCTACAAGATTCCAAGATTGGCTCACCCTTCTGCATTGACTGGATGAATAAGGCCCAGGCAGAAGGCGCCTACAGGGATGCCTGGACCAAGGCCGCCGGCAAGTCCGCTAAATCTACTACAACCGCAGGCAGCTGGGAATGTAACGGCGGGTTCTTATTACGCACCGCAGTCTCAATCCCCGGCGGCAGTACCATGGAAGAATTACCCACTCGCGACGCGATGATAGCACTTCTTGCGCCGCTGGTCTCGGCCCGTCAGCAGGGTAAGAAGGTATCCGAGCTCTACGCCGCCTACAAGCGTAAGACCTCGGCCAGCAAACTCAAGAGCTTCCCGACCGTATTTACCGCCCGTATTATGAAGCTACTCATTCCTGTAAATAAATCCGTTCTGGCGGTTAATTACATTGATGACTTAGCCCTGATCCAGGAAGGAATTACCGAGCGCTGGGTCAAATTCAGCGAACTGGGTACAGCTGATATCCAGAACTTCGCCCAGATTAACGCGACGCTGAAGCCCTATTTTGATGCGGAAGGCTTCTCCAGGATCGCTCAAATCCGTTATCGTGACGGGGTCAGGATTATCTTCGAAGGAGAGGCAAGAGATAGAGATATCGCCCACCTACGCGCCTCCAGCAACTCCCCTGAATTTAGGACCTACGCCAATGCCGCCACTCAAGAGAGGGCAGATCAAATCGTCAAGATATGTCTTGAGAAGATTATACCGGCGATAGTCTTTAGCCGGATAGTAGAAAGCGACCTTAACAGTAGAGATGCCGCAGTTACCGATCAAGCCCATGCCAGGGGAAATGTAATCGACTTAATCACCAGTAAGTTAAAGATCGTGCAGTTTGCTACCGCTAAGGGGATTATTACCATGGCCAGGGAGGCTGAACAGATTGAACTTAAATTCGCACAGGATTTGGTCATTAACTATCCTTATCGTCCTGAAGCCAAGAAGGAAGTAATGACCTTAAAGGACTACTTCGGCTTCAGGGCAAAGGTAGCCGAGCAACTCAGGCAGGCAAGGGCTACTGGGACGGATAGAGCCAAGTCCCGCCCCGGCTTTACCGAGGCCCAACATCCCTTTGCTCCTCTTTCTAGATATGCAAAATATATGATGGGAGGAGGCGTAGACTGGGTAATATTCTTCGGTATTATTTCCGCATTAATGTTAACTTGCGGCCCCTGGGTAATTGCTTCTGCTTCTTCTTATTTATTTGCAGGCATATGGTGTGTAGCCGGCACAATCTGTCCGATTATCTTTGTTACTACCTTAGCAAGAGTCAGCCTTTCAATCCACGCCATACACAGGACCCATTCCGGATTAAGTTTTCGTAAAGTACTTAGATATGATATCGGGCACGACTGGGTAGCTTTAGACCGTCTGAAGCGGCATTCCCCATATATTTACAGGCAGATCATTAATCACGAAGCTTTCGCCAGCCACATCCGCGGCCTTTTGGCGTTTATTCCCGGCGCAATGCCAATAAGAAATATTTTTGTCAGGCAATTAATGGTGCAGGGTCCCCCTAAGAAAGTGCTTCTGATCGCATCTCCTACTTATAACGAGACCAGCAAAGAAAAGGGATATTTATTATCCCCTCCCTGCGGCCTGTACCGATTAAAGGCATATTTGGAGGGCCAAAATATAGCTTCCGTAGATATATATGATCCTAATTTGAACCATTATGTGGTTAAAGACAGGGTCCGTCAATTAATAGCCCTTGGACATTATGACATAGTAGGTTTTAGCCTTACGAACATAAATATGCAGGAGCAAGAAGAATTGATGGAGTGCGTCATAGACGCCGCAAAACAAGAATCATTACCTGTTCCTATGCTAGTAGGAGGCGGGGTTGAAGCTACTCATAATTACCGGGAATGGCTCGGTTCTTCAAAATTAGACTATATTGTTTTAGGGCATGGGGAAAGGCCTTTAGAAACCATTATCAATTATATGCCGGCAGATTGGCGCGAAAGAGCCAAAGACAGCTGGACGGGTAATATCGCCGGGATAGCGTTCCGCACAAGAGATGGCAGAGAGATAATCCATGACGCCCGGCCTCTAAGTAAAGAGGATTTTAAGAGCTTTGCTTTTACCTGCGACCCGTATAAAGATATTCCATATGAAAGCTACTGGAATTTTAACCGAGGCATATTTGAACCTGATGTTTTACAAATAGCCGGCAGGACTTTAAGGACTATAAATATTTTTACTTCGGCTAATCCTTTTTTTGCGAGCAGACGCTACAGAAGCAGCCCGTTATTGTATCTATGCGCTTACGACGTCTTTGAGCTGATGCAACGTAACTCCGTGAGATATCAACCCGAAGCAATAGCCTTTGATGATCCAGATTTTGTGATAAACCGGAAATTAAAAACAAATACCAGGCAGCGTATTATAAAATTGTGTACTTTAATAAACGAGGCAAAGCAGGAGGCACGGCTCCCTGCTGACTTGAAATGTTATGCCCAAACAAGAGCAACTAATATAACATACAGGCATACTACCTCTGAAACCCATCATTGGTTTGTCCACGACGCAGAACTTTTGAGAGTAATGAAAGATGCCGGCTTTGTTATGTTGGGTTTGAATATGGGTTTATCGTTGCCGGATGTTCATAAGGGAAAAGTTCACAAAAGCCGTGAGATGCTGGCGGTAAACGGCATTAAACAGGCAGGGATAGCCCCGAATGTCCGCGCTCCGATTTTACTTGCCGGGGATACCGAAGATGCTGTTTTTGCCAGGGTGGATATTTTGCTGGGGTTGGCAAGGAGGGGAACGCAATTAGAACTCTATCCTTGCGCTAGAGAAATGTCATCTGGAGTTGGCATACAGGATTCTGGGATTGCTCCGGTAAGTGATGAAACCGTTACGCGCCTTGAAAAGAAACGGGTAGCAATCCTGGGAGAGATACGCCAGTGGCCGGGTTGGAGATTCAAGTATCCGCCGCAAATTATAGGCGGCCTTATTTATTTAATGGCAGTCTGTAAAAATTATTCAGGGGGGACAAGGCCTGGTGACTGGCGCGCAAAATCAGAGGAAATCAAATCTGCCATAATTGATATTGTAAAGCCGCAAGCAGCCATCACCACAACGGGTATTTTGAGATATCCCAGGCTTGTACACCTGGTGGAACAAGCCAGATCTCTTATGTCTGATCCGGAGATGAATAAAGACAAAGCATTTAATTTGGTAAACATCGCGCGTGAAATAAAAACAATGCAGCCTCAAGTAGCGGCGCATATCGTGGTTTATCTTTCCGCCTTCTTGGAACGGATAATTGATAATCCGCAATCATTTGAGCAGAATAGAGAAGCTGTTATCTGTGCGGCATCGGGTTTAGCTGCGATAGATATGGCCTCAAGACGCACAGAAAGAAGCCTTGCACTTTTAAATCTCCTTTTTGGAGTATCAACTCCAGTATTGGCGGATTATTATGTTGGTCAAGAGACCTCTGTGTCATTTATCCCGCGCAATCCGATACAACCTTCTAATATCGCGACTGAATTTTCCGGTAAAAATGTTATGGTTTTTGAAGGCCACCATAAGGATGCATGTATTTTCTTAGGTAGTGCGCTTGAGACAGGGATCCTGCCCAATGCGGAAAGAACAACGCTTGTTACTATGATTAATGATCCGGAGGGGGTGCAAGATTCATTTGCCGAAGCATATGCTCAACAGTATGGCATTACACTTAGCTCCGATGATAAAAAACGCGCGAATCGACTTTTAGAAATTAAAAGACGGATCCGCCATTATGAGGGGCAAGCTTTTGCATCAGCTTTAGAGCTAGAAGAGGAGGATTATATTGATCTGACGGGTTGCGCGGAATTGAAAGTAAAAGCCGGAGGTAAAAAAGGCAGGTTGCGTTCATTCTATTCAGACTTCGCAGAGCCAAATCGCCAGTTAGAATCTGCAATACGTAAAGCTATGAGCGAAAAGAGGCCTGAAGCACTAGTTATCCCTTGTCCTAAGGTCTCATACCACCAAAATTACCGCGACCTCTCCAGGATTTTGATTAGAGTCATATGCGCTTATAATGCGGAACGCGCACGAGAAGGTTTATCTCCAGCAGCGCTTTATTTTTATGTGCCTAATATAGACAATAACGGTTTTTCCGCATATGGCATAGAACCAAATTGCGTGAATTTCTTTAGCCAACAAGGTGAAGATAGGAAACGTGAACTTTTAGGATATTATAGCTCACAGTTAGACAGGCGCTCGGATTATCCCGAGATGATGGCTTCTCTGGATGCGGAAAATGCTAGCGTTGCTCTTGCGGGGCGTGCGGCTACTGCGGATACGGCTTTTGCCGAAACTTTACTTAAAGTAACCATCGGCGCTAGCGACCTCTTGGAGAGGCAGAAAATGATGA
>JAQTUD010000070.1 GCA_028710405.1 Candidatus Omnitrophota bacterium
AAAAGGTTACCCCCTGGATAAGTTTAAATGCAGGGATATTCTTATTGTCGGAGGAGGGGTGGGGTTGGCGCCGCTGCGTTCATTGCTCTTTAGCCTATTCTCGGATATTGATAGTTATAATAAGGTGATATTGCGTTATGGGGCAAGGTGCGCGGCCGATATCGTCTATAAAGAGGCCATACCCGAATGGGCCAAGAAGCGCAAGGTGGACCTGGTTGCTACCGTAGATGTCGGAGATGCCTCCTGGAACGGGAATGTGGGCCTGGTAACCACTATTTTAAAGGACCTGCCGGTGGATATACATAACGCGGTGGGGGTAGTCTGCGGCCCGCCGATTATGATGAAATTCGTGACCTTAAAATTAATGGACTTGGGATTTGCCCCCGCGAATATTTATCTCTCCATGGAGAAAAATATGTCCTGCGGTTTAGGCAAATGCGGGCATTGCCGTATCGGTAAATATTACGCCTGTAAGGATGGGCCTGTGTTTACCTATGAACAGTTAAAAGACATACATGATATTTGGGATTAACTTATGAAACGTTTATATATCGACTTAGAGGTTTGCGATAAATGTGAAGAGTGCAGGATAGCCTGCGATTATTTTTATCATCCGCAGAATAACGGGGTGACTTCTTTGCGCGAATACGCCACCTTTGCCACTATCTGCCGTCACTGCGAAGAGGCGCCCTGCGTGAATTCCTGTTATCACGATGCTTTAGAGAGGGCCAGCGACGGGCATCTTAAGCGTTATAAGATGCGCTGCACCAGCTGTAAGTCCTGCACTGTGGCCTGCCCCTTCGGTATAATTTTTACGGATTTCATTCCTTATCTTGATTCTAAATGCGATTATTGCCTGGGCTTAACCGGAAAACTCCCCAAGTGCGCGGTTAATTGCCCCGAGAAGGCCGTAGAGATAAAAGAGGTAGAAGAGGATATAGCTAACAATATATATTTTGTAGGAGAGCACCTGGCGGTGCGCACCTTAAAGTGGTCCAGAGAGGATATACAGGTAAAAAAGAAATAAAATGCTTAAGTCATTTGTAGGCTATCTTATATTTCCCGGGTGTTTATTCAGCCTGACCGCGGGATTATTAGCCGGCTGGATAGACAGGTTGGTGAGCGCGCGGGTGCAGTGGCGCCAAGGCCCTCCCTGGTATCAGAATTTTATAGATATCATAAAATTAACCGGCAAAGAGACCATCGTACCTGCCGGATCAAAAGGGGCTTTTTTGTTTGCCCCCTACTTAGGTTTCTTAAGCGCCGCACTTGTAGCCGGGGCCTTAGGGATGAGTATGCGCCATCCTGAAACGAGTTTTATCGGCGATCTCATCGTGTTCTTTTATCTCTTGACCATCCCAGCGGTAGCGATGATCATCGGCGCCTCCAGTTCCGCAAATCCATTGGCATCCGTAGGGGCATCCCGGGAGATGAAGATGATTTTAAGTTACGAACTCCCATTTATATTATCGGCTGTGGCCATAATTATCAGAAGCCAGGGTGCCTTACGTCTGGGAGAGATTTTGACTCATCAGGCGGATTTCGGCGCCAATATCGCTTCTCTGTCCGGGGCGCTGGCATTTATCGCCGCCCTATTTTGCGTGCAGGCTAAATTAGGCTTTGCCCCTTTTGATGTATCCGAGGCCGACCAGGAGATAATGGGAGGGACGCTGATTGAATATTCCGGGCTGCCGCTGGCGATCTTCAAAATGACTAAAGCCACCATGCTTTACATATTGCCGTTATTCCTGATCGTCTTATTCTGGGGAGAGAACCTGAATCCATTTATCCTGGTATTGAAATATCTGGCGATATTGGTAGCTATAATTTTAATTAAAAACACCAACCCCCGCCTGCGCGTGGACCAGGCGTTAAGATTTTTCTGGGGGCCGGTGACATTGTTGGCTGTAACAGCGGTTATGTTAGCATTGTTAGGTAAGTAGGGCCTGTCATTGCGAGGAGCCCTGATGATTTTATCGGGGCGACGAAGCAATCCCGTATTTAGAGATTGCTTCGCCCTTCCAGGGCTCGCAATGACGACGAGGATATAGATATGAATATTAAACTAAAAGCCTTAACTAAATCCATTTGTGTTTTTCATGCCGCAACTTCTCCCTGTAATAATTGCGACATCGAGATACTGGATTTATTTACCCCCAGATACGACGTGGAGAGGCTGGGGATAACATTAGCCGGAAGCGCCCGCCACGCCGACGTCATGTTTGTCACGGGAGTACCTAATTATAAGACCAAGGAGAGGATAAAGCAGTTATATAATCAGGTAGCTAAACCTTGCCTGGTCGTTGCCATCGGTAACTGCGCCTGCGGCAGGATATTATTCAGGGATTCTTATAATAGCCCCTGTCCGGTGGATGAGATTATCCCCGTGGACGTATATATACCCGGATGTCCGCCTAAACCCGAGGCGATGATCGCCGGTGTCGCCAAGTTGATAAATAAACTGGAAGGCAAAGAATGACAACTATTAAAGAACAAGTTAAGGAAAAGCTCTCCGGTAAGATAACCCGCTGGTATGAACATTCTTCCCGCAGGATATATCTTTCACTCGCGCCGCAGGACCTAAAAGAGGCAGCCGTATTTTTGGTTAAGGAGCTGGGTTTGAGGTTCTGTATCTCAACCGGTATTGATACCCCAAAAGGCATTGAAATATTGTATCACTTTAGTTTTGATAAGAGCGGAGAGATGTTTTCTCTTGCCGTATTGTTAGAGGATAAGAAGAAACCAGAAATAGATTCACTGGCATTTTTATTTCCGGCCGCGGAGTGGATCGAGCGCGAGATCTGGGAGTTATTAGGGGTAAATTTCAAAGGGCATCCTAACCTTAAGCACCTGCTTCTGGTTGATAACTGGCCGGAAGGAAAATATCCGTTGAGGCATAAAGATGAGTCATAGAGTCATAATACCTATAGGGCCGTATCATCCGTTACAGGAAGAGCCGGAGTTCTTCCGTCTTTACGTGGAGGGTGAGAAGGTTGTGGATCTGGATATCATCATCGGCTACAACCACCGCGGGATAGAGGAGCTTTCCGAACATAAACATTTTGACCAGGTTCCATTCCTGGTAGAACGCATCTGCGGGATCTGTTCTTCCAGCCACCCTTACGCCTATGTTCTGGCAGTAGAGGATATAATGGGAGGGGAGGCCAAGATAGTGCCGCCGCGGGCGATTTATATCCGCATGATAGTGGATGAGCTGCAGCGTATTCATAGCCACCTGTTATGGCTGGGCCTGGTCGGGCATTTTATCGGGTATAATACTGTCTGGATGTGGGCCTGGAAATACCGCGAGCCGGTCCTGGACTGTTTTGAGATGATCAGCGGCAACCGTAACCATTACGGGATGATGAAGGTCGGCGGGGTCAGGCGCGATATCAGGGATGAAGATATTCCGCCATTAAAGAAGGCCCTGGATGAGTTGGTGCCGGCGGTAGATATGTTCCGAGGTGCTGTCATGGATGATCCGGTAATACAGGCGCGGCTCAAAGGAATAGGGATATTGACGAAAGAGCAGGCGCTTGACTGGTGCGTGGTAGGGCCTACTGCCAGGGGCTCAGGCGTAAATATTGATATCAGGCGGGATGATCCTTACGGGGCATACGATAAATTGAGCTGGAATGTTATTGTGGAAAAAGAGGGGGATATATTTGCCAAGACCAAGGTCAGGATATTGGAGTTATATGAGTCCATTAATATTATCCGGCAGTGCCTGGAGAAGTTGCCTAAGGGCCAGATTGACGCAAATATAAAAGATGTCCCTGCCGGAGACGGTATCGGCAGGGTAGAGGCGCCGCGCGGGGAGTGCTTCCATTACGTGCGTTCCGACGGCACCAACCGTCCGGTGCGGCATAAGATCCGCGCCCCCAGTTATATGAACGTGGCATCTAATAAGGTAGCGGCAGTCGGACAGACTATTTCTGATACCACTATTACGCTTGCCGCGGTTGACCCCTGTTATTGCTGCACTGAGAGAGTGGCGGTCCTGGATAAGAATACCGATAAGCAAATACTTAACGGCTGGGACCTGATTAAGCTTTCGCAGGAGAAGACCCAGAGGCTTAAGGAAAGTTTAGGCAGATGAATATAAGCCATCTATATCCCTGGTTTAGATTAGATCCTTTAAGCGGCTTTGTGGCCGGCTCAATTGTTTTATTTTCAGCGCTGATACTGGTCTATTCTTTCAGGTTTATGCGCGCCAGGGGCGGGCTCGTCCAATATTATACCTATATAATATTGACCGCGATCGCCTCCTTAAGTGTCGTCCTCTCTAATAATCTGCTGGTCCTGCTTACTTCCTGGGGATTTCTGGGGCTTACATTATATCTATTGATTAATATGGGTACCAAGGAGAGCAGCAAAGTAGCCAAGAAGACTTTTATTATTGTCGGCGGCACAGATGCTTTGATGTTATTGGGTATAGCGCTTATTTATTCTCTGGCTGGGACATTTCAAATAGATCAGGTTTCTATTTCTTTAGCTTCCG
>JAQTUD010000071.1 GCA_028710405.1 Candidatus Omnitrophota bacterium
TAAACTAAAAGGAATGGGTTGTGTTTGCCAGGAGATAACCCTGGCGCATACGGAATATGCCGTGCCGGTCTATTACATCATCGCTACCGCCGAGGCCAGTTCTAACCTGGCCAGGTTTGACGGCGTACAGTATGGGTTAAGGAGCAAGGCCGGCCAGGCAGCAGGAGGCTTGATCGAGATGTATCAGAAGACCCGCGAAGAGGGTTTTGCCGATGAGGCTAAACGCAGGATCATCCTGGGGACCTTTGTCTTATCGCATGGATATTACGACGCTTATTACCTGCGCGCCTTAAAGGTACGCACCCTGATAAAACAGGATTTTGACCGTGCCTTTGGGGAATTGGATTGTATTGTGACGCCTACTGCCCCCAGCGCGGCATTCAGGATCAAAGAGAAAATAGAAGATCCGCTAACAATGTATCTTTCCGATATCTATACCATTTCGGCTAACCTCTCCGGGATCCCGGCGATATCATTGCCTTGCGGTTTCACCAAAGTTGGATTACCGGTAGGGATGCAGATCCTGGCCAAGCCTTTCGCGGAGGAGACTATTTTTAAAGTTGCTTATGCCTATGAGCAGAGCACGGATTGGCATAAAATGAAGCCTCAGGGATTCTAGCCTAGGAGGGCGAATCCCGACAGCCGAAGATTCTGTCGGCTTGTCGGGAAAAACCAAGATTATGAAATACGAAACAGTCATCGGATTAGAAGTCCACGTGCAACTGGATACCAAAACTAAGGCTTTTTGCGGCTGCTCTACTGATTTTGGCGGCCAGCCCAATACCAGGACATGTCCGGTATGTTTAGGCTTTCCCGGTTCACTCCCGGTGATGAATAAGACTGCCTTTGCCTATGCCATAAAAGTTGCGCTGGCATTGAACTGCAAGGTGCAGGAATACACCAAGTTTGACCGTAAGAATTATTTTTATCCGGACCTGCCAAAGGCCTACCAGATATCGCAATACGACCTGCCTTTATCCAGAGATGGATTTTTAGATATCCATATGGACGATGGGCCTAAGCGCATAGGCATACGCCGCGTGCATATGGAGGAAGATGCCGGAAAACTTATCCATGCCGAAGACGTAAGCCTGGTGGATTTTAACCGCACCGGTATCCCTTTGTTAGAGATAGTAAGCGAACCGGATATTAGTTCCGTGCAGGAAGCCTATGAATACCTGGTAGAGTTAAAGAGCCTCCTGGAGTACTTGGATGTTTCCGATTGCGATATGGAGAAGGGGTCATTGCGTTGTGATGCCAATGTTTCGCTTCGCCAGGAGGGCTTAAAGACCCTCGGCGTTAAGGTGGAGTTAAAGAATATGAATTCTTTTAAAGGGGTCAGGGAGGCTTTATCTTTTGAAATAGAGCGCCAGGGTAATCTCTTGGATGTAGGCAAGCCTATTGTCCAGGAGACCAGGCTTTGGGATACCGGAAAACTGCAGACTTTCTCCATGCGTACTAAGGAAGAAGCGCAGGATTATCGCTATTTCCCCGAACCGGACCTGCCCCCGTTTATTATTAGCGCCAGGGAGATAGAAGAAGCCAAGGCTGCTATACCCGAATTACCGCGCCAGAAGTTGGTGCGTTTTATGCGGGATTATGGCTTAACCCAACGCGATGTTAAAATACTTATTGCCTCTAGAGAGGACGCGGATTATGCCGAAGAATGTTTCAAGGCATACGCAAGGCCGGATGTAAAACCAATAGCAAATTGGCTGATCGGGCCGTTGCTTTCTGAAGCGAATACCCGTAACGGCGGATTAAGGGTCTTAAAGGTCAGTAAAGATGACCTGCTGGAGCTGGTGAGTTTTGTAGAGAAGGGCCAGATATCATACCTTAGTGCTAAGAGCGTGTTGACGGAAATGATTGATACCCGCAAGGCGCCCGGAGCCATTATTAAAGAAAAAAATCTTGCCCAGGTTTCGGATTCCGAAAGCCTGAACGCGATCGCCGATGATGTGATTAAAGAAAACCTTAAATCCGTGAATGATTACAAACAGGGCAAGGCCGGGGCGATCATGTTCTTGGTGGGGCAGGTGATGAAGAAGAGCCAGGGGAAGGCAAACCCTAAGGCTGTCCAGGAGATATTAAAACGGAGGTTATCCGATGCGTAGGAAGATCGGCGTTATTTTATTTTCAGTACTGGCAGGATTATTTTTTGTCTCCCTGGCTGTATCCGGGGCGGCAGATAAAAAGAAGAAAGACGACCTCTACCGCCAGGTAGGGCTTTTCTCCGATACCCTGGCGATTATTGAAGAAGAATATGTGGATGAACCTGCGCCCAAAGATCTTATTTATGGGGCGTTGAAGGGGATGCTTTCGTCCCTTGATCCGCACAGCCAGTTTATGGACCCGGATACCTATAATGAATTAAAAGTAGACACCCAGGGAAAATTCGGGGGGCTGGGGATAGAGATCACTATCAAAGATGGGCTCCTGACTGTAGTTACTCCTATAGAAGATACGCCTGCCTGGAGGGCGGGATTAAAAGCCAATGACCGGATCGTCAAGATTAATGATGAGCTGACTCGTGATATGGAGTTGACGGATGCGGTGAAAAAACTAAGGGGTAAACCCAAAGAGGCGGTAAATATTACTATCCTGCGCGAATCAGAGAAGGCGCTTCTGGAGTTTAAGATCGTGCGCGATATTATCAAGATAAAAGACATCAAAGAAGCCAAGATCCTGGAGGATGGAGTTGGATACATCCGTCTGGTAGAATTCAGGGAGAATACTCAGCAGGAGATGAATTCCGTATTAGAAAAATTATCCAAAGAAGGGATGAACTCCCTGATCCTGGACCTACGTAATAACCCCGGCGGGCTGCTGGATACCGCGGCAATGGTGGCCGGTAAGTTTATCCAGAAGGGGAAAAAGATCGTCTATACCAAGGGGCGTAAATCCGGGCAGGACCTGGAATTTGTTTCTTCTGAATCGCGTCCTATTCTGGATATACCGATGGTAGTCCTGATCAATGAGGGCTCGGCTTCAGGCAGTGAAATAGTCGCCGGTTGCCTTCAGGATTATAAGCGCGCGATAATCGTGGGAGTCAAATCCTTCGGGAAAGGTTCGGTGCAGACAGTGATCCCCCTGCGCGACGGTTCAGCATTACGGCTTACTACCGCTAAATATTTTACGCCTCTGGGTAATCAGATACACGGTAAAGGGGTCATTCCCGATATCGCCGTAGAGGCAGGCAAGATTGAAGGGGCCAACTCAACAGAGGCGCAGCTTAAGGATGCCCAGCAGATATTTCAGGAGATAGAGCGCAAGGAAAACATAGGCAAGCAAGATAAACAGGCTGATTATAAAAAAGACAACCAGCTCTCCCGGGCGATAGATATCTTGAAAGCGGCAAAATTCTATAAAGGTAATAAGCAATAATGCGGCAAAAAGAGAAATATAAAATAATAATCGCAATACTGGCTTGCGTAATACTCCTGCAATGGTTATTTATGTTCATGGGCAGGCCAAAGGTAAAGCCAAGGGGCAAGGCGGCCATAAAGGGTAAGATCGCTATTGTCCTTGACGATTGGGGGTATAATTTAAATAATCTGGATATAGTAAGCCAGATAAAATACCCGCTTACCGTCTCTGTTCTTCCTGGTTTAAGTTTTTCCGCCAGGGTGGCCAGGGAATTAAATAGCCGGGGGCTTGAGGTGATCTTGCATCTGCCTATGGAGCCGCAGGAGAAATACAGGCTGGAAAAAGATACCATTAAGGTTGGCATGGAAAAAGAGGTAATCACGGATATACTTAACCGGGATCTGGAGAGTATCGTTTATGCCAGGGGGGTCTCTAATCATATGGGTTCAAAAGCCACCGAAGACACTGATGTTATGGGGGTAGTTTTCAGGCAATTAAAAAAGAAACGCCTTTATTTTTTGGACAGTTTTGTCTCCGCGGATTCAGTGGGGGCGGATCTAGCCACGAAGTTCAGGCTGGGTTTTGCCAGGAGGGATGTTTTTCTGGATAATAATGAAGATCCGGAATATATAAAACAACAGATCTATAAATTAAAATCCAAGGCCAGGGCGAATGGTTATGCCATCGGTATCGGCCATGACCGCAGGGCCACCCTGGAGGTATTAAAAGAACAGATGCCGTTATTGGCCAGAGAAGGATACAAATTTGTTTTTGTCTCGGAGCTGGTAAGATGAACGTATTAGGCATAGAGACATCCTGTGATGAGACTTCCGCGGCGGTAGTCAAAGATGGGAATAGCCTTCTTTCATGTGTGGTGAGTTCGAGTTTAAAATTCCACGCCAAATACGGCGGGATAATCCCCGAGATCGCCTCGCGTATGCAGTTAGAGACAATCGTCCAGGTTACAGATTCGGCAATTAAGGAAGCAGGATTAAAGTTGAAGAGTATCGGCCTGGTGAGTGTAACTTGCGCCCCCGGGCTGCCGGGGTCTCTGTTAGTCGGTATCTCGTTTGCCAAGGCCGTAAGCTCCAGCGCCGGTTTACCT
>JAQTUD010000018.1 GCA_028710405.1 Candidatus Omnitrophota bacterium
TCAAAACTCGATGGCTCAAGTTTCTTTAGCAGGTAGCGCATCCCTGAACTTTCAACCTGAAATACTCCGATAGTCTGGGCTGAACTTAAAAGTTTATAAGTATTGGCGTCATCTAACGGCAGGCCTAAAATAACTATATCTTTACCCTGGGAAGACTTTACTAACTTAACCGCCTCGCTGACCACCGTCAGCGTGCGCAACCCCAGGAAGTCTACTTTTAAAAGGCCGATCTTCTCCAGTATACCCATGCTGTAACCAGAGGTGATCTGGTCGTCGCCGGTCTTAAAGAGCGGCATATAATTATCCAACGGCTTATCCGCGATGACAACACCGGCGGCATGCACCGAGGCATGACGATTGAGGCCCTCAAGAGAAAGGGCGATATTGACCAGCTTGGTAATCTGGGCGTCGTTCTTATACATATTATTTAATTCCGGCTCGCTGACAAGCGCGTCTTTTAGGGTCATATTCGGGTCAGGCGGGATCATCTTGGCGATGCGGTCGACATCGGCATAACTTATCCCCATTACCCTGCCTACGTCCCTGAGCACCGCCCGCGCCTGCATTGTCCCGAAAGTGATGATCTGGGCGACATTCTCCTGGCCGTATTTTTTAGTCACATAATCTATGACCTCCGACCGGCGCTCATAACAAAAATCTATATCTATATCCGGCAGGCTGATCCGCTCCGGATTAAGGAAACGTTCAAAGAGCAGGCCGTAATCAAGCGGGTTAAGGTCAGTGATCCCCAAAAGATAACTCACCAGGCTGCCGGCGGCTGATCCGCGGCCCGGACCCACCGGTATCCCCTGGCCCTTGGCGTAATGGATAAAATCCCAGACGATCAAGAAATAACTGATGAAGCCCATTTTCTTGATCATCGCCAGTTCATATTCCAGGCGCCCTTTGATCTCAGGGGTGATCTGGCTGAATCGTTGGTCCAAAGCCCCCTCGCAGAGCTCTCGCAAGAACTCATATTTATCTTTACCGGCAGGCGGATCATATTTAGGCAGGTGCACCTTAGAAAAATCCAGCTCCAGATTACAGCGGGCCGCGATTGCGCGGGTGTTGGCGATAGCCTCAGGGATATCCTTAAATGCCTCTTTCATCTCTTGCGGAGAGGTAAAATAAAACTCGTCAGTCTGAAAACGCATACGGTTGGGGTCATCCAGGGTAGTCTGGGTCTGGATACAAAGAAGCGCTTCATGGGCGGCAGCGTCTTTTTTTTGCAGGTAATGCACGTCGTTAGTGGCCACAAGCGGTATGCCTAATTCTTTGGATATCCTTACCAGGCCGTCATTGACGATTTTCTGCTCGGGTATGGAATTAGGCTGCACCTCTAAATACAAATTATCCTTACCTAAGATATTCAGGTAAGTATCCGCGCATTTTAGGGCGTCATTAAAACGCTTCTGGGCCAGTAGAGATGCTACTTCCCCTTTAAGGCAGGCAGTCAGGCCGATCAAGCCCTTGGAGTGTTGAGCCAACAACTCCTTATCAATGCGCGGCCGGTAATAAAAACCCTCCAGGTATCCGCTGGAAACCAACTTCATCAAATTCTGGTAACCGGCCTCGTCTTTAGCCAGTAATATCAGGTGGTTTGAGGCATCTTCGATGCTGCCGGAGGTCTTATCCAGCCGGCTGCCCGGAGCGACATAAACCTCGCAACCGATGATCGGCTTGATCCCGGCCTTTTGAGCCTCCTGGTAAAATTCTATCGCCCCGAACATATTACCGTGGTCGGTGATTGCCAGGGTATCCATTTTATACTGAGCGGCTAGATTAAGGATTTCGTTAATGCGGCAGGCCCCGTCTAAGAGGCTATATTGGGTATGTAGATGCAGATGGATGAAATCGGAACGAGGCATTATGAACCACCAACTATGGACTATAAACTATGAACTGATTTATTTATTCCCACTCGATCGTTGCGGGAGGCTTGGATGAGATATCGTAAACCACGCGGTTTACGCCTTTGACTTCGTTAATAATGCGGTTTGATATCCTTTCCAGGACTTCGTAAGGAAGTTTTACCCAATCGGCAGTCATTCCATCAAGGCTAGTAACGCAACGTAAAGCTGCCACATTCTCATATGTGCGCTCATCACCCATAATTCCCACGCTCTTTATGGGCAAGAGCACGGCAAAAGACTGCCAGACCTGTTCATAGAGCCCGGCCTTGGTGATCTCTTCTATAACTCGGGCATCAACTTCACGCAATAGGTCCAGCCGCTCGGGCGTAACATCACCGATAATCCTGACCGCTAAACCCGGCCCCGGAAAAGGCTGGCGGTTGATGACTTCATCCGGCAGGCCCAGTTTACGGCCGATCTGGCGCACTTCATCCTTGAATAATTCACGCAGGGGTTCAACCAGCTTGAGCTTCATATGCGCCGGGAGGCCGCCGACATTATGATGGCTTTTAATACGCCGCGAAGGCGCCCCACTTGGGGATATGGATTCAATTACATCCGGATAAAGGGTCCCCTGCCCCAGGAATTTGGAGCCCTTTACTTTTTTGGCCTCCTCTTCAAAGACCTTGACGAACTCATCACCGATAATCTTACGTTTCTCTTCCGGATCAACCACTCCCTTTAAACGTACCAGGAACCTCTTACTTCTATCCACGCAATGCAGATTAAGATGGTACATGCCGTGGAATATTTTTTTAACCTGCTCAGCCTCGTTCTTACGCAACAGGCCGTTATCAATAAAAATACACTTTAGATTATTGCGCAGGGCTTTATGTATAAGCAGGGCGGCTACTGAAGAATCCACTCCCCCGCTTAAACCCATAACCACCTTATCACGGCCCACGGACTTAGTAATGATCTCCACGGAATCCTTGATAAAAGACTCTACCGTCCAGCGGCCGATACAACCGCAAATCTTAAAAACAAAGTTACTTAAGATCTGGTTACCGCGCTCAGTGTGGGTAACCTCCGGATGGAATTGCACCGCGAAAATTTTACGTTTCTTATTCGCCATCGCGGCGATAGGGGCATTCAGGGTGTGCGCGTAGACGGAAAATCCGGCAGGCAATTTAGTGATATAATCACCGTGGCTTGCCCAACAGGTAAAATTTCCCGGGACCTGGCTGAAGAGATCGCGGTTATCGTCAATAAATAATTCTATTTTTCCGTACTCGCGGCCTTTAGTATGTTTAACCTTACCCCCCAGCATTTCGGCGATGGCCTGCATTCCGTAACAGACGCCCAGGATAGGAATCCCTAATTTAAATATCCCCGCGTCCGGCAAGGGGCTCTTCTTGGCTACTACCGAAGCCGGCCCACCGGATAAGATCAAGCCCTTGGGCATCATCGCGGCTATTTCCTTGGCCGGGGTGTTGTAAGGTATGATACGCGAAAAAACCCGGTTCTCCCTGACCCTGCGGGCGATTAACTGGGTATACTGCGAACCAAAATCTAATATAAGTATCGTCTGCCTATTCATGCTATTTCCCCATCCCTACCCGTTGGTCCACCTGGAAAATTTTGCCTTCTGTCTGTATGGAAGGGGCGATGATCATCTCCACATCGTGCATCTCTTTTATATTACTTGCGCCTAACGAAGCCATGGAAGTCTTGAGGGCCCCGGTCAGATTCTGCGAGCCGTCATCAACCCTGGCCGGCCCAAAAAGTATTTCTTTTAATGAACCGGTGGTGCCGATAAATATGCGGGTCCCGCGCGGCAGGTTCACATGCGAAGTAGCCATACCCCAGTGGAACCCTCTCCCCGGGGCTTCTTTTGCCCGGGCAAAACTGGAGCCGATCATCACCGCGTCCGCTCCCGAAGCAAAGGCCTTGCAAATATCGCCGCCTCGGCTCATCCCGCCATCAGTAATGATAGGAATATATTTACCTGTCCTCTTGCGATAGAAATCCCTGGCCGCGGCGGCATCCGCGGTCGCGGTTACCTGCGGCACACCTATGCCTAAAACTCCACGGGTAGTGCAGGCGGTCCCCGGCCCGATACCGATCAATAAAGCCGCTGCCCCGGTCTCCATAAGTTCCAGGGTAGTTTCATAAGTGACACAATTACCCAGGGCCACCGGGATCCTGGTATTCTTGCAGAATTTATACAGGTCTAAACTTTTATATTCCTTGGTGATATGCTTGGTGGTGGTAACCGTAGACTGGACAACAAATATGTCCGCACCCGCGGATATGGCTAATTTGGAGAATTTCTCGGCGTGCGCCGGGATACAGCTGACTACCGCCGTGCCTTTCTTCTTCTTGATCTCGGCGACCCTCTTAGAAACAAGTTTCTCTTTTATTGGCTGGAGATATATTGACTGGATTAATTCCGTAGCTTTCTGCGGGGTGGCCTTGGATATCTTTTCCAAAACCTGATCCGGTTCTTCATAGCGGGTCTGCACCCCGTCTAAATTCAGGACCGCGATACCTCCCAAGGCGGACATTTCTACGGCGAAATTTACATCTACTACCCCGTCCATTGCCGCCGCCAGGATCGGAACCTTGAATTTCTTGCCCGCGATGGAAAAAGTCGTATCTACTTCATTAGGATTTAAAGTCTTGTTCCCCGGGACAAGGGCAATCTCATCAAAACCATAACATCTTCTGGCGCGCCTGCCTATGCCTATCCACTCTGCCATTTTATACTCCTTAATTTCACTACATTAAATATCGGGAATTATTCCGAGCCAACCCCAAGGATAACGTAACTTGTTAATTTTCAATGGGTTAAAAATTAAAACCATTTTGGAGGGTTTTTTAGAAATTAATTTGGTTAAATTTTACAATGATAACCCGGTTTTGTCAACGATTATTTTAAAAAAAGGGGTCAGGCCCCTTTTTTAAAAAAGCGCCTGACCCCTTTTTTTTTGCTAAACTATAGACCGGTTTAATACATTCCTCCCATACCACCACCCATACCTCCCGGTGGCATCGCGGGCATCTTGTCTTCCTTCTCCGGAATATCCGTAACTACTGCCTCGGTCATCAGTAATAAACCCGCGACGCTGGCAGCGTTTTGCAGAGCCGAACGAGTAACTTTAGTCGGGTCAATAATGCCGGCCTCGATCATATCCACGTAAGCGTCTTGAGCGACATCATATCCGACATTAACCTTTTCTTTCTTTACCTGCTGCACGACCACAGAGCCTTCTAACCCGGCATTCTGCACAAGCTGCCTTATAGGCTCTTCCAGGGCGCGCTTGACAATATCCACGCCTATCTTTTCGTCGCCTTCCAGCTTTAACTTATCCAGCGCTGGAATGCTACGCAATAAGCCCACTCCGCCGCCGGGAATTATACCTTCCTCCCGCGCCGCGCGAGTAGCGTGCAAGGCGTCTTCCACGCGCGCTTTCTTCTCTTTCATCTCTGTTTCGGTAGCCGCTCCTATATTAATCACCGCGACCCCTCCGGAGAGTTTGGCTAAACGCTCCTGTATCTTCTCTTTATCATAATCGGAATCCGAAGTGTCGGCCTGTTTCCTAAGTTGAGCCACCCTGCCTTTAATATCCTGGCTCTTGCCGGCGCCTTCCACGATAGTGGTATTCTCTTTATCCACCTTCACCTTCTTTGCCCGGCCCAATTCATCAACATCCACGTTCTCAAGTTTTATACCTAAGTCTTCGGTAATGGCTTTACCGCCGGTAAGGATAGCTATGTCTTCCAGCATGGCCTTGCGCCTGTCACCGTAACCCGGGGCCTTGACCGCGCAGGAAACAAATGAACCTTTTAGCTTATTGACTACCAATGTAGCCAATGCCTCGCCTTCCACCTCTTCAGCGATAATCAGAAGCGGCCTGCCGGTACGGGCGATCTTCTCTAACAAAGGCAACATATCCTTAATAGTAGAGATCTTTTTTTCGTAAATGAGGATATAAGGATCCTCTAAAAGGCATTCCATTCTTTCGGCGTCAGTAACAAAATAAGGCGAAAGATAACCCTGGTCAAACTGCATACCCTCAACTACTTCTAAGGTAGTAGCGGTGGACTTGGCTTCTTCCACGGTAATTACGCCGTCCTTGCCTACCTTATCCATTGCCTCAGCGATCAAGTCGCCGATGCTGGTATCGCAATTTGCGGCTATAGAAGCGACCTGGGCCACCTCTTTCTTATCCTTGATAGGAGTAGAGATCTTCTTCAACTCTTCCACTACTTTCTCTACCGCCTTATCAATCCCGCGTTTTAAAGCTGTAGGATTGGAACCGGCGGTCACGTTCTTTAACCCTTCGCGGTAAATCGCCTCGGCAAGGACCGTGGCAGTAGTCGTGCCGTCACCGGCGACATCCGAAGTCTTCTCGGCGACTTCCTTGACCATCTGCGCGCCCATATTCTCAAAAGGATCTGCTAATTCCACCTCTTTGGCCACGGTGACCCCGTCTTTAGTGATAGTCGGAGAGCCGAATTTCTTATCTATTACCACGTTGCGGCCTTTGGGGCCTAAAGTCACCTTTACCGCCCTGGCCAGCTGCTCCACGCCGCTCAAGATCTTCCTGCGGCCTGCTTCCTCGTATAATAATTGCTTTGCCATAACCTCCTCCTTTTCTGTCTTCGGAGTGTAAAGTTTTTAATTTTTCTACTTAAAAACTTACACGCTTAAAAACTTACACACTTACTTTATTATCGCCAGTATATCTTCCTGGCGCATGATCAATAATTCCTCTCCATCTTTGGTAGTGATCTCATTACCGGAATATTTTCCGTAGAGCACCTTATCCCCAACTTTTACTTCCACGGGTTCCAGCGAACCGCTCTCTAATACTTTACCTTTGCCTACGGCCACTACTTTACCCTCTTGCGGTTTCTCCTTGGCAGTATCAGGCAAAAGTATTCCGCCCTTAGTCTTATTCTCCGCCTCTAAGGGTTTAATAACTATTCTGTCACCTAATGGTTGTAAGTTCATTACCCGTACCTCCTTTAAATGAGCAGACAACTTACGGAACATACCTTACGTCTTATGACGTAAGTTGTAGCCCCGTAAGGGGCGTCTGCGAATTTATCCCGAGCCTGCGCAGTTCCTTGCTTTATTAAACAAATCGGCAATGGAACAAGCGCTTAGGCGAGGGAACACTTGTTAACCAGACAACTTACGGAACATACCTTACGTCTTATGACGTAAGTTGTAGCCCCGTAAGGGGCGTCTGCGAATTTATCCCGCAGCCTGCGGCAAAAGTTCCTTTATTCTTGTTTCTGGAATTTTTGCCGCGTTTAGGCAAGGGACTGATTAGATATAATTAGCACTCTCTTTTATAGAGTGCTAATTATAAAGAAAAAAAACTTTTTGTCAAGAATTTTTTTTAAGAAAGGGACCTGGCCCTTTTTTTTGCTGATAAATAAAATTAAGGCCTTTTAAGGTCAGGCTTTTATCTACTTTATCAATGTTTCTGCAAAATCCAGCTACTATTTGTATATTACCTCCGGTTGCGATCACCCTGGCTCCGGGGAGGCGTTTTTTCATCTTCTCTATAAGGCCGTCGGTGAGCGCGGCAAAACCATAAACCATCCCGCTTAAAATACTGCTCTTTGTATCGCGCCCGATAAATTCCGCGGGGGCCTTTAACTCTATTCTAGGAAGCAGTGCCGTACGTTGCGCTAGGCTATCCAGGGAGATCGCCAACCCCGGTAGGATCATCCCTCCCAAGTACTCTTTCCTGCGGGAGACCAAGTCAAAAGTAATGGCGGTGCCAAAATCTATCGCCACTAAAGGCGCCCCGTAAAGCCTGATAGCGGCATAGGCATTTACCAGGCGGTCAGCGCCAACCTGCTTAGGGTAACGGTAGAGATTCTTCACCGGCACTTTAATATCTTTACCTATAATATAGGTATGGCGGGAAAGAGCCTTGCCTAAACCCTTTTTTACTTTACAGGTAGCCTGCGGCACCACGCTGCAGAGAATAACATCATCTATTCTGCTGGGCCCCAATAGCCTCTTGAATTTTTCCGGGTTAAATCCTGGCGTAGGAATATTAAACTTCCTCACCAGGCGCTTGCCGCTAAAAAACCCGAAAGCGATATTGGTATTACCGATATCAACGGCTAACAACATTTAATTTCCTAAGCTCCTTTATCTGGTCCCTTAAGGAAGCCGCTTTTTCAAACTGCAGATTCCTGGCGGCTTGTTCCATTTCATATTCTAACTCTGATATATATTTATTCAATTCATATTCATCCCTGGCCTGGCCGGTCAATTCCTGCACAAAGACCTCTGCTTCTTCCAGCTCTTCAATTCCCTCCCGGATCGCCTTTTTTATGCCGCGCGGGGTGATCTTATTCTTCTTATTAAACTCAAGCTGTATCTTTCTTCTCCGGCTGCTTTCTGAGATCGCCTTTTTCATCGAACCGGTTATGTTATCCGCGTACATGACGACCGTCCCGTTGATGTTACGGGCGGCCCTGCCGCCAACTTGGATCAGGCTAGTAGCTGAACGCAAGAACCCTTCTTTATCGGCATCCAGTATCGCTACCAGGGATACTTCCGGAAGATCCAGGCCTTCTCTTAATAGATTTATCCCCACCAGACAATCAAATTCCTTCTGGCGCAGTTCTTTTAATATCTTCACCCGCTCAATAGTCTGAATCTCCGAGTGCAGATATTTTACCCGCAGGCCCCTCTCCTGCAAATACGCCGTCAGGTCCTCGGACATCCTCTTGGTCAGGGTAGTAACCAGGACGCGTTCATTCTTTTTGGCGCGCTCTTCTACCTCGCGGATCAAATCTTCTATTTGCCCCTCAGCCGGCCGGACAATGATCTCCGGATCCACCAGGCCTGTAGGCCTGATCACCTGTTCTATCACCCTGCCTTTAGATTCCTTGATCTCATACTCATTAGGGGTGGCAGAAACAAAAATATCCTGCTTAATCAAACTTTCAAATTCAGTGAATTTTAAAGGCCGGTTATCCAAGCAGGAAGGCAGACGGAAACCATATTCTACCAGGATCTTCTTCCTGGCACGGTCACCTTCATACATACCGCGGATCTGCGGAAGAGTAACGTGCGACTCATCTATTATGGTCAAAAAATCCCCTTGAAAATAATTGAGCAGACAATACGGACTGGCCCCGGCAGGCCGGCCTGAAAGATGACGGGAATAATTCTCAATACCATGGCAATAACCAATTTCTTTGAGCATCTCCATATCATAACGGGTGCGGCTCTCCAACCTCTGCGCTTCAAGTAATTTATTATTACTCTTAAGGACTTTCAGCTGCTCAACCAGTTCCGCCTCTATTGAGCCCAGCGCCGACTCCACCCTGTCTTGTGAGATAATAAAATGCTTGGCCGGGTATATGGCTATCTTCTCCAGCTCATCCAGAACTTCTCCGGATACCGGATTTATACGCGTAATCTTATCTATTTTGTCGGCGGATAACTGCACGCGCAGGGCGTCTTCCCTGTAAGAAGGAAAAACTTCGATTGTATCACCGCGCACCCTTAAGCGGCCGCGGATAAATTCATAATCATTCCTCTCGTATTGTATGCGGATAAATTGCCGGATAAGATCGTCGCGCTCTACCTCCTGGCCTTTCTGCAGGAATACCAAGAGTTCCGTGTAATCCTGGGGAGATCCAAGATTATAAATACAGGAGACTGAGGCCACGATCAAGACATCCCGGCGGCTCATCAAAGATGTAGTGGCGGCCAGGCGCAGGCGATCCAGCCGATCGTTGATCGAAGAATCCTTCTCTATATAGGTATCGGTAGAAGGAATGTAGGCCTCCGGCTGATAATAATCGTAGTAACTGACAAAATATTCTACCGCGTTATGAGGGAAAAATTCCTTGAATTCAGAATACAGCTGGGCGGCTAAAGTCTTATTGTGTGATATTACCAGGGTGGGGATATTGATATTGGCAACCAGGTTTGCCAGGGTAAAAGTCTTGCCTGAACCGGTGACTCCCAAGAGCGTGAGGTATCGCTCTCCGGAAGATACCGCGTCAGTCAATTCCCTGATCGCCTTAGGCTGGTCCCCGCATGGTTTATAAGCGGATACCAGTTTAAACTTATCCATGATTACAAGATTTCCAAGCTTAAGTCAATTGCCCGGACAGAATGCGTAAGTTCTCCTACGGAGATAAAATCAACGCCGGTGGACGCTATCTTTTTTACGCTCTTTAAATTGGCGCCTCCGGAGGCCTCTAGTTTAGGTAGATTATCTTTACAGAGGCGGTCCCTCTCCTTTACCGCCTTTTTTATCTGGGTAACGTTCATATTATCCAGCATGATGACATTCGGATTCAACTTTAACGCCGCCCTGAATTCTTTTAGATTTTTTACTTCCAGCTCAACCTGGAGGCCACAGGTTATCTTTTGCAGGGCCTTATATCCGCCTATGGCCTTGAGATGATTATCCTTGACCAAGATCATTTCATCCAGGTGCATCCGATGGTTAAAACCCCCTCCTATGCGCACGGCATATTTCTGCAGGATGCGCATCCCGGGCAGGGTTTTACGGGTATCCAGGATCCTGACTTTATAAGGCGAGACTGCCAAAACAAACTCCCTGGTTTTACTGGCGATACCGCAGAGGTGCGCTAAGAAATTCAAGGCCACCCTCTCGGCGGTCATGATGCTGCGCGCGTTCCCGGAAATCTCAGCCAGGACAGTCCCCTTCTTGACCTGAGAGCCCTCTTTGGCTAATGATTTAAACTCTATTGCTTCATCCTGGGCCTTAAAAACTAGAGATGCCACCCCCAGACCGCACAAAACGCAATCCTCTTTTGCCAGGATCACCGCCCGCACAGTCTTATCTCCGAAAATAATAAGTTCGGTAGTGATATCATGGCTTCCGATATCCTCTTTAAGGGCGGCTGTTATCAGCCCATTTATCTCTAAATTATTATTGTATTCCATTAAAAATACTCTCCAAGCGTTTTAATTGCTCCACGGCCAGGTCCCTGCTTTCCGTCTCTTTAGCCACGATCTCAGCAGGGGCTCTTTTAACAAAATCACGGTTCTTCAGGCGCTTATTCTTGTCCTCTATGCTCCTGATAAGCCTCTGTATTTCAGACTGCATCTTATCCTTGATCTTGGCCGCGTCAAATGAGCCTCCGAAACGTAACGATACCTTGAAATGTTTATCGGTGATCAAAATAGACAACTGCCACTGGCTATCCCTATCTTTAAAACTTAAGGCTTTCAGGCCGGATAATCTTTCGATCAGGGCATGGTTTTGCCGTGCCAATTCTCCTATTGTTTTATGATAAGAATAAAGTTCTGCCCGGGCATCATCCTTAAGATCAACCCCGATCAATGCTTTGAGATTCCGGATATTGGTGATCAGGTCAAAGATCGCCTGCATATCCGCCTCAGATTTCTTATCGATGATCTGCTCCTGTATATGCGGCCAGGGTTGCGTCATTATGCTTTGCTTTAAGCTCTTCGGTTCTTCAGTCCTTTCGTTCTTTAGTTCTTCAGTCAGTTTTTGCCATATCTCTTCCGTAATAAAGGGCATAAAAGGATGTAAGACGCGCAAGAATTTCTCCAATACCTTATACATAACTACCTGATTATGCGGGTTTTTAATATCCCCCTTGATCATCTCCAGGTACCAGTCGCAGAATTCATGCCAGAAGAAAGAATAAAGCAGGTTTGCCGCTTCGTTAAATTTATAGGCCGCCAGGTATTTATCCAGATCTTTGAGCGTCGAATAAAAACGGCTTAATATCCAGCGATTAGTGGCATCCAAGTCCTCTTTCTTAAAGAATACGCAGAGATCAGTCTTGACATAAGCAAGCCCCAGGTTCATTAATATGAACCGCGAGGCGTTCCAGATCTTATTGGCGAAATTCCTCCCCTGCTCAAACCTCTCTTTAGATAAAAATACATCCTGGCCCTGGGCGGTAATAGATATCAGACTAAACCTCAGGGCATCCGCGCCATATTCATTGATTATATCTAAGGGATCAATGACATTACCCAGTGACTTGGACATCTTTTTGCCTTCGATGTCACGCACTGTGCCATGGATATAAACATCGCTAAAAGGTTTATCCCCCATAAATTCATATCCGGCCATAACCATCCGCGCCACCCAGAAGAAGATTATCTCCGGAGCGGTTACCAAAGCAGATGTAGGATAGAAGTATTTCAAGTCCGCGGAATCCTTAGGCCAGTAGAAGGTGGCAAACGGCCATAACCAGGAGGAAAACCAGGTATCCAGCACATCCTGGTCTTGATAAATATCCGTGGAATGACATTCTGGGCAGTCCTGAGGCGCAATAACAGAAGCGCTGGGTTTTTTACAGCTACGGCAATAATAAACCGGCAGACGATGCCCCCACCAGATCTGCCGCGAGATACACCAATCCTGTATATTCTCCATCCAGTTCAGATAGACCTTAGTCCAGCGCGCGGGATGAAATTTGATCTTTCCCTTTTTTACCGCCGCGATCGCAGGCCTTGCTAACGGCTGCATCTTCACAAACCATTGCCGCGACAGATAAGGTTCGATAATAGTATGACAGCGGTAACAGTGCCCGGCGGATAATGGATGCGGCTCTGTCTTCTCCAGCAGGCCCTTCTCTTTCAGATCCTCTAAGATTACCTCCCTGGCCTCAAACCTGTCCATATCCTTATAATCACCTGCATTCTCATTCATCCGGCCGTCAGCAGACATAACGTTAATAAATTCTAATTTATGTTTCTTGCCCAGGAGATAATCATTAGGGTCATGCGCCGGGGTGACCTTTACAGCACCCGTACCGAATTTGGTATCCACCATGCTATCGGCAATGATCTTTATCTGGCGATTTACCAGCGGCAGGATCAGGGTCTTTCCGATAAATTTCTTGTATCTTTTATCCTTCGGGTTTACCGCTACCGCGGTATCCCCCAGCATGGTCTCAGGCCGGGTAGTGGCTACGGTGACAAACTCATCGGGATCATCTTTAAGGCTGTATTTAATGTAATAAAGATTCCCCTGCAGGTCATGATGCGGGGCTTCTTCATCTGAGAGCGCGGTCTGACAGCGCGGGCACCAGTTGATGACTTTGCTATCCTGATAAATAAGGCCCTTATCCCAGAGTTTTACGAATACGACTTTTACCGCCCGAGAATAATCATCATCCATGGTAAAGCGCGTCCTGGACCAGTCGCAGGAAGCGCCTAACTTCTTCAACTGCCTGATAATAGTCGATCCGTATTGCTCTTTCCACTGCCAGACCCGTTCTATGAATTTCTCCCTGCCCAGGTCCTGGCGCTTCAGGCCCTCCTTGGCGAGGGCCTTCTCTACCACATTCTGAGTGGCGATACCGGCGTGGTCAGTCCCGGGCATCCAAAGAGATTCCTGGCCCTGCATACGGTGATACCTGATCAAGATATCCTGAATGGTATTATTTAAGGCGTGGCCCATGTGCAAAATCCCGGTCACATTGGGGGGAGGTATGACTATGCAGAAAGGCTTTTTCGCGGGGTCGGGTTTGCCGGCGAAGAGATTACCATCTTCCCAGGCTTTATACCACTTGTCTTCGGTCTCTTTAGGATTGTAACGGATAGGTAACTCATTCATGCTTATTTGAATAATCCTCGCTGGATTTTATATTTGTTTAGGATTTAGTATTCAGGGCCTGAGGTTTATCCTCTTCAATATCTTTCAGTAATTTATATTCGACGCTATCAACCAGGGCCTGCCAGCTGGCTTCAATAATATTTTCAGAAACTCCGATCGTGCTCCAGGTATCTTTATCATCCTGCGACTGGATAAGCACGCGCACCTTCGCGGCCGTGCCGGCCTTTTCATCCAGGACGCGTACCTTAAAATCAGAGAGCTTCATTTTAGAGAGCGCCGGATAAAAATCCTTTAGCGCTTTGCGCAGGGCGTTATCTAAGGCATTCACCGGGCCGTCACCTTCAGCGGCAGTATGCTCCCTGGCCCCCTTTACCTTTATTTTGATGATCGCCTCAGAAGTAATCTTCTTATTAGACTGCTTTTCAATGACTACGCGAAATCCTTCTAACTCAAAGAATTTGCCATAAATCTTCAGCGCCTTCTTCATTAATAATTCCAAAGACGCCTCCGCAGCCTCAAAGTGATAACCCTGGTGCTCAAGTTGCTGGACTAATTTCAGGATCTTCTTAGTCTGGGGATCTTCTTTACCTAAGTCAAGGTCTATAGCCTTGGCGCGCAGCATGATCCCGGTCTTCCCACCTAACTCGGAAACTAATATCCTGCGGTGATTACCCACCAGCTCCGGGTCAATATGCTCATAGGTCTTGGGATTCTTCATCACCGCGTTGATATGCATCCCGCCTTTATGCGCGAAAGCCGAATCCCCCACAAAAGGCTGATCACTCTTTGTGCGCATATTGCTTATTTCGCTGATAAAATGCGACAGGTGCACCAGTTCTTTTAAATCCCTGTTCTCAATACAATCTATCCCCAATTTTAATTTCAGATTGGCGATAACCGGTATCAGGTCGGCGTTCCCGCAACGCTCGCCCAGGCCGTTGATCGTACCCTGGACCATATCGCATCCTGCCTCTATTGCAGCGATAGAATTCGCTACAGCCAGCCCCGCGTCATTATGACAGTGGATACCTAAACTTACCTTTATTTCCGGCCTGACCAAGGTAATCACCTTAGAGATCTCCGAAGTCAGGGCCCCGCCATTAGTATCACAGAGGCAGATCGCCGCGGCACCTGCGCCTTGGGCCGCCAGTAAACACTCCAAGCTATACTCTTTACTGGCCCTGTAAGCGTCAAAGAAATGCTCGGCGTCGTAGAAGACAACCGCGCCGCCTGCCACAAGATAACCTACGGTATCCCTGATCATATCCAGGTTTTCTTCCAAGGATATCTTAAGCACATCCCGAATATGCATATCCCAGGTCTTTCCCACAATAGTAATAATCTGGGCTCCGGATTTTACTAATCCCTCTATATTCTTATCGCCGCTGGCCTTTAAATCCTGCCTGCGGGTCATGCTGAATGCACAAAGCTTGCTATTCTTCAGGCGCAGTTTGGACATCCTGCGGAAGAACTCCATATCCTTAGGGTTAGAACCCGGCCATCCCCCTTCAATATAATGCACCCCGATCTTATCTAATTCCTGGGCGATGCGCACTTTATCCGTGACCGAATAAGAAATCCCCTCGCCCTGTGCGCCATCTCGCAGCGTAGTATCGTATAATTTTACCTTAGCCATTTTATCCCTCTATTCTATTTCGCCAGCCCAAACTTACCATGCAGAGACCGCACGGCAGTCTCAGCAAACCTTTTCTGGATAATACAGGAAATGCTGATATCAGAAGTAGAGATCATTTCAATATTGATCTTATGCCTGGCCAGTGTATCAAACATCGCCGCGGCTACGCCGGGATGTGACTTCATCCCTACGCCCACGATTGAGATCCGGGCGATAAACTCATCCTGCAGGACATCGCCGGCATTGATCTTTTTAGCTATTTTTTGGGTCAACTTCGCCGCCCTGGGAAGATTAGCTTTACTGACCGTAAAAGATATATCTGTCTGGCGCAGGTGTGAAACATTCTGCACGATCATATCTACGCTCACGCCCGCTTCGGATAATTCCTTAAAAATCTTGGCGGCGGCTCCGGGGCGGTCAGGGACATTACAAACAGTGATCTTCGCCTCACTTTTATTCAGGGTCACTCCGCTTACTACTACATCTTCCATTCTCTTGACCTCCTTGATGATCATTGTCCCGGTTTTATCGGAGAAAGATGAACGTACATGTATAGGGACATTAAATTTTTTGGCTACTTCTATGGAGCGCGCCTGCATCACTTGAGCGCCTAAAGACGCCATCTCCAACATTTCATCATAGGTGACTGCTTCCAACTTCCTGGCCGCGCTCTCTATACGCGGGTCAGTAGTATATATACCTTCCACATCCGTGTATATTTCGCATTCATCGGCGCCGAGTTCTTTAGCCAAAGCTACGGCGGTAAGATCCGAACCTCCCCTGCCTAAAGTAGTAATATCCTGGTTTAAAGTCACGCCCTGGAAACCGGCGACAATCACAATCTTACCCTTTGCCAATTCTTCTTTTATCTTATCCACGTTTATCTTGATGATCCGGGCGCGGGTATGGCTGGTGTCGGTGATAATGCCGACTTGCGAGCCGGTAAAAGATATGGCCTCTAGGCCCAACTTGTGTATAGCCATGGCCAACAGCGCCACGGAGATCTGCTCACCGGTAGATAAAAGCATATCCATCTCGCGCTCAGAAGGCTCGGCGTTGATCTGATCTGCCAACTTGACCAATTCATCGGTAGTGTCGCCGAGAGCGGATACCACCACAACCATATCATAGCCTTGGCGGCGGTAAGCCACCACCCTCTTGGCTACATTCTGGATACGCTCCACATTCGCCACTGATGAGCCGCCGAATTTTTGAACGATCAGGCCTTTATGCATATCTTCCCTTTCCCAAGAATAAATAAATAGCTGGCTATACGCTAATCTTTGATGAAATAATCCATCAATTCATGCCCCTTATCAAAATAGAGGTCAGATTTCTGCGCTTCTTTTTCGCTATAATTCAAGAACCCCCTGCCGGTAATATCCTTACCAAAAATACCGAAAGGCACAATATCGCTGGAGTGAGTGCGCAACGAAATGGGGGTAGCGTGGTCCGGCAGGACCAGGACGCGGAAATTCCTTTTGCGCTTAAACGCGGCCAATATCGGACCGACTATTAACTGGTCAAATCTTTCAATGGCCAGTATTTTTTCCCTCAGGTCGCCGTTATGGCCGGCTTCATCAGGGGCTTCCACATGCACAAAGACAAAATCCTTCTTTTGCAGCGACGCCAGGGCATACTTGGCCTTACCTTCATAATCGGTATCATAATATCCGGTCGCGCCCGGGACATTGATCACATCCAACCCTAATATCCTTCCCAAGCCCTTAAGCAGGTCTACCGCCGAAATAACACTGCCGCTTAGGCCATACTTCTGCTCAAAACTAACCAACGCCGGTTTACTCCCCTGCCCCCAGAGCCAGATCATATTTGCCGGGTTCTCCTTTAGATCCACTCTCACCTGATTTATCTCATGTTTCTCCAGGAGATCCCGCGAATCCTGCATCAATTTTACCAGTATCTGGGCATTCTTACCTTTGGGCAGGTTGGCGCGGATACTTTGCCCGATAATATCATGGGGAGGTTTACAAGCCAAGTCCTGTAAATCATCATCGGCACCGGCTTTTACCAGCATCAGATGGCGGTAACTGACTCCGGGATAAAATTTAATCCGCTCTGTCCCCAGATTCTGGTCAATAAATTTAATTAATATGGCTGCTTCTTTAGAGCTGATATGGCCGGCGCTGTAATCCAGGAGATTATCCGAAGAAGCAGTGATGAGATTACAACGAAAAGCCACGTCCCCGTTCTCTAATTCCACCCCCATATTTGCCGCCTCCAGCGGCCCTCTGCCGGTATAGCATTCCCGCGGATTATAGCCTAATATGGAAATATTAGCTACGTCCGAAGCCGGGTTCATCTTATCGGGTATGGTCTTTACCTGTCCGAGCCTGCCGTGTTTGGCGATAAAATCCAGGTTCGGGGTACGCGCGGCCTCTAAAGGAGTGCGTTCCCCCAACTCTTTCAAGGGATAATCAGCCATACCATCAGCGACTAAAAGTATATATTTCATAATTTGCTCAACAAGCCTTTTGTTAACTCCTGCTTATTCTTTACGGCAGTAATATTTCCCGCCTTATCAATAATAAAGGCGCGATAAGGATCCAGGCGGTTGGCTACCGCGATATCCGCTCCGGAACGCTCTTTGGCCTTGCTTGCCCTCCTGACTAAAACATTATCGGATACCCCGGCCTCCAACTTAAACATCACCAGGGTTGCGCGCGGCGCCAGATGCCGGATATCCTTGATGATCTTAGGGAGCGGCTCCAGCTCCAGGAGGACGGTTTTATCAGAATCAATCTTCCCCTTGAAAAACGCCTTCGGCTTGAAATCCGAAACTGCGGCAGAGTGAATTATGACGTCATAACGCCGGGATTTTAATTCTCTCTTCAGCATCTCCCGTAACTGGTCAAAAAACCTGAAATTTATGACCCTTACCTTCTGCGCTAAGCAACAGGCCGCAACCGGCCCAAGGATCAAGGTAACATCCGCTCCCAGTGCAGATAATCTTTCTGCCAGTAATATTCCTGTTTCTCCGCTGGCGACATTGCTGATCACCCTGACAATATCTATAGGGACCCAGGTAGGGCCGGCAGTGATAAGGACCCTCTTATTCCTTAGATTATTAATCAATAGCCGATCTCTTTTAATATCGCCTTTAATTCCGGCTTGACGATCTTGGGCTTGGCGACGCTGGCGATAGCCCTATCCGGATCCTTTAAACCATGCCCAGTCAATATACATACTATGCGGGTCGATGGACGATGGAAAAACTTTTTCTTTGCCAACTTAAGCAAACCGGCTATGGAAGCTGCTGAAGCAGGCTCCACAAATACGCCCTCTCTTGCCGCCAACAATTTATACGCCGCGACTATTTCTTTATCCGAGACCATATCGATCAATCCGCCTGATTCATCACGCGCGGCCTCTGCCTGGCTCCAACTGGCCGGGTTACCGATACGTATGGCGGTAGCGATGGTCTTGGGATTCTTTATGGGATAGCCCTTTACAATAGGCGCCGCGCCGCTGGCTTGAAAACCCAGCATACGGGGAAGTTTCTGTATCTTACCTTGCGCCTTATATTCTTTATACCCTTTCCAATAAGCGGTGATATTCCCGGCATTACCTACCGGCATGACCTGAAAATCCGGGGCACATCCTAAGACATCGCAAACCTCGAAACTAGCGGTCTTCTGCCCCTCTATGCGATATGGATTCAGGGAATTCACCAGGGTTATCGGATATTTATCCGTGATCTCCCTGGCTAAATCCAACGCGTCATCAAAATTACCTTTTACTGCTAATACTGTCGCGCCATGAATAAGCGCCTGGCTTAATTTTCCCAAGGCAATAGCGCCTTGCGGGATCAAAACAATACACTTGATCCCAGCCCTGGCCGCGTATGCCGCTGCCGAAGCGGAAGTATTGCCGGTAGAAGCGCACATCACCG
>JAQTUD010000072.1 GCA_028710405.1 Candidatus Omnitrophota bacterium
AAACCGGTAGCTGTATAGGTTAAGGTATCCCCTGCGTCAGGATCAGTAGCTGATACTGTAAAGGTAAGGTTAGACTCTTCTACTACGCTCTTGGCGCCGATGTGGGTGAGGACCGGGGGATGGTTGGGCTGACTAGCAGCCACACTGATCACTACCACTTCATCGTCCATTAACTGGCCGTCGCTTACCCTGAAGGTAATAGTGCGGTCCCCTACCTGGCTTGAGGTGGGGGTCCAGCTGAATAATCCGGAACCCGGATTTACCGAAGCATTATAAGGCAGATCAACCGCAGTATAAATCAGGGTATCTCCGTCAGGGTCTGTGGCAGTAATAGTAAATTCTAATATATTGCCTTCAGTCACTGTCTTATTGCCAATAGGATTAAGCACCGGAGGATTATTAGTACCGGTTACGTGAATGGTGATAGCCTGCCGCGTAATGATCAAGCCATCGGTAACCGAGAAGGTAACAGGATAATCCCCTCTTTGACTGAGTGTAGGTGACCAGCTAAAAGTCTGGGTGTTGGCATTAAAGTTCGCTCCTGTAGGTAAACCGCTGGCTGTATAGGCCAGGGTATCTCCGTCAGGGTCTGTAGCTGATATAGTAAAGGTAAGGCTCCCCCCTGCAGCTACGGTCTTGTCCCCTAAACCGCTGAATTCAGGCGCGCGGTTGACATTAGTCACGGTGATGGTGATGGTCTCGTCAGTAGTTAAAGCACCGTCACTCACGCTAAACCTTACTCCGGGATAGGTGCCTGCCTTAGTATAATCCGGCGTCCAGCTAAATACATGGGTAGTGGCATTAAAGTTGGCTCCCGAAGGAAGGCCGCTGGTCGAATAGGTCAAGGTATCTCCGGCGTCAGGATCGGTAGCGGAAATAGTAAAGGTAAGGCTGCTGTTTTCCGTCACCGTCTTATCGCCTATGTGATTAAGCACCGGCGGATGATTGGCCCCGCTTATTACGGTAATAGAAATACCCTCTTGCGCTATCAGAGAGCCGTCGCTCACGCTGAATATTATGTTGTTATACGTACCTGCCGCGCTGGGTGTCCAGCTAAAGGTATGGGTAGCAGCATCAAAGTGGGCTTCCGGAGGAAGACCACTGACTGAATAAGTCAGGGTATCGCTATCGGCGTCTGCGGCGCTGACCACAAAACCCAGAAAAGTCCCGGCATTGACGGTCTTATTGCCTATAGAAGATAATACCGGAGCAGAATTCATTATGGTAACCTCGGCAGATCCGCTAGGACCGTCTATTTTTCCATCGTTAGGGGTAACCACGCATCTCCAGACCTGGCTTTTCGCTGTTGTTAAGGCAGGCACCATATTTGTCACTAACGCAGGCTGTAATACGGCATTCTTATACCAGGTATAACGATAGACAACAGAATCGCCATCGGGATCCGTAGAGCCGCTGGCATTAGCTACAAGTATATCATTCCTCTTTGGCGCAGCAGGGGCGATAGTGACCGTTGGCTGGGTTGGCGGGTGATTAGACGCGCTTCCGCTCGGGATAAAGGAAGTAGCGCCGCTGGCACTGTTATCAGGTATATCGATGGGCAGATCGCCGGCGCTGAACTCCTGATATGTCGCATTCGGATCAGTCCTGTATTTGATGACAAATGAATCCAGCGTGCCTGTATTGGAAGGAGCAACATCAAATACAGACAAAGACCATTTATTATCCCCCATGGGCGGTAAATAGGTTAAGGCGTCGGTTATATCAAGAGCAAAATCATTATTTCCCAAGATCGCGGGAGATAGCCATAGGAAATCTCCAACTGACGCGAAAGCTTCAAGATCTCTGCGCTGGGAGTGAGTAATATGCGCGCTGGCTATAGCTTTTGGCCAGTAGCCACTACGGTCACTCATCAGCGCAAGCTCTTCAGCCTTAGCCATTTCATTATACGATATCCAGCGATAACCATGATCACCCCATCCGGTGCCCCAGGAATTTATGACCAGGAATGCGCCGTAGCTTGTCTGGCCGTCTTCATTCGTATACTGACGGTTATCGTCAAATCCCACTACCATCAGGCCATGGCCGCCGATGTTTTCAGAGTCACCCCTTGGCCCATCATATACTCCGTTACCGCCCGTAGGGCCTATCTGGTCCTCATATACCGAAATACCTACTACAAGCCCGTCTCCACTAGTCAAGCGTTCCCTTAGATATTCTATAGACGGCATATAGTAATCCCCGAATTCATTTGACCTGAAGGGCATTCCAGCCTCATACTGGCTGGCATTTGGCAGGACATTGATAGGCGAATATGGCAGTGAGCTTAAAGGCGCGCATCCTCCGTTAGCAATAATATCCAGGTTGTCCCAGAAATAGCTGCCTTCATCCACGCCGTTAGCTAGTTGGTTATAAAGGAATGAGGGACTGCATTGATGTGCCGGATCCGCAAGGTCCCAATTATACTCCAGGCCTTCCTGAAACGTTTTGTAATAATACCCTATTGCCCAGGAGGCGCAGGAACTCTGATTCCCTTGATTTCCTACCGGCGGAAGATGTATGGAAAGATCTACCGATGCAATCGCTGCCAATACTTTCAGATCAATAATTAGAACCGTCGTATTAGTTCCGTCGGAAGCCCTGAAGGTTATCTGGCTATTGCCTATCTGCGCGTGATTAGGCGTCCAGCTGAATAATCGGGTTGCCGGATCAAGCGTAGCGCCTGCAGGCAATAAGGGGTCTGTATAAGTAATGGCCTGTCCTTCATTATCCTGCGCTTGCACATAAAATCTAAGCGGCCTGCTCTCTACGACGTTTAACCTGGGGTTGGTCTCATCCAGGTTAAGCCTTAGCCTGCCAAGCACTCCGGTAAAATAAGGCGGATCATTAGCGAACGCGCATACGGGAAACAACCATACGGAGAGAATAACAAGTAAAACCAAAAATTTAGTATAAGTCTTGGCCATCGCTACCTCCCTCTTACGGAATATTGGATTTCTTCCCTTTTATAAGACCTGTGGGATACAAAAATGATCCGCTCTCGCCCAAGTAAAAATTCTCTACCCATTTCTTGCCATCCCTGTCAATGATAGTTAAGATCACCGACGGAGGGATAGAAGGATGCGCCTGCGCTGATATATTAAATAAAAACCTTACTTGAAATTCTTCCTGCGGGCGCACATAGCTTACCTTGACGTTATTTGCGCTGATCAGAGAAACCGCGGGGTCATCCGAAGAAATTCTCAATTGCAGATCTTCTGCCGGGGCGAACCCTTTATTCATTAGATATATCTCCAGGGCCACTCTCTCTTTTGGGTTAGCCGCGCGGCTGCTATTCCCCCGCGTATCCTTGCTGAAACCATCATCTATCTTTATCTTTGTCATTTCGATCTTAGGGGCGGCCTTGACATTTACATTAACAGGAATAACCAATGATTCCTTTCTATCCCCGCCCACTGCGAATAGATAGGTGGCGTATTTGCCCTCCTTAAGGTCTCTAGCTTCTATAACTATATCGATAGATAACGGCTTGTTCGGTTCCAGAACGGAATAATAGGGAAATTGGCTCAGCCATCCTGTACCGCTAAAAGAAGCAGCCTTTGCCAGATTATCTTTATTGCATCCGCCCGGGCATTTTCCTTGTTTTAGATTTACGAATTTTTGCAACTGGTCTTCCACCCCTTCTTCGCTATCCTGGCTCGCTTTATAAATATTCACGTATATGGGGTTTTCGGAATTATTCACGATCTCAAACATTGATCTTGCCCGTTGGCCCTCTTCTACGTCAACGACTATATTTTCCGGTATAGAGATTAATCGCGCATTAGACTTGCGTTCTTTGGATATCCGCGACACCGGAGTTATTGTATTGTTTCCAGATACTGCTGCGTCCTTAGAAGAATCATCCCTCTTCATACCTTCGGTTGTTTTCCCTGCTGACTGCAAGGTTTTCTTTTGTTGAATACTATCGTCGGATTTCTCGACAGCAGGCCTCTCCTGCAATGAGCTAAGATTAGCCCTTTTAGACAGTAAAATGAAGACAGCGATAACTGCGCCTGCAATCAGAAGAAGAGCAATTACTAGAGTAATTTTATTTTTCATATCAAGCTGCTCCCTGAATTGTTTTAAAAAGTCTTTATTATCTTATGACAAAAAATCCGTATAGGTATAACTATACGGATATGATTAAGCTACCTCCAATAATTTTTGTATAACGTCTTCTTCGTCATCTCCCCCTGACCCCTCAGGGTTGACTACTATTTATATCTAGATACAACTAACCAGTGGTCTTTGCATTGGCCACATTGGTGTAATCTGAATTCCCCTTATCATTATAGGCCCTGACGCGGTAGTAATAGGTGGTGCCGGCAGTCAAGTTTATGTTCCTGCAGGTCTGGGCATTGACCCCTATGGTGCCGATCTGGGTAAATGGCCCGGATGCGCTTGAGCTGCGCTCAATCTTAAATCCTGTTTCGTTATTAGCGTTATCTG
>JAQTUD010000019.1:0-5544 GCA_028710405.1 Candidatus Omnitrophota bacterium
GAACCTGCCCAGTTCAATGCGCGCTGGCCGGTGAAGAATTCCGCTCCGGCGACTGTTCTGGCGAATTCCAAATCGGATAATCCGGTTTCTTCGCCTTTATCGTTCTTTGTCCTGATATTCTCTACGCCTCTACCGAAGAAAGCCAGTGGAAGATATCCTCCTTTGGGCGCCTCTTGCCTGAATAAAGACCAAACCTTGCCGATGACCCTGCCGGTTTCATCTTTGACATCAATATTGAATCCCAAAATCGGCTGGTCGCCGAGAGGAATTCTGAACAATGTATCAAGACCGCGTCCTGCCGCAGTTAAGGCCGTATCAAATACCGGCTTGAATGCCTCCATATTCATTGAGACAAACGGCCATTTGATTGCCCCTTCTATCGCGTCTAAACTACGCTGTGCTGCGCCGTTGCCATAGAGATTAATTCCTCTCTGTTTTAACCAACCAACCCTTAGTTGCTGGACTTCAGCAGATTCATATTTTTGCACGTGGCGCACTACACCTCTGAAGTAATTCAAACCATTAGGCGAAACAAAGTAACGGGCAAGTTCTCCGTAAACTAAGCCGCGGACGCCGCTCATAAATATCTGGCCCGGCGTAGTCTGGCCCCAGACCAAACTCCCTTTCACCAGATTATGATTCTTATCATATTCCAGGAATTGGTCGCCTAAAGCGTAACCGTATCTTTTTTCAAGTTCGCCCACAGCGAAATCCTTAGCTATAAATTGAGCGGCGGCAACTGATCCAATAATGCCGTGTCTTAAAATAAAATTGCCTGCGCCCTTGGCTTCAGTGGCTCCCCTTAAATATTGGGCAAACTTCATCGGTGAAGCCAGGAATCGCGCGTCAACCGCTGTTATAATTGTTTCCAGCGCATCATCAGCGGTCATATCCGTGCCAAAGGCTTTCTCCACCAGATACCTGCCGGCGACAGCCGTGGTCGGCCAAGTGAGATATGTTATGCCGCGGGAGAGCGCCTGATAATGCCCTACGGTTGACTGGAACGCAGGATTATATAAGAAACTCAAAGTCCTGCCAGCTCTATAAAACGCGTATATTCCCTTTTCTGTTCCTGTCAGGGCGCCGAATGTAGTTTGCCTGGAAAGCATTCTCTGCTCCAAAGACATTCCCCGGCTGGCTAGGCGCGAAATATTTCCGTATTGCGCTACGCCGCCTACTAAACCTAACGCACCACCAAAGAGCGCTCCTTTCCAGGCACCCTGTCCAAAACTATTTCCAGTAAACATAAGGGTATCCCAGGTATCTTTATCATTGAGGCCCGGCGTGACCGCGTTATCCACTGCCAAAGACCCGATACCAAAGATACGGGCATAACTGTTTGCCCCCCTGATCGCGCTTAATAAAACCCTCTCCACATTCTCTCTGCCGATATTTGTTATTGGACCGGGCGTTCCATCCGGATAGCTGGTAAAGATTCTGTGTTTCGCCACTCGCTGCTGAATACTACCCTGCCAAATATCTAAACCTTTATTTATGCCGTGAGTTAACAGGATGGAAACGGCATTCTCCGCAGCGCCAATAATATATTTTTTATTAGTCTGCCAACTCAGATCCAAGAATTCCTCTTCAGTCAAACCGCTTCTTACTGCCTTAGCAACAACTTGTGGGGTCGCCGCCCAGAAAGCCGTAAATTTAGCGAACTGCGCCGCGCCTTTCGGAGCAGTTATCCAGGGCGCATATTTAGAGAACGGGGCAACAACCGGACTAATCACTTTTCCGAAAATGAAAGGAGCCGCGGCAATAAGGGTAGTGTTTTCAGCGGATAAAGGTTCTCCTCCCAGGGAAAGATTTACCAATTCGCCGCCTTCGGTAAGAATGGAATTGGCTACGGAGGTTCCAATGTTAGTGCCAAATGCCCTGCCTGTTCCGTAAATATAAGCGGCCTTACCTAAATAACCGCCTATTCCCAATGTTGCCCTGAGATAGGCCGGAGCAAAATCAGCGTTATGCGCCGCAGAAATAGACTTATTCAATACTTCAATCGGATTATTGAAATTCATTCCGTCATAATTCTGTAAATTCTTACCCAAATAACCCAAACTCAGGCCGTTAACAACCCAACCTAAGCCAACTTTACCGACCTTTCCAACTTCCCATTTACCCAAGAATATCCTGCTGCTGGGTAATTCTGTAACCCAGCCCAAGGCAACCACTCCAACACCAACCAGAGGCTTAACTATAGTATTGACAAAAATTTTGCCTATTAAGCCTGCTGTTCCCACGATTACCGGGTATGCAGCTTTGGCTCTATCAATTGCTACATAAGGTATCGTTGACAATAAGGATAATTTTCCGATCCAGCCGGCGGCCTGACTTACAGGAAAGCCCTTAACAAGGCTATCGGCAGTAATACGAGAAAGATCATATGCTAATGTGTTACGTTGATAAGCATTATTGAGTATTTCAGGGTGGTATGAAGTAGCGTCATCCTGAATCAGGGAAAGCATATTTGAAAAGACGGCGCGGCGCGTATCGTATATATCGTGCACAACTCCGTCCTTATCACGATAGGTTTGGAATATTTCGGGAAGATAATTGCTTGCGTCTATGGCATTTGTCTGTCTCCAGGCGACCTCTGTAAGAGAAGCGATATTTGCTTTATCAGGCAATGTGCCTAAACGCAGATCCGCTCCGGTTAAGGCCGCCTGCGCCAATTCAATATTATTATGACTTACTAAGACGCTGCTATTGGCCAGAGAATTCGTTCCACGCGTTAAGGCGCCAGACAAATATATGCTTGTCGCTCTGCTTTTTTGATCCAATTCTTCTTGTAACGGTGAAGCAGGAGATGGCAATACTGGCGAACCATTATCCATAGAAGCATTATTCCTATTGTAACCATTTAGCGCCACTCCGGCATTCACATAAATATTCGCTTCGTTCACCAGATTAAGATGGACCTGGGCAGACTCATAATTGCCATTGTTGATCGCTGTCTCAGCCGCTTGGATATGGTTCTGTTGCAGCCAGATGGCGTCTTCAAGAAATGCAAGCTGGGCTTCCAGAGGATTCATAACGCCGTTATTTCTCCCAATCTCTCTTCTTTCCTCCGGTAGATCAAATCTTTTGATCAATTCTGCCTCAAACTGATTAGCAGACACCCCTAAAGACGCTGCTACCCAATCTGCTTCTATTGACAGGCGTCCGGCATCCTGTTTTGCCTGTTCAAAAACAAGAGCGCCATTTAATATACCGTCCACTATTGTTGCGGCCCTGCTCCTTAGGTTTGCTTCGTCCATTTGCGCAAGCGCAACAAAACCTTCTCCTTGCGAAGCTATAAAATTCCTTCTGGATAATAGTTCTCCGCGGACCTCTGCTGCTTCGTCTAATTTAAGCGCCAGCTTTGCGGTAGCATCCCAGCGTTGAGCGAATATTTCGGCGGCGGCTATTGTTTCTTTCTCGTTCTTTTCAAACATATTGATCAGGGACGGTGAAACATTGATTAGATCTAATTGTGTCTGCCCTTTGGCGCGCGTGGTCTCGCCTACTGTATCTTGGATAGAAAGAGCCGCTACTCCCGTAGCGATAGCTGCTGTTTCCGCGCGCTCATGTTGGCCTTTAGCTAAGAATAAAGCGGCCGCTGGCTGGGCAGTAAGCATATTTACATCTTTACCAGCCAGATCTAGAGGGTCAGCATCGTGTAGTTTAATAGTAGTCAATCTAAAACCAGCTGCGATATCGTCTAAAAGTATTGCTGCCTGCATATATCTTCTTGCCTCTTGCTCCCAACTAACCTTTTTCCCCTGTTCTTTATTCAAATTTTCCAAAGCAATAACTGCTTCGGCTGAATGGCCTTCTTGCAAGAGTTTTAATGGAGCAAGGTAGCTTTCGTCTGGAGCTGTAGATATCCTGTCTATACCGCCTTTCATTATCTCGGTAAGCGCATCAACCTTTATACTGCCATTTCTCTCCTCTATCTTTCTTTCCAAAAATGCAAGCTTACCTTCAATTATGGCCACTCTTCTATAGAAATCCTGAACAGGAGTTAAATTTACGGTAGAGCTCATTTCCCGGATCGCTTTTTCTAATGGGGTGAGTGTCTGATAGGCATTATATTCTTCTACCCGGGCATAAGCCGGAGAGGTGGTGGCTAAATCTACTGCTTCAGCGTTAAGCAAACCATTATTCTTCTGGATCATCTGCTGCGCCTGGATTATTACGCCCTCGGCGTTGTTGGCTGCGCCGGTCATTACAATACCGCCCAGAGCGGCAGGCGTTAATGAGAATCTATCGTTTCCTTTCCAGTCAAAATGGCCCAGACTTTGTTTGGTGGCGACGAATGCCGCGGCGAATTTCTCAAAAAGGCCAAGTTGAGTTTCAACAGTGCTCATTGCGGCCTGGACTTTCGGATCGTTAAAATTAAGGTCCTTGGCTGCGGGATCAATTCCGGCGTTCGTTAATACCCGGTTAATTAATTCCTTGCGCGCCTGCCCCATTTGTTCGGTGAACTCAAACGGCACCTTTATCGGTTCATTCCTACCGTTAAAGAGGGCCGGATATTTAGCGGTAACGCTGTCGGCTGAAGCAACATATTTTTGGAAAGTCTCTTTGGCTTTTGAAGCCTCATAAAGAGGCAGAACGCATTGATATAAAGCAGCCGGGTCTATCTGCGCGCCGGATTGACCGGATAATATCGCTACTAACTTATCGTAAGCATCCGCGTTATTCTGGTTCCAGAAATTCTCCTGGTTAAAGAATAATCCGCCGGCGGAATTTTGCGCTCCCGTCAGCTCAGAGATCAATGTTTGCAGAGGTGCGTTTCTTAATGCTTCCTGCTTCTTTACGCTGTCTTTAAGAGTTATGGGCTGTTGACCAGCTGGCAGATTGCTATTTGCTCTGAGAATGACCAGATAAATAAGCAGGTTTCTGGCGGCCTCGGTAATCTTGACATCGGAAGAAGCGACCACGTTTAATTTACCCTGAACCTGGCCATTGGCTACGCCGGTAACTTCGTAAACTTCATCACCCTTAACAAAAGAACCTGTAGCGGAAATAAGCTGGCCGTTTTTAATGGTCTGGACAAGCGTGTATGTTTTCCCGTTTAAGCTAGAGGTCTGGGTAGAGCTGCCTTCCACCAGCTTACCTTGAATTTGGCCGCCAGCGTCAATGCCGGTAACTTCATAAAGCGCGCCGTTTATGGCGAATTCACCGGAAGCAGTGGTTACACCGTTTTTCGTATTTAAGACTACGGTTTTGGTCTGACCGTTAAAGGTGGAAATCTGGGTGGATGTCCCTTCATAGAGCGTTCCCTGAATTTGGCCGGTCTTGGAATCAATACCGGTAACTTTATGGATCATACCATTCTGCACAAAGAAGCCTGAGGCGGTAGTTTGGCCGTTTTTGCTGACTATATCAACAGTGTAAGTTTTACCGTTTAAGGTAGAAGTCTGTGTATTGGAGAAGCCCTGGAAGTTATCCCCGTCTCTAGTATAGGTCTTGCCATCTGTGCCTTTATAGCTGCCATCATCCTGGCGGGTGAGGAACTGGCCATTGCCTAAGACTGCGAATTTACCGGACTGGATC
>JAQTUD010000019.1:5644-18760 GCA_028710405.1 Candidatus Omnitrophota bacterium
GTGCCTTTATAGCTGCCATCATCCTGGCGGGTGAGGAACTGGCCATTGCCTAAGACTGCGAATTTACCGGACTGGATCCCAGCGGCTAAGTCCGCAGGCTTTAAATTCTGCTGCTGGGCCAGAGTAATGATTGTCCCCATCACTGGATCCAGAGTTACAGATATCGACTTAGGGCCGGTAATCGGTCTTAATTGCTTCTGAATTTCGGCATCCTGTATAGAGAATTGGCCTTTTTCATCAAAAATTACATAACCAAGCGTAGCGGCAGGGACTGGTGTTATCGCGTTAATATAGGTAAGGCCAAAAGCGTCTTTAGTCTCTCCTGCCAGGTATTCACCGGCGGGGATGGCTAATACCGCATTAGTAAAGTTTACCGAGCTACCGCCTTCCGGGGTAACCCCGACAGTAAACGGTGATTCCATATTCAAAGCAATTTTACCCAGGTAATAAGTCCAACCTGTGAAATCATCGGTATATGCAAAAGCCTGGGTCGCGTCTTTCTCATCAATTGCCACCTGGCCTGAAGCCGTTCCTTGTTGGGCACCGGTCTTAGCGGCCCTTAAGAAATCTCCGATATAAGTCTGATTGTCGTCAACACCAATAGCCGCGCTTGAGCTGAAGGAATAATATTCTTTACCGTCCACATTTATTTTATTTGTGCTGGGCGATAATCTTTCCGCCTCAAAAGATGAATCTACTTCACCGTCCGTTGACTTTACTCCCACGTAGAAACTATTATCTCCAACGGGAATATATGCTTCTCTTACCGGAACCTCAATTTTTATCTTGCTGCCGTCTTTTCCGGTAATCTCCATCGACTGCCAGCGCTCTACCTTCAATACGCCAGAATTGTTTTTATCAAAATGCTTAAAGTAAGTATGCTGTTCCTGCTTGGTAGCTCTATCTTTATTTATTACCTGTTCCTTATTATAATGATAAGCCAATTCCAGGGCCTGCATACTGTCGCCGGCAAAATGATGCCTTAAGGCCAGGAAGTTCTTTATGCTCTTATCGTCATTCCTCTCTACTAAGGCGGATCCCGCATCTAACCCTAATTTAAACTGGCCATCCTCAAAGAAAATATCTCCCTGGTAAACACCAAAACCTTCGCTTAACCAGAGTATTCCTCTACCGGTACCTAACTGTATATTCTCTGCGCCAGTCTCATCCGGTGCCATTACGCCGGCATCCATATTTATGGCTGTATTGGCAATAAAACCGGCGGGCATAGCAGCATTGGCAAACGGCTGCATAATCACCGCATCTCTTTGAACCTTTCCTGTCAATTCCCTGTAATTACCTTCACCGATCTTTACATTGTCATTGGTGACCGAAGCTCCATTGATTTTGACCGAAAACGCGGCCGAAGAGCTTGCCACTGTTTCAGGAACAGGATTTTGTTTGCCGGCTTTCGGGTCACTGGAAGAAGAATTATTAGCCAAGTATATTTTGTTGTAGATCGGGTCAGTGATATCAAAACTTAAAACAAACCCGCCTTGCGGATGCCAATAAGAAACTTTCGGGTCATCTACGAAATTACCAACTTGGCCGGCTCCGGAAAGCGCATAAAGGCCTGATCCTGCCAAGTGCGATAATACCGATGCGCCTTTATCCAGCGCTTTCCCATCCTTAGCGGTCAGCGGAACAAAACTTTGTCTCGCTTCCATCTTGCCATTATTATCAACGATCTTTCCTTCGGCATTCCACCAGGCCCCGGCTTTATAAACTACCGCCTCAAAAGTACCCGTGCCTTCATTCTTGACTACTTTGAACTCGTTACTGAACGCTGGGGTGAAACGGCCATTAACAAAAGGAGAATATTCAGTCTTCCCTTTTGGATCCGGGTTCTTTCCCCAGATCATTTCTTCCTTGCCGTTATTTGTAACTGTATAGTAAGGCTCAAAAGTTACGGTTGAACCGGCGCTCCAATCCCTTAGTATGCCGTTACCCCAGCCAAAATACGCGCCTTTGTCCCCTATCCTGTAATTTGTCAGATTGAAAATAAAATTATTAATACCTAATAAAGGCACATCCTGGTTAACTACATATTCGGCGAAGAAGGGGTTATCTATTTTCTTACCCATCAACGTGCCAAGGTAATTAACTATTGCGGTCGCATCAATCCGGTCAGGCGAACCTCCGCCCGAACCGTCCTGGAGCGCTTTGCTCATCTGGCTGGCATTATCATAAGGAATGGGGGCGGATAACCAAGGGAAGGGATTATTTGCTTTAATAAACGGATCTGCCTTTTTGCCGTTAATATGATCACCTAATTCTACATTGTCGTATGTGATGAGGTCGGTTTCCTTACCATTACGGCTGGTAAACGGAGTGAATTCCGCTTTATATCCTACAGCCTTAAGTTTTATACCGATATCCCCGCTGATATCCCTGCCGGATATCTCGGCGATTGCCTGGCCCAGGGAGATAATATCCTGGCGGAATTTGGTCGTGTCTTTATTCTGCGGGCCGGCAGTTGCTATGGCGTTATTTATTATTGAGGTAAGAGTGGCGTCATCAACTTTGCCGCCTAATAATTGGCTGATCACCGCTCTTAAATTCTGGCGCGCCTTTTCTTTTAGCTGATCCGATTTGATCTCGCTAAGCGATTTTTCAAAGGCAATTACTTCGCTTAAAATCGGCTGGGCTAGATAATAGGATTTCCCGAATTCAGATACCACCAGCCAGTGATTATATAAATCGTATGTTCCTTTGGTTGCCGGCTGCAGGCCGTCAGGGGCCAATTCCTGAACACCGGTGAAATTTAAGGAATCCACATTGAACAATTTGATGGTGTCGGTATTATTTACCAGCCAGAGTTTGCGGGCTTCTGTCGGTTCAGCGCCGTTCTTACCGACGGTCATATGATAAAAATCTACATAGGCGTCTTTCTGCGGCAGGACAAACATCCTTGTTCCGACATTGATATCGCCGACCATAAAACTGCGGCTATAGCGGAAATCCTGGTCCTTAAGGTTATAGCCGCTGGTTAATTGCTTCCAATCTTTATTACTGATTACATCAGAGGTAGATAAAGGCGTTCTCTGGTCAAATTGAGCAACCGTCTCTGCGTCCAAGCTAAAGGGTTTACCATCGGTAAGTGTGGGATCTGTAAATATAGTCGGCGCGCTGCCGTCGGTATTGCGCAAACCTAATCCGATCGTCCTGCCCATCAACTGATAATCCCATTCATCCAAGCCCTGGGCTGCTCCGCGATAAACTTTTAATTTACCGAAATCATCTTCCTGGGTCGGGCCATTGGCCATCAATACGTAAGGATATTCGGTCTGGCCGCTCTCCGGATGCAATTTTCCGCCGATGCTTTCATCTCCGACTTTGCCTCTGATGTTAGGAATATCTTCTTTAGGCGCCGGCGCGGGAGCTCCTCCGGTTGTTCCCGGAACAACAACTCCAGCCGGGTTGGCGGGATCTATTTCTTCTTCTTCGTTGACGACGCTTATATCAGGCGGCCGAACTCCCCCTGTTCTTTCCGCAGCCTTGCTATTATCCTCCAGCAATTTGTGCCAGTCAGATTCCTGGCTAAATAGATTTATCCGGGAATCCCAAAGGCCAACCCCGCGGCCTCTTATCGTATATGCCCCATCTATGGCGCCGTTTTCATTTCTGGCTCCGTCAAATCTTAATTCTGCCTTGCCTGCTCCGATATAGCCATTTTTATTCAAAAGGGCCGAGATCGCTCTCCCGCGCCATCCTTGATTGGTTCCTTCATCCTCTAAATAAAACAGCCTCTCTCCAGAGGCAGCATTGTCTAGCAAAGTATTTATTCCGAACTTACCCCTGATCGGCATCTCGGCGATGACCCGGCTGACTAACTTGGGTTTGCCATCGCTGCCAACTACGCTGCCATCTACGATGATAGAAAAGTCCGGAAGATTATCCCCGGTGCGCGGTAAGCTGGGATTAAAATCTCCCTTACCGTTAAATACGCCTTTTTGCGACTGGACGCCGCCTGCTTGTTTACCTCCCATCGCAAATAAACCGTTTATCTCTCCCAAACGGTAGATCTCGGTTGTCTTTACTAAACCATTGTTAAAAGATTCCGCGCCCGGAGTAATAATAGTCAAGCCTTTCGCATTATGGGCATTAAATATCGCGCCCTGGGCAAAATTCTTCTGCATCTGTTGATTGACATAAAGGAATTCTAATCTGCCCCTCCCCTTTAGTTCGCCGGTTTCTGCGGAGGTTAAATCCAGCGCGGTAGCGGAAAGGTAGGGAGATATATCCATATTCCTGCCGCGATGCAACTGATACTCCGGTTCCTCTGCTTCCTCTGATGGGGCTAAACTGTTCACCCTGCCCTGGGCAACATCAAAATCATGGACGATGCCGCCTAATATATTCGGATCTATGTTAGCCAGAAGGCTGTTGATATAATATCTTCCATTGGCCAAAAATGCGGCGTGCACATCTAACGTATTAGAATTCAGGCGCATAGTTGTTTTATTGAAACGCGCTATCTCCATCGGTTCTGCGAGGCCGGCGGTACCGATGGTGTATAGATTCCCAAACCCGCGGCCAGGCAAAGTTAAAGCATAACTCTTGGCAAGGATTTGCGCGGTTATCCCCTTCATAATCTCTTTTACGGATTTGCCCTGGTCTATTAACTTCGCTCGCTCGCCGAGCAGTTCTCTTATCGCTTCAGTATTTTGTTTTAATTCCTGGAATTTACTGTCGCTTAAGTTAAGCTTTATATCTCCGTAATAGGTCAGGTAAGGAATAACATCCTTATTATTCAGATCAAACTTATGCAGGCCGCTGATTACCATCAAGATATTGCCATCCTGCTTGTTGGTAGTCTTGGGAATAATAGGGGTAAGAACAGTATGCAGCTCAAACTCTTCCTGCTGTTTGGCTCTTTGCAGTTCATCTAATTTCGCCGAGACCAGTTTTTCCAGGTCAGCCGGCGCCATCCGTTTGTTATCGCTCTTGATCTTGTCTACTGCCTGCTGCCTCTGTACGGCAAAATCCCTCTCTGTTAAAATCTCATAAAGCCGGATCTTAGCGTTTCCACTTAATTTTTTATAATCGTCTCTCTGGCCAATATTCTTATCTAAGAAATCCAGCGTTGATCTGGATTCATCAAAGATCGTTTGCGCCTGTTCTTTTAGGGCCGAGAATTTGGCTGCATTTATCTTATCCAAGTCGCTCTGAACATCAGCGCCCATCGCACCTTGATAATTCAGTTGGTCTATTTCAGCATTTATCTTATCTAACTTTTGCAGGAATGCGCTGTATTCTGTCGGAGCTGCACGGACAAATTTTTCTAGCGCATTTACGTTTTGCGTATCTACCTTCGGGTAGTCCGCTAAAACTTTAGCCAACTCAACACGCATCTCTTCTAATTTAGCTATCCTCTCCCCCATTTTCTTATCCAGGAATGATCTGTCAAAGTCACCGAGGTATTCTCCGGATGGGCCGACCACTACGCGTCCGTCTTTACCTGTCTTTGGCTTAAGCCATATGCCGTTTTCGGTGAAGGTCCCGCGCCGGTCAAAAAGGATAGTTGTGCCGTCGCTCAGCGCCGGCTCGTTATGCAGGATAAGCATATTATGGCCTTCTTCTTTCAAAATATCCTGCAGTATAATGGGTTTATCCTTATGGGTCAGATAATATAGGTAGGCGCTGGCATAGCTTTTGAACGGCTTGCCGGTATCCGGATTTATCGCGACTTGCGCAAACTCCGGCTGTAAATCGCTTAAAACCAGGGGCGAGCCCTGATTAGTGGAGTTCATATTCAGCAGTTGTGAAAACGCCCTCCACGGGGAAAGATTGGGAATGGCACCCATTCTGAAGCCGGTATTGGTATAGCCATCAGCGTAGATTTTTAAGCCGACAAAATCTGAAAACGCATCTGCGGTAAGAGTAAGGGCCATTACTACGTCTTTTGCCCCTTTCATCCTATCCGTACGCACCGCTGTCTTACCGTCAGCAATCAATTTTTGCGCGCCAATTTCGCCGTTATTAAAGGTAAGCAAGGTAGCCATGATTTCAGGATCATCGCCGATGCCAACCTGGTAATTCTTGCCGACCTCAAAATTAAACCGGCCGTTCTTAAAATCATATTTAATCTGCTTGGTGATCTCCCCCTCTGTCGCGCTAGAATGCCGCAGGAATTCGGTATCAATTCCGGAGAGACTACCATTCTTGTCATAACGCAGATAAGCATTTAACCAGGTATCTCCTGACCAGGTCCCCTGGCTGCCTCTTTCTCGGCTGAAGATCAGATGTTTTGCACCAACTTTTAGTTCAAATTGCCCGAAGCCGCTTGCCAGGCCTAAATTATCCCCTAAATTGCCGAATTTAAATTTGTCGGCGCCGATAAAATTCTGGTGGGTTTCTTTTATAATTGATTCAATCACCCCGCCTAATTCTTGCGATTCCAGCGCATCAGCCTTATGAAGTGCCTGATACATATTATGCGCCTGGATTATATCGCTTAATTTCTTCGTCGCCTCTGTGCGGCTTAAGAACTCCTCTGAAACATCAATATAGCCGATGTGGTTATTCTCTAGCTCCATCCAGGGATTTAATAAAGCGCGGAAATTGCCTTTGGCCAGAGAAAACTTGAAATATTTGAATGCCTCGGCATTGCGGGTAAATAAGTAATAATCGCCATAATCCTGCCGCACAGATTGCTCCTCAAGTCTGCTTTTAATAGAAGGAGTATAAATAAGTTCTCCATTTTTGAATGATATTTCCCAGTTTTGATTCCGATGGATATAGCTCCTTAAAGCCTTATCCTGCTCTCTGGATTGAGCATACTCGGCGAAGTCCGCGGTCTGGGTCTTTAAAGGATTGCCCTGGAGATTAAGCTCATTTTGATAGGCTTGGCGCAATGGCCCGCCGATAAAGTTACCTGCCCCATCGCCGGTAATTTCCATCACATCGCCGGGATTTACGGTAATTTCAATATTTTTCCCTGTTATATCTTCAGAATTCGTTCCCGAAAGAATAACCGTTCCACCATTTACCCTAAGAGTTATATTGCTATCTATAATCTGGCGTTCACCGGCTTTTCCTTGTCCTTGGGCGATGATTTGTCCGCCATTTGTAACCTCAATCAATATGTGTGAAGGGTCAACAAAGGAATTACCGCCTTTTCCCTTTATCGCACTGGAACTATCCACAATGATGTTAACTGTAGAGCCATCATCGGCCACGCGCGTCCAGCCGCCTTCTGTGCCAACATTGCCGCTGATCTTGACTGCATTCTTATTATTCCAGCTGTAACCGGTAGAAGCGATCTCTCTGCGTAAATTATCACCGTTTATCTCTTCATAATCGGTAACATCCTGGATAGCTGTGGGTAAAGGCATATTCGCGGGAGGATTAGAGATCGTGCCATCCTTTGTAAGTTCATTTCTATAGGAATTATGCGCCTGGATCGCGCGATCCGGAAAGGCATCAGTATCTACTTTAGCCAGATTATTGGTTAGCTCCGGGCCCATCGGCACTCCGGCGCGGGCCTGTATATCAGCCAGATCTCTTACCTGCCCTAGTTCGGATTTAGGAATTTCAACCCCGGGGAACACAGTGCTTGTATCTATTGCTATTGTGCGCTGGACTTCGCGGCCGTTGATATCATATATTCTGCCTAAGGCGCCCTGGCTTAAAGAAGTTGGATCAATAGTTAATTCGTTCTCTGCTATCGCCTTTCCCACCTCTTCCAAAGAGATCCCTTTGCCATTTTTCTTAAATGCCGTTGCTAAGGTCGGCGAACCAGACAAGCCCGGGAAAGAAACCAAAGCATCATATTTGTCACTCTTACTGACCCTTGCCCATCCTTCAAATGCTATAGGGCTATCCGTGCCTATCCGATATTCTCCTTCAAATCTTGGCCTGCCTCCGGAAAAATCCAAGCGGGAGAAATCTACCCAATGCCATCTTTCTTTCCCGATAAATACTTCGCCAAAAATCTCACCTTCAGTCTTGCTCTTCGCCAGAATTTTGCTTACCTGCGGATCCAAGGCCTGACCCTGGCCGCCGGTTGCCTGTCCTCTGATAGGATTAGAGAAATCTATCTTATCTCCATAAATCTGCTGCATATAATCCCGGACCTTGGAGTAGTTTCTTTCTAAGGCATCGTTAAGGTCTGGCCTGCCCGTATCGCCGTCTGTAAGCCAGGTTGCGACACGATTCACTAGTTCTTCGCGAGACTTTTCCGAGACCGTCTTCTGGGCGTCTTTATCATTAGGATCAAAATTATTACGGCTCCAGGCATCCTGGCCGAAAGCGTTTAACGCGACATCAAGTACCGCGGGGTTACCGCCGGATCTGGCTACAATCTCTTTTACCTTGGCAGCTGCCTGTTCTATAGTAGATTGCCCTAACGAACTAGTGATGGGGTGAAAATCTTCGTGGTTTATTGTTGTAGGGTCTATTCTATCCGGTCGCACTGCAGCCCATCCGGTTTCAGGATCGTATGTGCCATAGGTGTCCTGGTCTATCGGGCCGACGAATAATCCCTCAAGCCCTCCTACGCGCACTTGGCCGAGCATATTTACGCGGTATGGTTTTGGCACCGCTCCTTTGCCATAAACAGCGCCGTCAGGGGCGGTTTCTATTGTCTGCGCCGCAGAATAGCCTTCAACCGGTTTTTTCGTGGTCAAATCCAATAACTGAATCTCTCTGCGCGTGCCGGATTCTACGGACCTGATCACCGGCCGGCCATTAATGAATTCTATATTTTTGGTACCCGCTCCCGCAAGAATACCATTGGTATGCCCCTCCACTAAATTATTCCAGATTATCTTGGCATCGCCGGGTAATTCATTGGTCTGGACGACATCCCTAGCCTGCCAGGCATAGTCATTAGTAGTCAAGCCTGTGCTCCATGTCCCCTCGGTATAATGGGAAGCTGTATTCGCCAAAACTGTCTGGGTGGCGACAACCGGAGATATATTCCCTTTACTGTTTATTTCCAGTTCATACAGGCCCAATTCGGGATGTATGGAATATACATCCTTAAGTGTTGAAGAATCCACCCCGATACCACTGAATTTATCATTACGCTTGCCGTAAATCGTATCTCCTGTCCTTGAGAATGCACCGCCGTAGAAATTAACTGAAACCATCTGGCCGGAAGCGAATAAATTATATTCCGAGACTTTGTTATCTATATCCCTCATACCATAAGCATATCTGCCTGATGTTCCAGCCATCACTGCTCTCTGTTCCTCAGGAGTAAGGTATGCAGGCGCCTCTTGGGGTTTGCCAAGGACAGTTTCATTATAGAGGCTCTCATTGATGTAATCTTTGGTCTGGAAGGCACGGTTGTTGATATCCATGGCATGGCCGTCAGCTAGAGTGTGGTCTCCGGGGGTGACGTAGTAACCTTCGCCCTGCAGATTCTGGGACATCCTGACCATCATATTATCCAGACCTGTGCCGTAGGTGGTGGTCATCACCATATCCATATCCAGGGTATGAGTGGCGCTGTTGGGGTTTAAGATTGAATTCTGGCCTAAGATTACCGGCTGGGGTATATACCAGGATGGCTGGATGCTGTTTGTTCGGGAGTACATGGAGGTGCCGGTGTTAAAAGTGCCTTGAGTGAAGCTGACGGGCGCACCGACATTGACCGGGCTGCTCTCGCCGTAGCCGAATTCATCACCGGAGCCGGAGTCATAGCCCGCGCCTAAAACAGTCCTTGCTTCTGCATCGCTTAGAAGTGTATATACGCTATTATTAGAACTGAGCTTCGTAACTAAGGCGTAACCGGAGAATTTCGCGAGGAATTTTTCCAGCGGCAAATATTCTTCCTTATGCTCATCTGAAAAATAAACCTTATCCCCATCAATCCGTGTTACTAAAACATAGTGGTCACCCTTAAAGTGCGCGATAAACGGAACAGGAATTGTCCCGGCAATGATCTGGTCCGCTCCTATTTTTACCGGATAAGCTTTATTCTTGAAAAACTCAGAAACCTTAGAAAGAGCGAACAAAGAATTCTTGATTATCTTAGGATCGCCTTCCGGCTTAACTACTCCATTTAAAATGTCTATGGTCAAAGCCATAACCGCGACATCCTGCTCTACCACTTGCGCGCCTTTGTAATTCAGGTAATCAAAAAATGCCTTTGCGCCGCAGGGCCTGCCTTTTAACCAGTTGTAAATCTCTTCTATTCTTTGGGTAGTGATATTTAAAGGCTTCTCTAACTCTATGCTTAGGGTGGGTGAAATCTGGATGGCGTTAACAGGTTTACCGGCAATATCCTTGAGGATATTCTTGATAGTCAGGGGAATATCCATCTGGCGGGCATCTTTCAGATAAGAAGGGGCAAAGGCACCCAGGGGGGCGGCCGGCTTCTGCCAGATCACGCGCCAGTCATACTCTACTGCCTGCGCTACCTGCTCCGGCAAAAAGACCGCTACCACTAAAAAAGCCACCACTCTGATCCAGGCCTTAAAACTGGACTTGAATGGCGGCTCTTGTTTATTACCTATATGCAAAAGGGCGGAATAAAATTTCCCCCTTACCCCAATCATCTTTATTTTACCGTGGCTTTTTTCGCTATCCATGCGATTTTTATAAACTCTTTTTTAAACTTCTTAATAAGCCTATAAAAAAGAAACCGGATTGCCTAAATACTCTGCACTCTTTAAAGAGTGCTTTCGGTATTCGGCAACCCGGCTATCCTTAATAATCCTTTTTAGGATCCGTGGCTTTGTGTCCTCCGATTACTCGGAGTTTACCCTTTCGCACCGTGGCTTAAATTGCACTCAAAGTATACATTATATATATATATTGTCAAGTAAATTTTTCAATAAAAAAGGGAGCGTTTTCTTCTCCCTTTTTCTCTCCTAATCCCTTTCTTTTAAGGCACTTTAATCCCTCTTCAAATCTGGTTATTACTGGCGTAATGCTCAACCGTAGCGGAGGTTTTAACCTCCGCTACGGTTAATTTTTAGAGAGGACCTTTATAAACGGCTATTAGCCAGAGAATCGGCATTGTACAGGCTCCTTCTAAAATTTCTCAATTAAAACGTTATATTCTAAAGCTGTTCTCCTGTTTTATCGCCTACCCTAAACCGTAGGGGAGGCTTTAACCTCCACTACAATATCTCAGATTGGACATTTATAACATAAAATAGGAACTTAATATACCAGATTGGACATTTATAAAGTATTATCGTTTATATGCTTGTCTATTTTCAAATGTACTTGCCCTATATGAGCTGCGCGTTGGATTAACTATGGAATCGAGAGGAGGAGAAGAAAAGACTCTGTATTTAACATCAGTTACATGCTTATTTTCATCGAAGGTAATCAAGGGGCCGCCGTATTCAATCTCCGGGGCTCCATATACGCCTCTAGCGTATGGAAACGCGCCTTCCTTCAAAACATCCACCATATTTTCTCCTTGAATACATGCGCCGATAGAGCAACTTTTCCCTACAACATCAGTCTCCGGGCCAGCATATCTTGCTAAACCTGAATTTTTGAACGCCTCTTTATCCGCTGTAGTAATTTGTCCATTTACGCCATCCGCTCCGAACATTATTGATGTTGGTGTCCCATGCCCCTCTGGCATAATTAAAGTTGGAATCTCTTCACCTGCTAATTGCGGTATAACTCTTGATAATACATCAACCGCTTTTTCTCCTGGCTTTCCTTCACCATATTTCACGAAGAATCCATTTTCAAGCGCAGTGATAACGGCCCCATTTTGGTCATATTCGCTAAGAGCTGCCTTATCATCAGCTTCTGCCTTTGGACCAACCACTATTGCTAAAGGTCGGCCGGAAGATGCCGGATTCTCACGGCTATTAACCAAATAGGCAAGTATTGAAGGCAAGAAAGCATACGGCCTATTTGTATCCAATGTATCTCTCGCCTTCGTATAAAGCATTGCTAAATTCGCTACTGAGTCTATAGGAGAGCCGGATTGTTTTTCTATACTCTCTAAGATCGCCGTTCTTTCAGATGCGGTTTTTTGGCTTAACTTTCCCACTAAGTTAATATAACATTCTTTCCCGCCATATCCGTTCAAAATACTTATAAGCGCACTGATATTATAATCGGACAAATCTTCTAATGTGCGCCTACGATATGTTCTATCATCCGATTTTAACACTGGACTGACACCCAAGTTCTTCAAAAATTCTCTAGCAGCGACATTGTCCATTCGGGCCAGCCTGATGAGAAGGTCTATTTGCTGATAATCGCCCTCCTGCGCGCCCGCAAAATGCCTTTGCGGATTATAATCTAACATTGCTCTCTTTGCTTCATAAAATTTTTTTAATTCCATTATTTTTCCAAAGAATTTAAGATCGCCTCTTTCGCTAAAATCATCTATGGCTTTATTCAAATCAGCTAGTTCACCCTGATTCTCAGCAAGCCAACTCTTTATATCCTCGCCTATTAAAAGCCTACTCTCAGGCGGTAATGCTTCGGGGTGCCCGGATTGCGCTAAATTACCGACATGCTTAGTCTCGCCTGTGTCTTTGTCTTCTTGGATAATTCCCACGGCAGAGTCATCCAGGACTTTTCCGTTAGAATTATCAACAACACGCAACCGGGTAAATGTCATATCTGCGGTATCGTAAGAAGTATAGCCTGATTTTATCCAAAGAGTCTCCCGCTTTTCTTTGTCCGGCAAAAGAGCATCATCCTTGTTCAATGCCTGCTTAAGTATTGCAGGAGTCGCTTTGCGCGTCACGCCGTTATCAACCTCTATGGTTCCCTCTTTATCCCTGGTAAGGATCCGTAAAGTATCCTTCACCTGTAAAGTATATTTATCCGTAACAACAAAATTCCCCCATCCTAATCTTAGGGTATGCTCAGGCGAGTAGGCCGGAACACGTATGGATGCGACTATAGGGGAGATATTACCTTTATCGCCTATCCGTAAGAGGTAATAATCCTTTAGAGGTTGGTAGATATCATAGCGGGTTGTTTCATCGGCTCCTATGCCGCTTAGACGGTCTCCGGAGTTGCCAACGATCGTATCCCCGATCCTGGAGTAGGCGCCACCGTAGAAGTTGACGGAGACCTTCTGGTCGGAACCAGCTAGTTCGTACTCCACTACCTTATCGTCTATGTCATGCAGACGGTAGGCGTATCTATTAGAGGTCCCAGCCATAACGGATCTCT
>JAQTUD010000020.1 GCA_028710405.1 Candidatus Omnitrophota bacterium
AGCCGAAAGCCGCGCTGCAAGACAGCGTTATTTCCAGGCGCGTTCAGCCAACCGGATTGTGGAAAGTGCATCCATTGGTGATAAACGATGCCATAAATGTGGGTTTACAAAAAGGCATCCAATCCAGCAGCCTGCTGGTTAGTTCAGCTTCGGCTTTGGCAATGGAGTCCAAATCGCTATTCTTTGTCTCCGGATTTGTTACCGGCATAGATCGCGCCTTTCAAGGCCTTAATCATATCGGAGCCTTGGTTGACCATTTTACCGGATATTTGCCTAACTCGGAAATTGCGCAAGCAGGCGGAATAGATAAAGTCCTTCCCGGATATGACCACCAGGCGTTCTCCTTAAAAGAAAGAGGAGCCTTAGGTTGGGCGCTTCTGTTTATTAAGCCGAATTCTCAGTTTGAGACCGCCAGGATTTTAACCGAGAGGAATCCGGATAAGACAATAGACTGGCAAGCTACTCGCGCTAACCTGGCCGCGGTAAGAAAAGCAGGCAGTATCGGTAAGGCCGTGGAAGACAGGACGCTGGCGCAGAATACTGTAGACCGGTTATTCAACGAAATGAAGACGAATTATCTTACTGATGCCGGCTTGAATGAAGAACAACGGGCAAGCATCCTTAAAAAAGAGTCTGAACCTATAGACAGAAATGTAAGAGAAGGATTGGATTTTCTGGAACAGGCGCGCACCAGGGCGATAGATGGTGATGCCGCTGGTATGAGGCAGGCGATGCAGGAATTCGTCTTCCGCGCGATCAACAGATCAGTCCTGCAGCAGGCTTTAACCGCCAGAGAAACGGAATTAGCGAATGTAAAAGCGGAGTGGACCGCAATACGCGGTGTCAATAGAGCGGATAGACGGCTGGATGTGCTGGAAGACAGACAGGCAAAGCTGGAAGCGGAGATTTCCGGAATAAAGGATAGTATGGAGCATCCTGATAAAGGGGTTTTTGGCAAGGCTTGCTGGGACTTGGCCGGAAAGATCTGGCAGGCAGACGGTAATTTAGACCTTGCCTTTGAGAACTTTACCTTAGAAGGCACGGCATTGTCGAATACTGTAAAAGATTTGGTGAGCAAAAAGGTGGCTTCTCTTAAAGGAAAAGTCGCGGAATTGGCCGGGGATTTTGGGGTTTTAAGAGTGCTAAGGTTAGAGTCAGAGCACGCGGCCCGGACACAAGCGCCGAGCGCGTTCTTCCGTGTCTTCACTGATGGCAGTATAAAGCCGGATTTCAGCACTACCGATGCTAAGGCAAAGATCGGCGGTGTGGATATGACCTTTAGCGATGGCAGCCGCGCAAGAGCCGACATAACTCTTGACAAGGAAGATGTCGTTGCCTTGGGTAGGCAATTCAAAATGTCTTTTGACCGCCAGGCCATCGCCGCCGGAATAAGAAAAGGAATAGAAGAAGCCGGCGGACTGGCTCCGGAGAGCGAAGGCGTAGATATCGCTTTAAAAGCCGCCGATGAATTAATTAGAGGCGAAGGCCTTTCTAAAGAGACCAGATGGAGATTAGAAAATGCGTTTGTTAAAACCCATGACGACAAAGGCAATGCGCTTCTTTCGCAAGCGGAACAGGATGCTCTAACAACAACTGTTAATTCTATCCTGGACAGAGTTTCTCCGTATAATCGCATAGAATACGGCCGCGCCCCGGTAGAATTGACTGCCGAAGGCAGGAAGACTCTGGGTGAGCTCGTAGTCAGCCCGTCTTTGGACGCTTATCTTAAAGCTATGGAATTGGGCCAGGCAGCAGAAGATGCCTTAGGCACAAGAGCAAAAATTCAGGGTGATATTATATTGCTCGAGGATACTCTGAAACGCATTCAGAGGTTTAAAGACACGAAACAGAAAGCCCAGGATATCGCGAATCAGCTTAGAACGGGAGTTCCCGATGCCGCATTGGCCGGACAGCTTCGTGCGAGGCAGGTAAATCTAGGAAGAGAAATAGGGGTTTTAAGAGAAGCTTTAAGAGGCATTGATGAGACGAAAGTGCAGCAGAGTCTTGCAGATGCCAGGAATAGACTGGCAAATGATGCAATTGCGAACTTGACCGCAAGAGAAAAATCACGTTATCGCGCGCAGGCCAGCCATACTTTCGCTGAAGCAAACTTTTATGACGGACTACTTAAGGGCGCCTCCCAAAGAGAGCTGCTGAATAGGCAGAATGTCGTATTAGACACCGGACGCCGCTTAATCAATAAGGAAACTTCCTTTACTTCGGCAGTAGCCGCCATAATGGGAGATAAATTCCAGATGACCGCTTCGCGCGCCAGAAACAACCGTTTCCCCAGGCCTCCGATAGGCGGCCCTAATGAGATGATCAGCGCCGCAGTCCGTTATCTTGGCGAAGTTGGGCTCTGGGCCGCAAGAGAACTTAGGGACGGCGTAGTGGCGTCTTATAATTTCGCGGATAACCTCGTCTCCTTGCCGCTTGCTCGCATACTCAGAGAACGCAGCTATCTAAGGGCGGCGCGTAAAGGGATGTTAGAGATGTACGCACAGAATCCTTTAAGGGGTGTTCCTGACATTGAGACAGGAATTATGTGGCGTTTAAGCAAGGCGCCCAAAAAGGCGGATAAGGCAATAGAGCGGCTCTTTACCAACCCCAATAACGGGATGCAAAAGGTCAAGTTAGGCTGGGGCAGAAGCATTTATGTAAAGACCAATGACATCAGGATAGATACCGGATTAAGGGCACTCTCCGGCAAGACATATGCTAAGTTAATGTATAACCATGATGAATTAAACAGGACCGGCCAGACTTCCGTGATAGTTGATGTAATCTTTCCGGATGGCCAGACCAAGCCTGTAAAAATGAAGTTGTACGAAACTGACAAAAGGGTTATGGATTTCTTTAACGGCAAAGAACTGTTACAGGATTGGGAGGCGCTGCCGGTTGAGGCAAAGCAGGGAGTGCAAATTAAGCGGCTCGCTAACGGAACCCTCGAAATGTCCATAGGAAATGATGGAGCGCCATCCGATCCATTTTTGGTCAAAATAAGAGATGTATTCAATGCTTTCCAACCAGCTACCCAGTATAGAGGTTTTAACGCAGAGCTTACTTTTGGGCAGGCCAGGCAGGCGATAACTGAAGGGTTAGCTGACCCGCGTGACACCGCAGAAGTCATCGGCCGGGTAATGAAAGTTTGCTTTGAGAAGATGAAACTGGCGCGTGAGGCCAGGGGTGAAAAATTTGAGAACTGGATCGCCTCTGAACAGGCAAAAATGATTATTGGCATGCTCGGAGATAACAGCATCCAGGTCAAGCCGGGCGGCGGTAAAACTATCGGCTCAATCATAGAAATGATCGCCCGGGCAATGGTGTTTGACAATGTTAACCAAATCCTGGTGGTGCGCACCGGAGAGACCGAGAAACTGCTTAAGAATGAGGGCGTCCAGTCCTTATTAAAAACTTTCGGGATGAAAACAGAGAATGGCAGTAATTGGCGTACTACTTCCGCGGATAGTTTGAACGCGGCGTTAGAAAGTGCATCAACAATAGTGGTCTTTGATTTTGCCAATTTTGGGCATCTGCGTAATTCGGATAATAAAGAATTGATAAAGCGGGTTTATAACCAGGACAATATAAGATTGGATGAGATACATCTTCCTTTATCCGACCGGAGCAGCTTTATTATCGGTGGAAGTAAAGTCTCTGTAGTAGAATCGTTATGCAAGATCCTGAATGTTTCTCCCGCCGGTTTAGGCGCTAAATTAGAACAGGCCAAGAAATGGGTGGAGGAGAATTTAAAGCCGGATCCTGCCAATCCGCAGCGTCTTCTGAAGGTTTATGAAAACAAGAGTCGGGAAGAGGTATTCACTATGCAGCAGATCGCCGGATACAGGAACCCTGAAAGCAAAGAAATAGCTTTGAACCCACGGGCGCTGGAAGAGATGCGCAAGGCAGGAGTAAATGAATATCTGGTGCGTTCTTACCTGGAAGCTAAATACAGCGTCAAAGGCACAGATTATAATATGTTTAGGGAAGTAGGAGATGCCCACGAAAGGGTTATTCCTGTAGAAGCCGGCGTGGACCAGGCGGATAGAGTGATTAGCGACCCGGCATATCTGGCCTATCTATCGCGTGAAAACGGCATTGATCTTAAAGATGTTTATACCACCAAGACCTTAAACCAGGCCACACTCTCAGAAATCCTGCGTTTTAAGCCCGGCGCTTCTTTGATCGGTTTTACCGGGACCGCAGAAGGCGTGGTGCATTTGTTAAAGATGCATATCGGAAAAGACGTGGATATCTTCAGTCAGCCGGATCTTGATGCTGAAGTTATTAAAGCTAATGGCGCCAGACAAAAAGAGATCATATTAGAGAGGGCAAGGCAGAATAGGGCGGCTGGAAAAGGACTACTGATCTTTTGCGAAAATCCCGAACTATTTAAGGAGCTAAGAGCTGCATTGGGCAGCGATATTGAAATTATTGACGGAAGTACTGATAACGATTATATAGCAGATACACTGTGTAAAGCTGAGAATGCCGGAAAGATCATTCTTTCCAATGTCAGAGGGGCTACCGGTTACAGCTATGAAGACGGTGTTATTTTTGAAAGAGACGGAAGCGGAGAAATAATCATAGATTCCGCTACGGGCAAAGGAAGAGTAATTGGAACAGTAGGAAGGGATGTGATTGTTGCCGGTGCGGAGAGATGGACTGCTGCCAATCTTTACCAGGCGATCAAGAGAAATAACCGTGGTCTTTCTCCTGACGCATATACCGGAGAGAGTATCATCATGTTTGATCAGGCCGGATTGCGTCAAGCAGTGCGTGGCCCTCAAATAGAGCGGGAGTTAGGAGATGCTTTAGATTTCAAGGCTGACCCGACTAAAGAAAGCCGCCGTGAAAGCATGGTAAGGGCCGGTACTGAAGCCAGATTAGGCGAAGGCGCGTCAACGGATGATGTCAGGGCATTATTGGAGAACGCCCACAAATTAGAGTTAACTAGGATTTCTCAGGCTTTGACCCATCAGGCAAGGGAAGCCGGATATTCCCGTCAGTTGATTGAACCTTTAAAAGAGATGATTGGCAGGTCCACTTCCGAGGCAGAAAGAAGATACCTCACCCGTAAGTTTGACGAAGTCATCGCCCATAAATATGCGGCAGATTTAGCGCTTTCTCCTTACGATATATCCGGCGCGGACAGGCTTGAGAAGATTATGAAAGGCGTAGCCGATTTCTCATCCAAGATAATGGGAGAAGTTTCCCAGAGAGGCGAAGTTTCTTCCTTGACTCGCGTGCGGGCCACCTTGCTTGAGCGCGCCGGAAGAAAGGTAAAGGATGATTACAATAATTTAGTTGCTGATCCAACATTCTCTATTACAAGCGCAAGTAACCTGATAGAGGTTGTAAAATCAGTCAGGAACTTTGAAAGGCATATTTTAAGCAGCGACGCGCAGGTAGAAGGCAGTATTGAGAAGGCCACTGCTAAGATAATGGATAAAATAGGAGCGGAAAGGGAGCGCGGCGGCCAGCGCGCTATGGATTTCACGGAGAGAGCCGAAACTTACCGCGACCTGGACAGTTTTATACTCTCTAATGGCACAAGAGGTGCGCCAACGGCGCTCATTGACAGGATCGCCGGCCTCCTCCCGAATAGCGCACCACTAATGCAAGTGTTAACAGATCTCTCCGATGAGCACCTTTCATTGACCGACCCGGAACAAGTCCAAATCGCTTTAGACTTCATAAACTCACAAATTATCAAAAACACCGCCAACCCGCAGATCGCCATTCTCTCTGATAGAGATAAACAGGAATTGGCTGATATTGTGGTCAGCTTCATTGATCCTAACCTTGACTATGCCGGCCTGACTAGGGCTGCCGGCCTGGCGCAGATATATCGCCCGATTTTCAGATCCCAGGGCCTCGCCGATTTTACCACGCAGCGCGCCAGAATGATATTCCGTGACGCCGTTATCAATCCGTCTACCAACCTTACGCATTTGGCCCAGATGATAAGTTACGGCGGCTGGGGGCCGATCTCTTGGATAAGACGCCATAGTGTCAGTAAAGGTTGGGCTCTGATGAGCACGACCGACAGGTTTATGTTCAACAACGCAATAGGCTGGGGCGCATACTCCGCCGGCCGTTTAATAAGTGGTGGGTATAATTACAGCGCCAATAAAATGGATAAGAGCGTAAATAATGTCTCCAGGTTATTCGGAGCCGGCCCTAATGCCCATGATCCTGTGCGTTTTGTCTTTGGAAGCATCGCTTATATGAGCAGCCCAGAGGTATCTGAACAGTTGAGAAGCATTCAGTTAGAAAGACAGATGGCGCAAGCAATGGGCCGGCTCACTCCTGAAGATGACAAGCGTTTCCAGGAACAGGTCAAGGTATTAATGCCTACGCCTTTACAGTGGCAGGAGGTAGTTGATTGGAAAGCGCCGGGGACAGAAGGTAGTGATCTTACAACCATAAAGAGAGCGCGCAGGCGCGCAAGCGTAGTTGATATCTTCCAGATGTTGAAGGCGGTGGATGGTAATGACGCAGCGGCACAGCTGGAATTCCTGCGTCAAAAGATGCTTTTCAACAGTAAATTTACCGTTGCCAAGACCCTGGCCTGGGCACCTGTAGTAGTCCTTGTTGGGCTCCCTCTTGTCGGAAGCGCCTTAGGTATAGCCAGTTTAACCGTTTTAGGGACGGCAGGCGTGGGAGTAACCTTACCTATATTTGTATTAGTAGGGTTTATCCGTAAATATGCCGCCAAGCACCAAGAAAGCTTGCTGAATCTCAGGTTGACCGCTCCTAAACCGGATAGCCGCCGTTGGGTTTTAGGCAGAAGATTCTTCTGGCGCGGAAATTTCCGGGAATTTGAAGCGTTGAATGAGTTGCACAAAATAGCTGCGGCAGCAAAAGACGCCAAGCCCAGTTCTGATGCGGAAGATAGCGAAGAAGCAGCGCCTAAAGCGACAAAAATATTTACCCTTGAGCAATTAACTACCCTCGCCGATACCTTGGCGAAACGGCATAATAAAGATTTTGATAAACTTCAGCCGGACAAACAGCAGGCGAAAAAAGATGAAGAACTCCGTAGATTAATTATATTTGTTACGCCGAAATTAGCAGAAGAGCTGGCGGTAATGAGTCCGGAAGACTTACGTAAGGCTCTTGAAGGGCATACCAAGAGGGTAAATGAGGCATTGAACGCGTTAGGCGAACAGGAGAAAAAGAAATTTGAAAGCTTACTTTCGGTTACTCATGTAGCGCAAGCCGGCAATGCCTTGGCCCAGATGGACAATGCGGCAAAGGGCAAGGTTAACGCGGGAAATCTGAATGACTTGCTCAAGGATGCCCTGGCAAAAGAGGTTAAGATAAATGTGGAAGCCCCGCGCGATAATAGCCAGGCTGAAGAAGTGAATTTAGGCGGGCAGGTTTATGCGGTAACGCGCGGCACAGATGAGATTATTCTTACCGGTGACTCGGGCACAATTACCATTTCCACCAATAGTGCAAGCACCAGGATCGTAACCGGCACAGGTCTGCCGTTTACCTTCACGGCAATCCGCAGGAATGATCAAATGGTGCTTGAACCTGTGCAACAGGATGATTCGGTACGAGTCCAGACGATAATCAACATACTTGATGGGTTCGTATCCGGGGACGCGATTGATAATCGCGCGAATAAGAAGATCGGCGAGCACGGGATGCAGGTTATCTTCGGAGATAAGGATTCCTTTGCGCAGAGTATGAAGGATGAGGCCCGTCAAACCAGGGATAAAATCCTGGCAGCAATGAGAAAAGGCCGCCTGCTCCTTTTTGGAAAGGACGAGATCGGATTTGGCCTGGCAGCTGAGAAAAAAGCGAGATTAGAAATCCGGCGGGATGAATTGGAAGAACTGCTGGCCGATGCAAGAGCCAATTCCAATACTTTTATCTTTGGTCCCGATAGTTATAACTTAAAAGTCAATGTTATCAGGGCTGAATGTTTTGACAGGGTATTGGGTAAATATGATTTAGGTAACGGATTTGCCCTGGGCGGAGAGGTATTTGTGCGCCAGGGCGCGTCTCTGGATACGATGCAGCATGAATTTACTGAAGCTTTACTGCAACAGGAAGAGCTAAAAGGCTTCTTCCCGACAGAAGGCAGCGCGCATTATCTGGCTCAGTGGGATGTCCAAAAGAGTCAGAGGGTCAGAGAAGATGGTGGTGTAGGTTGGGTATTCTCAGGAAAGACCGAGAAGACAGGAACAAGCGCACTGGATAGTTTTAAATCTTTAGTTACTTCCGCAGAAACAGGAGCGGGAGCTACGGTTGCGATGGCCGGGCAGTTTGCATCTCAAGATGCCGAATTTGATGCTGATAGGGCTGATCTTGAAGCAGATTTCGATTTCTCGATAAGGAATATCCTGGAAGATGATACTCTTGAGCTCCAGCAAAAAATAGAAAAAATCAACGCCCTGGCTGATATAACGCCTCGTGATCTAAAGCTGCATATCGCCAGGAAGAAAGAACTGGCCCGCAGATTAGGGGTCGCAAGCATAGTCGCATGTGGTTTTAGCGCTCAAGGTATCATCGATGCCTTTGTGGAAGCAAAAATAGCGAATATAATTCCCTCAGCAGAAAAAGAAAAGGCCAGAAACGCGTTCAAACAATTCGCCGAGAGAGCCCTTGAAGAGATGGTCAAACCCTTAGCGGAAGCTAATGTCCAAAGAGATGGAGCTGTTGACCATGCTAAGGACTTACAGGATGCCGCCGCCAGAATACAGCATAAACCCGCTTTACAGGAAGTAGAAGATGCCCTTGCAGGCTTTACTCCTACTCTCACAGTGGATATCGCCCCGATCATAACCAGGGTCGAGGCCCTAATCGCGAAGATCCAAGAGGCAGAAGATCCTGATACAGTTGAAGTTGGAAGCGATCCTGAAGCGCGTAGTGAAGTCGTCAATTGCATATTAGCCAATAGCGTTGGCCAGGTCGGCGAACACAGGGACGGACTTATCGCTTTATTGAACATATATCTGCGTAAACTCCAGGCTGAAAATGAAGAAGGCGCTCAAAATGAACAGATCGCCAAAGTAAATGCGGCGATTGAGAAGTTAAAAGATACGAAAAATGGAATAGAGGACGAAACAAATATAGACTCGGCAAGTTTTACATACAAGAGAGGAAAGGAAGACCGGACAGAGCCCCTTGCAAGATTATTAAGGGATATGAATGTTGCTTTTATTGGCTCATACGTAAGGGCGACCAGGCCCGTGCTTATGGCGCAGAAAGAAGTCCTGGAATTGCGCGAAAAGCGGCTGGCAAAGGAATTGCAGGATGGAATAGACGAGAAGCTAAAAGGCCCCAGGGCGGCGATCGATACCGCAAAACAGGCAGCAGACATAGAAGGAAAAGGCAGCCGTCAGCCGCAAGCCTTTGATCCGAATGCTAAAGACGCGGAGTCCAAGAAACAGTTGCAGCTGCTGATTGCAGAATATGAAGCCTACCGCCGGATCTTCCGGCCCGACCTGCCGGCGATTACCGGCGCGGATGATATAGATAATGTCTTTGCCGCGATTGACACCCTCTTTGGGATTACGGTCAGCGGAGAAGCCCAAGAGCAGTTAGCTAAACTGGTCTTCTTAATGCGCTGGGGTTCGCAGGGGAAGATTAAATTCTCAAAAATTGGCGACGCGGTCTGGGGCCTGACTTACGCGGACTTAAAAGCGCGTTATGAAGGTAAATTTAACACGCAGAGCGCGCTATTTGGCGATGAAAATATTGACGCAAGCAGGGCGAAACTTGCCATAAAAAAGGTAGTCGAAACCCTAAGGGAATATAAAACGAAATTAGAAGAGCTTGAAGGTAAGGTAACCAGGGAAGAAAGGGTTGAAAAAGCGGATCTGGACACGCTGGCAAAGCGTAAGGAATTCTTAAAGCAGAAAGGTTTAGCCAAACTTACTTCCCGCCTGGCCAAGATGGACAGCCGCAGAGTAAACAAGCTCATTATCTTTATAGATGGCGGCACAAGAGCGGATGGTACAGCTATACAAGGATTAGTGGACGGTGTTTCTTCGGAGATAGAAGCGTTTAGTGCCAGCAGCTTTGGAGTGAATAGGGATAAGATCGCTCAGGAAATCCTTAGTTTGGCTTTAAAGGGAAAAGCATGGCGCCTCCTAGACCATCCTTACAAGATGCTCAAGAGGTTAGGCAAGAAAGTATTTGTCTACGACATGGATACGCAGTTGATTGAGCATCTCTTTGCCACGGAAAGACAGCAGTCTCCTGTAATGATGCTTGATTCGCTGGGGCGTTTGCACACCGTATTTCTAGCTACTTATGAGTATTGGTTGGTTATGAATGATAGCGGCGCGGTCACAAGGATCGACCGGCCCGGCGCTGATCATAAATTTAACGTATTTTTCGGACGCAAACTCGATAGAAAAGAATACGGCCGGCCTTTAAGCATCTTTTCAATGTTTGCAAGGAATAGGAGAATAGAAGAGAACATCACCTACGCAGCGCAGGCCGGCAAGGAAGACATAGTCAAAGGCGACGGCAGGGCGCAGGAAATATTAAGAAAATACGGCCAGCCCGCTCCAGTCGCGGATAAGAAAGAAGAAATAAAAGCCAAGAGGACGCCTGAAAAGAGATTAGAGCAAATCCACGCGAATGCCGATTTTACCCGGATCGTAAGCGTGTTGGGGCATCTTAGCTCTTTAGCCGACATCAATGCTCAACTGAAAACCTTGCGCGATCTAATGCGCCAATATAATCTTCAGGATGACGAGATCCTGCAAGTCCTCAGGGAGAATATTAATACCGATACTATTTCTGGTATTGAGGGCGTCTTGACAGAAGTAAATGGCGATCCGGTGCGCGTTGAGTTGGTAAAAGGCGCGTTGGAAGCATTCAAAGTGAATACCTATAAAGAACCCAGCATAAATGAAGCAGACTTAGAGGCTCCGAGATTACGTTCATACACCGGCGCAGGAGAGACTCCGGTCCACGATGCCTTAGGTTTAGCCAGAGAACGTCTTGGCGCAGGTGACCGTAACGAAGGCGGCCGGATACTGGAAATACTGCTTGCTCATTTAAGGGCCGCGCAAAATACCGGAGATACAGCCGTATTAACAAATAACGTAATCCAGGATATATTTGGCGGCAATTATGATGTACCGGTAGATTTAGCTAACAGCAAAGATGTCGCAGATGCAATTGCTGATGCCGAGAATCTGTTGCAGCGTGCCCGCGGCGGTACTTACTATTTAAGAAGGGAAGAAAAACAATCTGGGCAAAGCCAGAAGAAACAGGAAGAATTGGCCAAAAATCTGCCTCCTTCTGTCCACAATGGCCGCAAAACTAGCGTTTTTGAAGAGGCCATAGAGCATAAGGCCGCTCAGGATAGAAAAGGATTTACCACCGCTGCCAAGAACGCGGTGATCAAGCGCCTGGGTCTTTTGAGGCGCTGGTGGTCCTTGATGCCCTGGAGGCATTCAGACAATAAAGAGATTGACCGCGGCTCCTTTAAATTAGGCGTAGGCGCGTTGGTTTCAGCGGGCATTGGTGAACTCGCGAAAGTTCTCGGCCTCTGGACGGTAAAAGCCTGGGGAGTGCACATTGTTGGTTTCGCTGTAGGTTACGTTATCATACCTTTATTAGTGGTCTTGGGAGTCTATCTTGTCGCCAGGTCAATACCCTGGATGAGAATTTCAAGTTTCACAGGGCTCATTTCAAGTATCACTCAGGAACAATTTGAGCTCTTCCAGACCCTGCGTGAAAGAATAAGGCAGGATAGGCAAGCTAAGGATATTTCCGCTAAAGATCCCGTCCACGAGGAGAATATTCTGGACCTAATCCTGATGGGGATGGATGGAGATTCCTTTGCGGCGATGGGAGTAACTAACCGCCGGACGATACAACGCCTAAGAAGGGTCGCCTTTATTCATTTCTTAGTGACGCAAAATGCGGCAAGAGACCTGGAATACCTTAACTCCATAAAAGACAGGATAGGCTTAGGCAAATGGGACGGCAAGACCCAGAAGACTTTAAACAAGGCATTAAAGCGTGTCAGTTTCAGGAATGCATTAGCTACAGGCATACCGGCCGATTTTAATACGGAAACAGCCGAATCCAAGGATAAGATTTACGCTCCGGCAATTGATCTCTATCGCGCCGATTTAGAGCGGGGTTTAAGAGAAGAAGATACTGTACAGAGAGAAGAAATACTCGCGGCTGCCTTAGTAGCTATTTTAGGCACAGCCGATGCTACCGGCGGATTTACCGGCGGCCTTACCGAAACTGCAAGCCCCGCGCATAATCCTTTGTCCGCGTTGCAGCGTGTGGCATTGGATAGAAGAGTAAGCGCCGGGCTGCGTCAAAACGCAATGAGCGCCATTCTGCTTATCGCCGGGCATAAACCGGACCTGGCCTTACCTATATTAGAGGCGGTAGTCAGGGCGCCAAAGGCCAAAAACGCGCAAGGAGATGAAATACCCGATGAAGCAATTGATACAAGATTACGCTCACAAGCGCAAACAGCGCTCGGCAACCTGGATATGTCCATCAAGGCCACAACCAGGAAAGAGAGAAAGAACGAACAGAAAGAAGTTAAGGCGCGCGCTGAAAAACTGATAAATACCCATTTGAACATCGCAACGGATAATAAATTAGAGCATACGGTACGCGCTCTGGCATTGCACCAGGCAAGGATTGTCCGTTCCCACTTCCCCAAAGCGGTTACTTCTTCTTCTGTCATAAGAGCGGTTTCTCTATTGGGAGAGGCGGATCCGGATGACAATAAGGATGACATAAGGGCAGAAGCTGCCGGCCTCATCCGGGCTTGGGATACAAAAGGCAAATTGCGTAATGTGCGGGTGTCTAGGGATGCCAGGCCTATACCTATTGACCCGAACGATCAGCGTATTTTGAACCGGGCTGAAGTGAACGCTTTGACCAACCGGATAAAAGGCAAGAAAAATGACATAGACCGCAAGTTCGCCGCCCTGGCTAGACAGGCCAAGAAGGGAAAGACTATTTCTGTGGCCGAGATCGTCGCTGATCCGGCCTGCGCGGAACTGGTAAAAACAAAATTAGATTCGCGCGATAGAGGCGAGAGATTAGCCGCGTTACAGATTCTTCCTGCGGTGATTAAGCTCGAAGAAGTCCGCGAAATCGCCGAGCAATTAGCCAGGGCAGGTGTTCCTGAGGCACGCATTGCGTTATTACGGATCTTGGTTAAGGATCCTGCTTCTATAGATCCAACCAGGGATACCGGAGATATTGATAATGCCATAGCGTATTTAACCAGCACTCCCAAGACCAAGAGAGATCTTAAATTAAGGGCCGAGACGGCCGCGGCTTTACTGCAATTATTGAATGTAATGATCCCGGACTATGCGGGCGTCATCCATAATACCCGCTTTGACGTGCAAGGTCTGATTGATGCAGTTATTTCTTATAGAGAAAATAAGAAATTGGAGAAGGCTTTGAGCGCGGCGTTAATGCCGTTGGTGGATTTTGCTGCCGAGAATCTGAGCGGAAGATTCAAGACGAATATAAGACCCCAAATTGTTTCGTTGCTTTCAGAAATCCCTCATAATAAGAGACTAAATGAGGCGAAGATGGGCGAGGCCCGCAAGCGGATACATTTATTGAATCTTGCTGTCCGGGCGGACAGAGAATTATTTGATGATATCGTTCTGCCGCCGATAAATAGCTATGCTAACGCAGATATCCGCAGCCAAATGCAGGCCTTAGCGCAACAGTTAGAGAATTTTGATATTCTCGCCTTTGCTTTAGGCGAAACGATAACCAAAGAAGAGAAGCTGAATGAAGCGCAAGGGCGTTTAAGGACATTAGAGAGCGCGACTCAAGAACAGCTTGGCACTGATACGGTAGTTGTTGCATTGATCCATATGGTTAACCCGGCAACTTACAGCAGAAAATTAAGGAATGGCGATGATACCGCGGAAACAGTGCGCAGTATCCGCAGGACCGCTGCGCGCCTATTGGTAAGGGCCGAGGCTTATGATAATCTGGTTACTGGTTATATTGCTGATCCGGACCTGGAAGTGCGCTTCTGGGCGAACGTAGCTGCGGCAAAGAGTGGCAATGGATTCTCGCCTGACGCCGCCAGAAAAGCGGCAATGACGATGTTGGAGCACGGCAGCGTGAATAAAGATGCGAAATTAGGCGCCTTGGAGATATTTGACCAGATTGCCTTTGATAATGAGATAAGCGTAATCGTAGTCGGTGATAGCCAGTCCAGCGGATTCATTTATGACAGTGATCGCCAAGTGGTGCGCAGGGCCATAGAGGTAGCGGCCGGACACAGGGATGCCCTGCACCGCGATCCAGGAACATTACTTGAAGCCTTTGATCAGGCAAGGATGGTGATGCCGGAAGCCGCGGATACTATTTCCGCCACCGTTAATTCTTCGCTTACAGGGTTAACTTCCACCCAGCGTGAGGTAGTCATCCAGATTATTAACGAGCATTTAGGGGTAGTTGCAGAGGGAGATGAAAAAGGCAAATTCAGCGGCCTTGAAGACGGCAAGAAATTAGCACAATGGGCCGGCGAAAATTACGGATTAATAGTTTATGATATTGTGGGAATAAGAGGCAATGTTATTGTTGTGGAACAGGTAACGGAGACCGAAAAACCGGCGCAGGAAATTTGGACCTCCGCGCCTTATACCTTTATCTCGCGGGATTATCTGGGTAGATTAAGCGCCAGAATAGATGCCGCAACCGATCAGAATTATACCGGCAAGAACCTCGGAAAGAGAATCCAAGCCCTGCGTCAGAAGTTCTTTGTGAATGTCGCCCGGGCCGCCCGCGCAGATGCCGTACTTACTTCCGCTGCCCTGGAAGATTTCCAGGTTAGCGTAGCCGGCGCAGAAAAGGCTGGTTCGCAGACTAGAAAAGCGGTATTAGCTATTATGAATGCGGAGGTAGTGCATAGGGATGCCGTGCTCTGGTTTGCCCTCTCGGTCATCTTACAGCAGGCGTCTTCCTCTAATGACGGCGTGAAATTCTTCACTGAATTAGCCAAATTAATACCTAATAGCCCGCAAGTTACTAATATAGAAGAAGTAATGAAGTGGGTTCCTGCTTTGGCTGGAATGTCGGAAAACGAAGTATTCAGGACAGTAGGAAGAATAGCTAATAGATGGGGCTTGGGTGCGATCACGCGGCCGACAGCCACCGAAGAACCCCAAGGCGGCGGATCTATAGGAGCGGCAAGCTTTATAGATTATCCTAATAATGCTTTACGCCAGGCGCAGGAAGATTTACGTCATGGACGGCCAGAGCAGGCATTAGAAAGAGCGCAGAGCGCCTTAAAGAGCTACGAAGGCATTCTCGCGGGAGAATTCAGTGATGAAACTAAAGTAGCTGCTCAGCATAATATAGGTATAGTCCAGGCAATTATAGCGCAGGTAACCGGCAGCTCTATGCCGGAATCCAGAGATCAGGCTCCTATTGGTCAGCCAATGGGTGTGCCTGTACAGGCTACGGTTACCGGTCCAGAGGGAAGAACTATTGGTGGTGTCGGGGCTAATTTAACTACTATGGGAGGAACCCTACCAGGCCACGGAGTAGGGCCGACGACAACAGGTCCAACCAGTGGAATGTTAAGAAAGGATAGGGCTTGGGGTCAAGGTCGGCAAGGAGGAAGTATAGCTGGTCCTGGCGGTATTTTAGGCGCGGCTGCGGTTCCCCAACCGCAGGTCGTGGCTCCAGCCAATAGGGGAGAAGATCAAGGAATACAAGTAGGTGCAACTGTAGTAGCAGAAGGTGTAAGCAGTGCAACTGAAGGTGCCCCGAGTGCAGATACAAATAGGCAACAAAGGGCAGGTGCAAGAAGTGTAACCAGTAACACAAATAGTTCTACAAGTTTTGGCGCAGTTTTAGCCGAAAATGGTGGTTGGGCGAGTGCTGTCCAAGAAACCGGTACAATTGATCCTACGCAAGTAGGTTTTACTGGAAATCCAGCCAGTCGGCCTTTCACGGGCCTTAGTCCGCCTCTTCAATTAGGCGCGATTATTGTATTTATCCTCGCGATTACCGCGACTCTGGGGGCATTCATAAGTATCGCTCCCGGCAATCCGCTTTTGGTTTTCCCATTAGGTGTTCTTTACTTTGTTTCCACCCTAAACTTAGTCAATAATATAAACAGGAATTTCACCCAGCCGTATACTAATTCCACTTCCGTGGCGGAAGGATTAGATGCGGCTAAAGTTGTTTCTAGAGGCCCTGCGGCTCCATATACCTCCAGGAGAATGACCCCCGTGGGGTCTCTAGGACAACTTATTAAAGGAGGTGCGCCATGGTTAAGATTAATTACGCTGAGCTTGAGTTTGATCATCTGGTTATCTTTGAGCATGACAATACCGTATTTGCCTGCGCTCGCGAAAACGGCAACGGCCATACCCGCTTGTTTCTGGTATTTGACAGCGGCAGCGGCCGTGTTTACACTCGTAACGGCCGCATTGACTCCTGGGAACAGCTCCTTGATACCGACGCGGATAATATTCGCAGCCGCATTAAGGACGCTGGCGTCCCGGTTTACCGGGTCAACGGCAGCCACAACTGACATGCAGGGACAGTCCTCTATGGGGACAGTCCCTGCCTATGACACCGTCGCCGAAAAGAACCACAGACGCGAAGGTTTGCTATTAGCGTTGATTGGCGAGTGGTATTCAACCATTCCGGATCCTTCCGTTTATCCGCAACTAGCTAGACGCCTTGAAGAGTTCCAGGATGAAGAATGGGCACAGAAAGCATTACATCACTATCCGACGCCTGAGGAATGCCGGAGGTTATTGCGCGAAGGGGTTCCTGAACAGCATTCAAGAAACACCGTAGCAGGGGTAGCCCTTGTTTCAGGGACAGTCCCTGTTGTCGGCGCGGTGGTGCTGATTATGCTCACTCCGTTCCTATTTGGCTTTAGCGGAACAGACTTCTTAGGCGGGGTGTCATTTATTGTTGCTTTTGTGGGCTCCACCTTAGCCGTAGTTGGCTTAGTTAGACTTATTAAAAATTATCCGGTAAGAGTGCAGAAGCGAACCCAAGCCGCTGCGCCTGCCCAGTCCGCTCAGCTTAATAGAAAGCATCGTCTTCTGTCTGCTGCAATATTTGCTACGGCGTATGTTATTCTGACCAGCGTTAATCCGCACCATATTATTCTAGGTGGGGCGGCAATATTTATTACTATTGCCTTAAAGCGTCGGCTGGAAGCAAAATTAGGGGCGATGACGGTATTTGGGAAAGTTACGTTCGCTATGTTCACGGCGGCTACCGTGGCGTTTGTCGTATTGGCCGGGCCCGGATTAGTGTCGTCTGTCGCAACTATGGCAGCCGCGCCGATAACGTATAATAACGCTACCGGCTCGCTGTTATATTCAATATTATCAAGCACGCTGCCGTGGTGGCAGAGGATTGTTTTACTGTCTGTATTGATAGTTATTTCGCTGGTCGTATTCTATAAGTTGGCCGTCACCTTGACGAACACGCGTGAAATCAAGATTAGGGGATCTTCGGATACGGCTGTTTACAGGCCACGTAAGTTTTTATTAGGGTTTTTGGCTGGAGCAATAACAATGGGGATATTCTGCCCCGCCGGCATGTTACGCGTTGTTATAATCGGCTCCAGTATTTTTGCCTTATACGCTATTCATCTGGCAGCGAAAGAAGATTGGGCTTGTAAAGCGGTGGGCATCCAGAATTCCGTGGCATCAGTGGCGGCAATGATTATTTGTTCAATTCTCTTCTCAACGGCAAATGCTAAGGCAGCGTTGCCTATTGGGCGCGCAGAGATTACCGCGGCGAATCCTCCAGCAATCAGTTCTCCAGTGGAAGACGATAGGGCATTGGAATCCCTTGTCGCTCTAAGAGAAGAGACCGTGGTTCCTGCCGAAACCGTAGATGCAAATTCGGTGATTGCCGCGGCTACGGTTAACGTGCAAGAACAAGATTTAGTTGTTGCGCCGCAGGTTGAGGCGGCTGTTGAAACTGTTAGCGCGCAAGCGCAGCCTGATTGGAAACGATATGAAACAGTAGCCCAGACTTACCTTGCTCGCCGTAAAGGAACTCCGTTGACTGGCCAGATGTTGGCTGATGCTGCACAAAAAGAATGGCAGAATACGGGAATAGAGGTTCCTGTAGAGTTGGCTTTGGCAATGGGAGATTTAGAAACCAAGCAAGGCACAGTGGGCCGTGAGCATCATGCAACTAATCCCTGGAATGTTGGCGAATACGACAATAAGACCGTACGTGTATTTGCCACCGTAGAAGAGGGCGTAGGGGCCTATTATCATCTTATGGCAAGAAATTATCTGTCCGCAAGGACGCCGGAAGAACTTTTAGCTGACTCTGGTTTTGTGGATGTTAAAGGCCGCAGATATGCCAGCGATACAGGATATGAAGTAAAACTCAGGTCAATCATTGAGAGAATCAATAGAGTTATTGCGAATAAAGCAGGGGTAATGGATGAATTAGAATTCCTCATTGGTAGTATTCTCGCCTTCGTATTTATGGTTGGCAAGTATAGGCGCGAAATCGTCCAGACATTGTCGCTTATCTGGGAATACCGCGTATTCCTGTGGAATGTCTTTATCCGGGCCATATCAGACAAAACAGAAAGAGTTACAGCGGCTGCGGATAGAACAGTAGAGAATCTCTTGGGCAATCGACCTGCCTATGCTGTTGTTCCGGCTGGCAGGCATACGGCACCAACACCCATACTTGGGATTAAATACGGCAGGGTTCGCGCCGGCGCAGAGAACACAGGCATTGGCCAGACC
>JAQTUD010000073.1 GCA_028710405.1 Candidatus Omnitrophota bacterium
GCGGATCTGCGCTCGGTCCAGGAGATGCTCGGGCATTCTAATATATGTACCACGCAGATTTACACGCATATAAATAAAGATAGGCTCAAGACCGTGCATAAGATGTTTCATCCAAGGCCATAGTAATAAGTAAGAAAGTAGGAAAGTAAAAAGCAGTAGAAGAGTATAAATGAAAAAATATTTAGAGAGATTGCCGGGAGAGACTGAGGGGATAATCCACGCCGTAAAGCAGATTTGTGCGCGTCAGGGGATGTCCGCTTATTTAGTAGGTGGATTTGTGCGCGACCTGCTTCTGGGAGTCAAGAACCTGGACCTGGATATAGCAGTAGAAGGAGATGGAATAAAGTTCGCGGAAAATCTGGCGGAATTAACCAGGGGCAAGATCATCCGGCATAAGAGATTCGGCACCGCCACGATAATAACGCCGGGGGGGTCTAGTGTCTTTGCAGGGAGAAAGATCGATATTGCTAGCGCAAGAAGCGAGTCTTATCCGCAAGCCGCGCATCTACCGGTAACTAGGCCTGGGAGCCTTAAGGATGACCTCTATCGGCGTGATTTTACCATCAACGCTATGGCTATTAGTTTGAGCCCGGGGTCTTCCTGTGAGCTCTTGGATTTCTTTGGCGGCCAAGCCGATCTGAAAAAGAAAAATATCCGCGTGCTGCACCGTTTGAGTTTTATTGATGATCCTACCCGGATATTAAGGGCGGTGCGCTTTGAGCAAAGATTCGCTTTTAAGATCGAGCCGGAGACGCTTGAATACCTAAAAGAAGCGGTAAAGATGAAGATGCTGGAGAAAGTCCAGCCGCAGAGGACCCGCGACGACCTGATCCTCGTGCTTAAAGAAGATAAGCCTATAAGAGAGATAAAACGTCTGCAGGAGTTGGCCAATTTTAGTTTTTTAAGCCCGCGACTGTCTTTAGCGAAAAAGGAATTCTTATTATTGAACTCCATAGAAAAAGAGATCAACTGGTTTAAAAAGAATTTCACCCGGCGCAGGCCGTTGGATACTTGGTTATTGTATCTTATGGGCCTTCTGGATAGCCTGGGAGCAGGCCAGATCAGGAGTATTTGTAAGAAGTTTGCTTTCCGTAAGGGGGACCAGAAGAGGATCCTCGGCGTTAGAGAAGAGGCCCACGCGCTTATCAAGGAGTTAAGTAAGAATAAGGTTAAGCCATCCCGTATCTACGGTCTACTTGAGCCTTTAAGTTACGAAGCGGTTATTATGCTTAAAGCAAAATATAAGGATCGCCTGGTCCAAAAGCGCATAGCGGATTTCTTTGAGGTTTATAATGGGATGCAGATCTCTGTCTCGGGTAAGGATCTGCAGAAGTTAGGCGCTTCTCCCGGGCCGCAATACCGTAAAATTTTTACGGCTGTATTAGATGCCAGGTTAAACGGCGCGGTCAAGACCAGGGGAGATGAGATGCGCCTGATTAAAAGATTATTGGGCTAAAGATAATAATCTATTTAACATGGAATGGAGTTGATCCGATGTCAAGGCACGATAGGATAACCGAAGCGATAAGGCAGGAAGCCAGTTTAGTAATACACGGCCAGTTAAAGGACCCGCGTTTGGGGTTTGTCACGGTCACCAGGGTAGAGTTGACCTCGGATTACAGGTCCGCCAAGATTTTTTATAGCGTACTCGGTAAAGAAGAAGACCATAAGAAGACAAAGGAGGCGCTGGATTCGGCTTTAGGGTTTGTCCGTCGGATGATTGCCCAGAGGATCAACCTGAGGTTCGCCCCGGATATTATTTTCAGGGAGGACAGGTCCACCGAATACAGCGTTAAGATCGAAGAAGTATTAAACCAGATCAAGGAGCAAAATGAACCCCAACCTAAAAAAAGCCGCCGCCTGCCTAAAAAAGTATAATAGTTTCCTGATCACTTCTCATACCAATCTTGAGGGAGATGCCCTGGGTTCGGAGTTGGCGTTTTACGCGCTGGTTAAAAGGATGGGTAAAACTGCTTTCGTAGTAAACGACGACCTGCTGCCTTATGGATACGATTTCCTGCCTAATAAGGAAGTTGTCATAAAATTCAGTGAGAATAAGCTAAAGAAAGATTTTGATTGTTTTGTGGTCTTGGACTGTTCCGACCTGAACCGCCCGGGGCGGGTGGCTCAGTTGAATACCGCGGGCAAGCCGGTACTCAATATTGACCATCATATCAGTAATCAGATGTTCGCGGATGTGAATTGGGTTGAGCCTGGCGCGTCAAGCTGTTGTGAGATGATCTATAAGCTCTTTAAGGCGATGCGCGTCCCCATAGACAAGGAAACTGCTATCTGCCTTTACGCGGGGATACTTACGGATACCGGGTCTTTTCGTTATTCCAATACCTCTGCTTTTACTCATTCGGTAGCCGCGGATCTATTGGCACGGGGTTTTAACGGCACAGATATTTATAGGAATGTATACGAAAATGTGCCTCTGGCAGATATGAAAATTTTAAGTAAGGTATTGCCTGGGATGAAACAGGAGGCGCAGGGTAGAGTTATTTGGTTTCAGATTAAACGTGATATGCTGGCGGGGAAGAAAACATCTTTTGATTTAGGCGAGCAGATCTTGAGTTTTGGCCGGGCGATAAAAGGCGTGGAGGTTGTGGTTTTGTTTAAGGAGAATTTAAGCGGCAGGGGAGAAATCAGGGTAAATTTCCGTTCCCGGGGCAATGTGGATGTCAATTCGATCGCCCAGTCCTTCGGCGGAGGAGGCCATAAGACCGCCTCCGGCGCCACTATCTCCGGCACGCTCGCTTCCGCGCGTAAAAAAGTCCTGGCGAGGATAAAGAAAAGCCTAATATAAATTTGCGTCTGTCGATTCGGGCTTCTCGCAGCACCGCTCCATTTTCCCCACCGAGGAAAATGTCGCTTGGTGTTTGCGCTCGCTCGCCCTCGCACTTCGTGCTTCGGGCACCATGGCCGCTCGCACAAACAACATGCTGCTCAAAGCCCGCCTCGCCATCCGCAAAAGATATGGGATAGTTTCAATAGGATAGAAGTCTCAGCGTGTGGCTTGGCTGGGATTTCGAGGGACGTGGAGGCAAGGAGCGGGCAGGGTTCCCGCAGCCGGCTCCTAAATTAAAAAAAAGATTTTATCCAGGGCCCGGATGCGGGAGAGCGACGCAGCCGACCCGAGTGAAGTTCGGCCTCGCTGGGGCCGAACGAGCGTTCCCGAGAAACCCAGACAAGACAGGCGCTACGTAAAAATATAACGAGTATCATCTATGAAAGTAATCTACGGCATCAATAAAATTAAGAAATTGAATAAACCGGTGGTGGCGCTGGGGGTGTTTGATGGCGTGCACCGCGGGCACGCGTATATACTGAAGAATACCGTCGGGATAGCCAGGCGTATCAGAGGTACGGCAGTGGCGCTGACTTTTGACCCCCATCCGCAGAAAGAAGGGAGCCTTACTTCTTTAGAACATCGCCTAAGACTGATAGAAGGGTTGGGTATAAAGGTATGCATCGTCATAAACTTTAACCGGAATTTCGCGCGTATCCCGGCGCGGGATTTCATCAAAAAGATTTTAGTTAAGAAATTAGGCCCCGCCTATATATGCGTGGGAGAGGATTTTCGTTTCGGTAAAGGTGCCTCTGGTGATGTGTCTTTATTAAAAGAATCCGTCGGTAAGTATAATTTCCAATTAAGAATATTTAAGGCAGTCAGGGCAGGGGGGCGCAAGATAAGCAGCAGTTATATCCGCAGATTGATTATTAGAGGGGAACTCCAGGCCGCGCAAAAATTACTTGCTCGTCCGGTCAGCGTATTGGGTACGGTAGTAAAAGGGAGTTCTCTGGCCACAAAATTAGGTTTTCCGACGGCAAATATCAATCCTCACCATGAGATCCTCCCCGCAAGCGGCATATACGCGGTAAAGGTTATTTTAGGGGGAAGGATTTTTAAAGGTGCCTGTTCCATCGGCACCAGCCCGACTTTTTCATCATCCGGAAAAAATAAAATTGAAGTTTATATATTTAATTTCCAGCGTGATATCTACGGTAAATACCTGGAAGTGCAATTCATAAAAAAGATACGCCAGCAGCAAAAATTTGCCTCCGTGCAGCTCCTTACCCAGCAGGTTAAAAAAGACATTTTAAAAGTCCAAAGGTTATTTCCCCACCTTTAGCTCCCTACAATATATGCCTAGTAAACCACCCTTTATCCACTACTGATTGTATCTGAACAAGTTAGGTGTTTTTTTATCTTGACAAAAGGGAGTAATGTATCTATAATCTTCCCACAAAGTGGTTGAAAGTGGATTAAAGTGGGGAGGGCACAAAAATGTTCTATGGTGAGTATCTGCAATCCATAGACCGTAAGGGACGTCTTATCTTACCTGCCAAATTTCGCGAGGTTGCCAAG
>JAQTUD010000074.1 GCA_028710405.1 Candidatus Omnitrophota bacterium
AACGCAGCGTTGAGGATAATATTACTGACCAGGGCGATAAAGGATATCTTCATCGGGGTCTTAGTATCCTTGAGCGCGAAAAAACAACACTGCAGCACTTTGGTCGCCCCGTAAGCGCATAATCCGATACTATAGAAAAATAATGCCGAGGCAGTGAGGTCCTGAGAATAGGCGTCAAACTTTCCGCCGCCGAAGAGCCCGCTGACAAGAGGCCTGGAGAGGACCATAAAAGCTGCCGAGGCAGGGAGCATCACAAAGAAAATAAGGCGCAAAGCCCGGGAGAGCGTGCTTTTTAGCTCCCCGTAATTATCCTCCAATGCCTGCCTGGAGAACTCCGGCAATACCGCCTGAGAGAGGGCATTGCTGAAGATTCCCAGCGGAAACTGGATCAGGCGGTAGGAAAAATATAATACCGCCACCCCTCCTTCTCCGACGATCCAGGCCAGGGAACCGAAGATAGAATCCACGAAATTATTTAACTGATAAATAGAAGAGCTGGCCACCCGCGGCACCATCAGCTTCCCGATAACCCGCGCTGCCGGATGGTCAAACTTCTGAAAGAGCCGCAGGCGGAAACCTTTCTTATAAATTACCGGGACCTGTATCGCCAACTGTAATATCCCGCCCACCAAGACACCCAGGGCCAGCCCCTTGATCCCCTCTCCGAAAAGTAGGGCAAAGATAATTATGGAAACATTCAAAAGGCAAGGGGCAAAGGCAGAGATGGTAAAATCTTTTAGCGAATTAAGTATCCCCATACAGTATGCGGCTAAACTGATCAACAGCAAATAGGGAAAGATAATCCGGGTCAGACGGACGGTGGTAAGGAATTTCTCGGGTTCGGCCACAAATCCCGGGGCGATCATACGCACGATCGGCTCGGCAAAGATGATCCCTAAAAGTGTGATTGCCGCCAGCACGACCAAAAGAAGATTGAGGACGACATTACTTAATTCCCAGAACTCTTCTTTAGTGTGTTTTGCGGCATATTCGCTAAAGACCGGCACCAAAGCGGCATTAGTCGCCCCCTCAGCCACGAAATCACGGAATAGGTTGGGGATCCTGAAAGCGATAACAAATGCCTGGGCATAGACATAAACGCCGAATAGGCGGGCGATAACCACATCACGCAGGAAACCCAATAAGCGGGAGCAGAGTGTAGCGGCGCCAATCACTGCTGCCGACCTGGCTACGGCATAGATAGGGTGGGGATGAGGTGATTTGTCTGTTGACATAGGTATGGTATTATGGTATTCTTTTCAAGAATATTTGACATCTTAAACTAAAAGGGAGAAAATCATGCCAAGACGTAGAACCTCTATAAAGAAGACGCGCCAGGATGTAAAAAGACACTTGCGCAATCTCAAAGTAAAACAACAGCTTAAAAAAACGCTGAAGAAATTCCAGGCGTTGCTGGCGGCAAAAAATGCCGCTGAAGCCAAGGCACTGTTAGTCCAGGTATTCTCTCAACTTGACAAAGCCGCCAAGAAGAATATCATCCATCCTAATACAGCTAACCGCAAGAAATCACGGCTGGCCAAAAGGTTAACCAGGGCCGCATAAACTAACCACGAGTTTTTCCAAAGCAAAGACGGGCTTAAGTTTGCCCGTCTTTATTTCTATATCGCAATTAAGCAGAAGCTTAAGCTTCCTTTTCCTGGCCAGGGCCGGCGAATTATCCTTCTCCCAGGCATATCTTAACCCGCCCAGGATCCGCTCCGGCCTCTCTCCTTTACTTAAAAGCTGGCTCAAAATACGCAAGGCATATGCCGGCTTCTTAAGGGCTATCTGCCGGCTTAAGGTAAAGGCATCCGCAGGAACAGTTTCTTTAATATGGAAAATTTTTGTATCCCTGTGCAGGCGGGATGGGAATTTGTCTCTGGCATCCTGCCGGTCCATATCCAGGATAAGCACGATGTCTTTATTAGGCCGACAGGAGAAATCCTGGATAAAACCTTTGAGCTCTTCCTTGAGGGCCTGCGCCTCTCTTACCAGAATGACCCTCTTTGGGCTTTTGAAGGGCAGACAGAGAACTCTTTCCTGCAGCGCCTTAAGCGTCAGGTCCCTGGCGTAAAGCAGGTCAAAATTAAACTGCTCTAAGCCGGGCTTGAGGAATTCCTGTTTTATTTTTTTGATTTGTGTGTCTTTGGAAAGGCTATCTTGACCGATAAATAGGTAGACCATCAGAAGTTACCAGGCTTCCACCGTCCGCTCCACTATCCTGCGCGCCAAGTCATCCAAGGCATAGGTTATAGCTGTATCATCGGTCTTGGTGGTCACGCCCCCGGAGGCAAAACTCGTAAAATACGTGGTGTCCCCGATAAACCCGTTCTCCTCCCAGACCAGCTTGTCTTCCTTCCTGTTCCAAAGCTGGAGATTCACCACCAGATTGATGCGGTATTCCGCGACTTCCTCGTTATCGTCATATCTTAACGGGTCCTTGCGGAATTCAACTACCTCACCCTTGAGTATCAAATCCGCTGTCTCCGACTTCACCGGCTTTAAATTTCCGTCGGCAAGATACTTATTGGTGACATACCTGGTAATATCCGTATCCAACAGCGGCCGATAGATCCTGTATTTACTCCCTGAGTCGGCATTCTGAGTAATATCTATTTTATTCACGAAAGGTTTCACGTATATTGTTTTAAATTCATTGGAGATCATAGAACGCGTAGTGTAACCGCAACCCCCTAAAACAGATAGCAGAAGGCAGAAAGCAGAAGGCAGAAAGAGTATCCGTGTAATTTTAGAGCTTAAGTTATTTTTTATCATTTCCTCTTCTCCATTATCTCTAGCCTCTCTATGGCCTTGGCAGCCCAGGCGCTATTAGGATAACTGGCTTTCACGCCTTCGTAATAGAACTTGGCGGCTTTGTATGCCTTCTGTTTTTCATAAAAGCGGCCGATATCAAAATTGGCCTTTGCTTCTTTTTCTTTCAGCTTATCAATATTCTCCTCGGCCTGGCTGGAGAGGACGGCGTCCGGGTGGTCCCGGACAAACTCTTCAAATTTATCCTTGGCTTCCTTGGCTGAGCCCTGGTCATAGTCCGGCCCGCGGGACACGGCGGCACGACAGGAGGCGATCTGGAACTTCGCCGCTTCCACCCATTCACTGGTGGGATAATTATCGATTACTTTATTGAAAGCCTCCTCTGCCTCGTAATAACGTAACAGCCCTTTCAAAACCAGGCCTAATTTATATTGCGCCTTGGGCGCCAGGGGGCCGTAGGTAGAATTTTCTATGACTTTACCGAATATCTCAATAGCCGGATTGTCTACGGGTAGGGTTATCCCCAGGGCCTTGCGTTTTACTCCGGTGGTGAAGGCCTCTCCTATCTTATATTCGCGCTCAATGATCTCCTGGACCCTCTCAGAGAAAGGATATTTAGCAATGACCTTCTGGTATGCCTGATAGGCCTCATATAAATTACCCCGCGCTTCTTCAATAAGCCCAAGGTAATACTGGCTCTCTGAAGCCTCAAGTGACTTGGGGTAATTTTTTATCAAGCGCAAGAATTCCCGCTTGGCATATTCGTATTTGTTCTCATCGTAGAAACCCTTGGAAAAATCAAATTGATCTTTGGGGGTGGATTTGACCGCGGTCTTAGGATTCACCCATTTTCCGGTTTTGGGGGTCCAGATCCAGTATGGATACGCCTTCGGCGCGGCAAGGGAAAGCAGCAAAAGGCAGAAAATCAGTGTTCTTGTCTTCATAATAGTTAGACTTTAACACAGTTGGCAGGTTTTGTCAACTCCCGCCCCATCCTGTTTCCGGCCCTTATTAACTATTTTTTCGCCGGCAGGATCTTCAGGATATACTCATTGCCTATGATTTTAAGGATGCTGCAGCTGAACCCCTGACTAGCAATACGTTCCATATCATCAACCTTAGATTTGTTTAAAACGCAGTAGGTCACGGGTTGCTTACGCAGGAAATCCATTACTTTATCATCGGAATCAAGATGCGCCACAGGATGCGGGCTGAAAAAGACATTACCCATGGCCGCGACTTTTCTGTCTGTATAGTATTTTATCCCCCTTAAGAATGGCTTCGCGCATAAGATAGTAGAGCCGGCGCCGGTATTTTTAAGCAGATACTCCCCCGCTACCTTTGAGGAAACATAGGGTTCAATACCCGCCTTAACAAAAGGCAGCGTAAGTAACAGGACGGGCAAGAAAGATGCCGCGAGTACGCAAACTTTAAGGAATTTGCGCCGCGTAAGATAACGTAATATTATCAAAAGCAGGAGAAAAGAAAAAATAATAATACGTGTCAGCGAGACGGCAGAGGCATATCCCGGATGTCCGATAAGGATAATGATTAACGCGACAGGAACCAAAAGAA
>JAQTUD010000075.1 GCA_028710405.1 Candidatus Omnitrophota bacterium
TCGGGTTGCGGCAGGCAGTTCAAAAGGATCAGGCGACCTCTCCGTGGCTGGTGGGGTCTGATTCTTCTGCCGCAGCCCGTTTTATGCGCTTAATAGCCGCTATATTTCATTTGCATATTCAAAATTATCCTGTGCCGCATGAGTTAGCCGTAAAAGTAGCCCAAGAATTAAGGCCTGGTGCCGGGGCAAGGATTCTAACTTTATGGCCAACCGCTCAAGGGGAAGACGAGCTCTACTTTGCTGCTCAGGGATATCAAGTTACGGCAATAGATAGGCGAGAGAGGTATTTAGCATCTTTCAGGGGCCAGGCAAACATAAACCCTATCAGCGGCGATATGCGCAAAATTCTACCGCAGCTAGACGGCCAATTTGATATTATCTATGCCAGATTGACATTGCATTGGATGGGTAGGCCTGACTTAGAGAATATATTCCGGCAATTCCCCAGATTACTTGCTCCGGGCGGGCGTATCTGTTTTACAGTTAAATCCAAGCAGGATCGGCAGTATGTGTATAACGTTCTTAGAAAGGGCAGAGAAGAAGACCCGGCTACCTGGTTGCTTACGTATGAAGATCCAGGAAAAAAATGTAAATATGACTGTCAGTTCTTTGATCTTAAACGAATAGCGTATTACCTTAATTTGGCGGGAATGCAAACTGTTAGTTGTAGGGAAATCAGTATGCCTATAACGGCATCAGTAGGCGGGCCTGTCAAAGACCATTATTCTTCACAGGTGTTTGAAGTCATTGCCACCCGCGCCGCCGCCCTTCCGCCTTCTGCCGTTACAGAGAAAAGCGCGGATGAGAGAGGTGACGGAACGCATCAGGCCGGAATAGCAATGCAAGCTAGATATTCAGGGGACAGTTTAGGTTTAGCTTTAGAACCGTCCCTGCTTAGGGAGGTGCTAAGATGGATAACTTACAGAATCTTGAATTCACCCGCGTTATGCCCCGTAGAGACGGTATCTTCGCCTTCGCCAGCTACCCGCATTGGTCGTTCAAGTATGAATTCCTTGTTCGCTCAGACGGGAGAGTCAGCGGCAGGAGTAATGGCGCTTGGTCCGATCTCAGCACAGAGTTCAGCGCGTTCATCAAGGCGAAGGTCCAGTCGGTCCTGGCCGAACAGTCCTACCTGGTTTACGCATGAGAATACACCGTTGTCCGCATTAGACGACAGCGGTGTATTTTTTTCTTCCAGAATGAAAGCGCTTTCTAATAACAGAGTTGTCGCGGTGGCAGGCAGCGCGAATAACGAAGGTATCGGCGATTCGATAAATTTAATTGATGCTGTGACGGCAAAATGGATGGGGGTCGTATTTGTCAAAGGAGAAGCGTCATATCCTGTAGCTGTCTTTTCTTTTCCGAGGGGGTCTTTACATGTATATGGCGGCGGCGTATTATTATCTCTGCCTGATCATAGTTTAGTTATCGGAATTGAAGAAAATGACCCGGAAAATGTTTTGTTCCATGAGATCGGAGAATGGTATGTAAGGAAAGTAGAAGATAATTGGAATACAGTTAGCGCCCACGAGTTTGCTATTGAGTTTGCTGAGAGAGCAAAGAGAGGGGAAATTATATATGAGCTCGAGCCAGGAGAAGGCATTACGCCCGAAAATATACTGGGAGAGGTTATGGCATCTAATAGCCCAACAATGGCCGGTAATCCTCCTCAAGCGGACGCAAGGAGTCAATTGATAGCTGCCCTTGCGGAAGAACTAAAACAGCAGGGAGTTAATCCTGATGTTGATATGGCCGCAGCCGGAAGAGTTGTTGAAGAAGCGGCATTACAGCTTGAGCATTGGATACGTCGGGCCGTTAGCGTGCTAATATTATATGGGGTATGTCCAACTTATCCCGAACAATTGGAAAATACTACGATGACTCCGCTATTAGCCTTTGTTGCGCAAGACGGGGTTACTGTCAGGAAGCCCGATCATCTGGCTAGTAGACGTCCTAGTGCCATAACGTTATCTCCTGAGATTGATTTAGCTTTACACAAAATAGCTATTCAATTAGTAAATGCGGTTACGGCTAATAAAGCTTCAGCGCTTCATAATCTCTGTAAGAAAGTAGACGTTCTTCCGGTGGGTCACAGGAGCGAGGAAGTGCCTAGTGTCTATGTTAATTTTCTCGTAACGGATGTGTTTTTGCGTTCAGGTTTTTCGGGCGGGATAGTTTATTTTAGAAGGAATGAATTCATAGGGCAGGTATTCGCCCGGTTCCGTGAAGGCACAGTCAAAACGCAGAACAAGACGCAAGGGCCTAGCAGCGATGTAGCGCCTGTAATTTTAATTATATTCTCGCTGGCTGTAGTTTTACTCTGCGGCGGCTGGGCAGGCGGGGCTCAAACGTCTCCGGGCGCATTAGAGCTTCTACTGGAAGGGGTTATTATGGTATTGGGCTTAAACTGGATTAAAAGAGCCACCAATTCCGGTATCAAAGTAAAATCAGCCAGGCTGGAAGAAAAGAATCTGAAGAGGGCGAAGGGATGCTTTATTTTTGACCTGGCAAAAGGATTATCTGTTATGGAGGAGCCAAGGGCGACAGGTAGGGCGGCAATGGAAGTAGTGAAAACTAGCGTTTCCGCTACTCGCCCAGGCCTTATAAAGATTTTTGGGGAATTGATAAAGCAGCCGGCACTAAAAGACTTGGCTATGCTTGTGGCGGAAAAGCCGCGTATCCCCTTTGAATTTAATTACCGGCCTAAGTTTTTAGGACGCCATAAAGGAAATAGAACAGGATTTAACTGGGCAGCCTGCACAAGGGCGCCACCGGAGTCTTTATTGATCCAGCTGACTTTCGCCGAAGTAATCCTCTATTTTTACTATCCGCACCAGAAGCGCCTCATCCGTTCCATCATTGACCAATATATTGCCGCGTATTGTTACGACGAATTCAACCAGCTCCTACGCGATCCCAGCCTCGATGTAACCCTTACCCGCAGCCGCAAACGGTCTTTATTAAAAGAAAAGAACAAATTACAGCAACAAGAACCTAGAGTTGGAGATAATATAGTTTCTTCCGGAGAAGTAAACCCCCTTACGCAACTTTTAGCAAGAATTGGCGACGTAATGCAGATAGAGCAAGCAGGAGGATTGGGGGTGGGGCAAGGTTTTAGGCGAGGTGGCGCCCAAGAATCGCCATTAGGAGGCAGATTTGGCCAAAGGCTTGCTACTTTTAGATCGGCATCATTAGCAGAATTAGTACCGGAGAGCGGGCAACTAACCTGGCATGATAGATTAGCTGAATCTTTAGAAGAATTGACCGGATTCTCTAAGACGCGCTGGCTGGCAGTATTTTTTTCTGCTGGGATCGAGCCAGATATAAGAGAAGGTAATATTTACTGGGATCTGGCAAATATTCTTCAAATCTTAATCCTATTCCCTAATAAATTGGGGATTTATTGCTCTGCCGATATGGATGTCGTAAAGGTTATTTTTGAAAAAGGTGTTCTTGCCCTGGCACTGGGAGAGCAAAATATTTGGCATCCGCATACCATGCTTTTTTCAGGAGAAAATTCCGACTCCGGAGATATCATCGGAGATTGTCAGCCTCTTGGAGAGCAACAGATAAGGGTAATTTGGAATAGATTCCACGGAGTAGCAGTTATCGGAGGTTCTCCTGCGGATTTTGAACCGCCTGCTACCACTGTTAGAGGAAGCGCAAATAATCGGGGTATTGGGGATAGGATAAATTTAAAATATGCGATTAGCGGACAATGGAAGAAAGTAATATTTAATAAAGGCGATAAGCCATGTCCCATTCCTATTTATATATTCCCGGAAGGATTTTTATCAAAATACGGCGGCGGAGTTTTGCTGGGCTTTCCGAATAATGGTGATATGGCTATAGGTATCGAGAAGAATGGCCCTGAAAAGATTTTATTCCATGAGCTGGGAGAAGGGTATGCAAGAACTGTAAAACACGAATGGGATACTGATGAGGCGCACGCGTTTGCTATCGGGTTTGCCGAGAGGGCAGCCCGCGGGGAGATTATATACCAGATCGAACCCGGTGATAATATTCAACCCGCCGATATAGAAGGAGAGGTTTGGGCATCAAATATTAGCCCTGCAGCCGCCACTGTTCCGCGTGCACCCAGTTGCCCGTCAGCAGTTTTAGTTATATTTTCGGCGGCGGTAACTTTACTCTGCGGCGGCTGGACAGGCGCAGGCGATCCATTCTCTCCTGTTATCTGGCTGGCAGGGGCAACTCTACTCTTCTT
>JAQTUD010000076.1 GCA_028710405.1 Candidatus Omnitrophota bacterium
CCTGGACCGAGCGCAGATCCGCCCCTCTCTCCAATAAATGCGTGGCAAATGAATGCCTTAAAGTATGCGGCTTGATCGGTTTCTTGATCCCGGCCTGCCTGGCGTATCTTTTGATGATCTTCCACATCGACTGGCGGGATATCCTGCTGCCTAGGCGGCTCAAAAATAAAAACTCTGATTCCTTCCTTTTTAAGAATAACGGCCTACTCGCCTCCAGGTACCTTTTAATACTGATGATGGCCTTACTTCCCAGAGGGATGACCCGCTCTTTATTTCCCTTACCGATACAGCGTAAGAATCCTACATCCAGGTTTACGTTATTAACTTTTAGGTTTACCGCTTCGGATACGCGCATACCGGTAGCATAAAGGGCCTCCAGGATAGCCCTGTCCCTTATCCCCTGCTTGCTCCTGATATCCGGCTGGAGTAGAAGTGCATTTACTTCATTTAAAGAAAGCGTACCGGGGATCTTTTTCCAAAGCTTAGGCGAATCTATCAGCCCGCTGGGATCATTCTTGGTAATCCTCTCCCTGCTCAAAAACCTGTGAAACATTCTGATGGTGCTCAAACGCCGGGCAATAGAGTTAGCGGCTATGCCCCTATCCTTCTGGGCGAGCATAAAATCAGTAATATCGTTTTTAGTTATACCGGAGAGCCCCTGCCTCTTATTACCGGACAAAAAATCCGTGTAAAGCTCCAGGTCCTTGCGGTAAGAAGCTATGGTATTTACCGCTAAGGCGCGCTCCACAGAAAGATAATCCAAGAAAGCACTGATCAATTCTTTCATCTCTAACCCAGAAAGGGATTACTTCTCTTCTCCGCACCGATAGTAGAAGATGACCCGTGGCCAGGATAGACCACCGTGTCATCCGGTAAAACCAACAGTTTGCTCTTTATAGCCTCCACCAGCGCCTTCTGATTGCCTCCGGCAAGGTCTGTCCTGCCGATACTCTGGCAGAATAAACTGTCGCCTGTAAAAACGATTCTCGAAACCGGCTCCTCCATCAAGAGAGCGATCCCTCCCGGGGTATGCCCGGGAATATGGCGGACCTCTAATTTTATCGGGTCTAACTTGACCTTATCGCCATCCTCCAGGACTCGTATTTGACTCTTGACGCTAAATCCCAGGCCAAAAACTGCCGAAAGGTTCAACCGTGAGTCTTTTAGTAATGCTTCGTCCAACCGATGCACGTAGACAGGGACGCCAAATTTATCATCACAGGCGATATGGTCATAATGGCCGTGGGTGTTAATAATAAAAGCGGGAGTCAATTTATGTTTCTTTAAAACCTGCCTTATCGCTCTCACGTCGCTACCCGGATCAATGATTATCGCCGCGGAAGCGGTGGAGGCAGCCAGGATATAACAATTAGTCTCTAAGGGGCCCAGGCATAAAGTCTCTAATATCACTTGATAACATCCTTGGCTATCTTATGATAAGAGAAATCCCGCATAATGCCCATTCTTATCCGTTCGGCAGCCTGCACATAATTAGTGCCGGCGTTAGCATATAGGTCAGCGGCGATCTGCTCTTGAAGCTCTTTTAGCTTATTGATGTATATATCCAGCCTCTGCTGCGCCTGCTGGCCCAGGAGGCTTCTCAAGTTAACCAGGTTCTCCTGCGCCTCCATGGCGCAGTCGATCTTCCTCTTCTGGCTTGCTTTATCCGCGATTGATGTAATCAGTTCATCGTGCCAGGATTGCCAATATAGGAAATACTGACGATACTGTTCTTCTGGAGACAGCTGTGGAGGCTTGTATTCTTCGGGGGCCAAAACCATCTCTTCAACAGGTAAATCCTCTTTTTGGGTCTTACGGGTAAACTTACGCACGAAGGAATCGCAGCCGATTATACTTACCGATAAAAAAATAATAAGCGCATAGCGGATAACAGATAACGAATAGTTCATCATTTCAGCATCTCCTGTCCCGCCATTTATTAACAATAAGGCGGGATCCCGCAGACCATTAAAAACTGATTAAGCGGGAGAATTCTTTTTCACTAATGATCTTAACCCCCAATTCCCTGGCTTTCTTGTATTTTGACCCGGGATTCTCTCCTGTCACCACTAGGTCCGTATGCGCGCTGACACTGGAGACGGCATTACCACCCAGCTGGCGTACCAGCCTCTGCGCCTGGAGGCGGCTGAATTTTTTTAATTCTCCGGTAAAAACTATTGTCTTGCCGGAAAAAGAAGAACCTTTGCGCAAAGCCACCTCTTCTTTAAGGTTAAGGCCCAATTTCTTAAAATCATGCAATAATTTCTTTATGGAGTCCTGGGAGAAATATTCAACTATAGACTCCGCCAACACCGGCCCCACTTCATATATTTTATCCAGGTCAACATATTTTGCCGCGCAGAGATTATCCATATTCTTAAATTCCGCAGCCAATACGAATGCCGCCTTTTCTCCGACGTGGCGTATCCCTAAGGCATAAATAAGGCGGGATAACGGCTGGCCCTTACTTTTTTCTATCGCAGAAAGCAGGTTACTGATCTTCTTTTCCTTGAATAATTCCAGCTTCGCTAAGTCCTGGCTTTTAAGTTTATAGATATCGGCGAAGTCCTTTACTAATTTCAGTTTTACCAGCTGACTGACCATAGACTCACCCATCCCCTCAATGTCCATGGCCTGGCGCGAAGCAAAATGCGCCAGTGCCCTCTCCAGCTGCGCCGGGCACAAAGGATTAATACAGCGGTAAGCGACATCTTCTTCTTTTTCTTTTATTACTTTACCGGAACACGCCGGGCAGGAACGCGGGACTTTTATAGGCGCTCCACCCCTATCTTCCACGACCTTGACTACCTTGGGGATCACGTCACCTGCCCTCTCGATCAATATCCGGTCACCCTCCTTGATATTCAGGCGCGTAATCTCATCAAAATTATGCAGCGTGGCATGCTGTATGGTCACCCCCGCGCATTCAACCGGTTTAAGTTCAGCTACCGGGGTAATCACTCCGGTCCTGCCCACCTGGAAGTCTATCTTGACCACATCGGTCGTGGCCTGGCGCGCGGGAAACTTATAAGCTACCGCCCAACGCGGGCTCTTCATAGTGTAACCTAATCCCTCTTGCTGGGCCATGCTGTTAATTTTTACTACTATGCCGTCTATATCATAACTTAACTTTTCTCTCTGGCCCTGCCAAAAACGGCAATATTCAATCACTTCCTCCAGGCTAACACAGAGCCTGCGATTGTCATTAATACGCATCCCCCAAATCTTTAATTTTTCCAGGAATTCCCACTGGGTAGGGATAACCTTTCCCCGGTATTGGCCCAGGCTATGAGCGAAGAAATTAAGTCTTCTTTTGGCTACCAGGGCAGTATCCAGGAGTTTCAATGAACCGCTGGCGGCATTACGCGGATTGGCAAATAGAGTCTCCTCTAAACCATCCCTATCCTTATTCAGGATATCAAAATCCCGCCTATCCATATATATCTCGCCGCGTATCTCAATGAAATCCGGGATATCGCCATCCCTTAAGGCCAGCGGTATTGCGCGGATGGTCTTGATATTGGCGGTGACATCCTCGCCTGTTTCCCCGTCACCACGGGTTGCGCCTATGGACAACCTTCCTTTTTCATAGGTTATATTGGCGCTTACCCCGTCTATCTTCATCTCAGCCACGTACTCAAGACCTTGGCCCGGTTTTAGTCCCTTACGTACCCGTTCGTCCCACTCCTTTAATTCCTGGAAAGAATATGTATTGTCCAGGGAGAGCATCTTCTGCTTATGCCTTGCGGTCTTAAAGCCCTCCAGGATACCCGAACCCACCCTGACAGTAGGAGAATCATCAGTCTTAAATTCCGGATGCTTATCCTCTATGTCCTTAAGCTGCCGCATCAGCTCGTCGTATTCCTTGTCGGAGACCGTAGGCTGGCTGAGCACATAATACCTGTAATCGTGCTCTCTGATCTTCTCCCTCAAGGCGCCTATCTTTTTCTTGATATCGGTCGGCATATTATCTTCCCAAGAAAAGCCTGTGGCCCAAGGATTCCGGCAGGCCGGCGTCAATGATCTTCTTCCCGGCGACGGTAACATTATAATCAACCCTTTTAAGCGTGACTTTTTTTAGCTCGGTATCATATACGCAATACGCCGCAGCCGGATTGCCGTCGCGAGGCTGCCCGACGCTGCCGGCATTTATGATATATTTATTATCCTCTTCAATATCAACGGAGGTGTTTTACCGGTAACATATTCATTCTTT
>JAQTUD010000021.1 GCA_028710405.1 Candidatus Omnitrophota bacterium
CTAACGATTCCTTTTTTATGATCATTTCGCGTATCGCGTCGTCAATCATTACCGCTTCCAATATAGCTATCCTACCATAAAAACCCGTATTGTTACAATACTTACAGCCTTGCGCCTGATAGAAAGTCACATTACGCTCCTTAAACCCTATCTTCTCCAGATAATCCGCCGGGATATCCACCGGCTTCCTGCATTTAAGGCAAATTTTTCGGCAGAGCCTCTGGGCGCAAAGCATGATCAAGCTGGAGGCCACTAAAAACGGCTCCACACCCATATCGATAAGGCGAGTGATGCTGGAGATGGCGTCGTTTGTATGCAAAGTTGAGAATACCAGTTGCCCGGTCAAGGCCGCCTTTATGGCGATATCCGCGGTTTCAGAATCCCTGATCTCCCCGATCATGATCACATCCGGGCTTTGTCTCAAAAGCGAACGTAGGCCTGAGGCAAAATCCAGCCCGATATCCGCCTTGACCTGTATCTGGGTAATACCCGCGACTTGATATTCCACCGGGTCTTCAACGGTAATAATATTTACCTCCGGGGTATTCAACTGGTTGAGCACGGAATACAAGGTGGTGGACTTGCCTGAACCGGTAGGCCCGGTGACCAGGATCATACCGAAAGGCTTGACGATAGCATCCTTAAAAATCTTAAGCGGCTGCTGGGAAAACCCTAACTTTTCCAAGCCGATAGACAAATTTGATTTATCCAGGGCGCGCAGGACGAATTTCTGGCCGAAGGTCGTAGGCAGGGCCGAGACCCGGAAATCCACTTCCTTGCCTTCAAACTTGACCTTAAACCTGCCGTCCTGGGGGATACGGCTTTCTGTAATATCCAGACCGGAGATAATCTTAACCCTGGCTAATACCGCGTTCTGATTAACCTTAGGCACCTTGAAAATATCATGCAAAGAGCCATCAACACGGTATCTGATACGCAGAGAGTCCCACTCCGGCTCAATATGTATATCCGAAGCCCGTTTTTTAAGGGCCTGGGTCAGCATCAGATCCACTAACTGCACGATAGGGGCCTTACCGCTCTCCTCTAAGACGCTGCTTAATTCTATCTCATCCTGTTTAAGCAGCTTTAAATCTTTCTTATCCGCCTCAGAGCCTCCCAAAGAAGCCTCTTCCAGGATCTGTTGCATATCTTTGGTTGCAAAGTGATAATGTAAATCTATGGCTTTCTGTATCTCATTCTCCGAGCTTAAAACAATATCAATATCGCAACCGGTCAGCGTCTTTAAATCATCCAGCGCCAAAACCTCCAAGGGATCAGACATAGCCACGGTGATAGTGCTGCCCATACGGGATAGAGGAATCAGGTTATATTGGCGTGCAATACGTTCGGGTATAAGGGTGATAAGTTCAGGGTCAAATCTGTATTTGGCGAGATGCAAGGTGGGGATGTAAAGCTGCACCGAGAGCAAAGAAAGCAAATTCTCCTCTGAGATAAAACCTTCCTCAATGAGTATGCCCCTAAAGGGCACGCCCCTTGCCTTTTGTATCTCTAAGGCCTTCTCTAAGTTGGCCTTGGTAAGGACATTGCTCTTCAGGAGCATCTCAACAATATTTTCTTTTAGGCTTTGCATTAAATGAGCACACAACTTAGCGAACCAATAGGTGAAGCTAAGTCGTTGTGCGAATTTATCCCGAAGCCTGCGGCAAAAATTTCTTTAATCTTGTTTCTGAATTTTTTGCCGCGCTTAGGCAAGGGACTCGTTTATTATTCGTCAGGCGCGGTGACGCGCAAGACTTCCTCAACGGTGGTCATCCCTTTTAACGCCGCCGCTATACCGTCTTCCCTTAATGTGCGCATCCCTTCTTTTCGCGCCTGCTGTTTAATAACATGTTCCTGCTGACGATGTAGGATCAATTCTCTTACCGGAGCCGACAATAATAAGGCCTCGGCAATCCCTACCCTGCCTTCGTAGCCGGTATTAAAGCAATGCTGGCAACCCTTACCGCGATAGAATTTGGCCTTTTTCGCGTCTTGTATGCCCAATTTCAAAATATCAGTGATTTCCGGCTTAAGCGCATATTCTTCCTTGCAATATGAACAGACGCGGCGTACCAGGCGCTGGGCCAATATGCAGACTAGAGACGCGTTTATCAGATAAGGCTCAACCCCCATATTTATTAAACGCACTAATGATCCGGCAGCGGTAGTAGTATGCAGCGTAGAAAGGACCAGATGTCCGGTAAGCGCGCTCTTTATGGCGATATCCACGGTTTCGTAGTCCCTTATCTCGCCGATCATGATCACGTTCGGGTCCTGCCTTAATATGGAACGCAATGCAGAGGCAAAGGTCAGCCCGATCTCCGGCCTGGCATTGACCTGGTTTATCCCCCCCAGCTGGTACTCCACCGGATCTTCTACCGTAACGATATTTTTCTCCGGGCTATCTAAGAACTTCAATACCGAATACAGGGTAGTGGTTTTTCCGCTGCCCGTCGGGCCGCAGACCAGTATCATTCCGTGCGGCAGTATGGATACTTTCTTTAACCTGGAAACAATATCCTGGCCAAAGCCTAATTTATCTATATCCAAGGTAGCCTGGGACTTATCCAGTATCCTTATCGCCACCTTTTCGCCGAAACTGGAAGGCAGGACCGAAATACGGAAATCTATTTCCCTACCCGTTAATTTTACTTTGAAACGCCCATCTTGAGGAAGCCTGTGCTCAGCGATATTCAGGTCCGACATTACTTTAATGCGCGAGACAATTGAGGCATGCATATTTCTCGGCGGCGCTTTCTGTTCCCGTAATATGCCGTCAATACGGTAACGTACCCTTATTTTTTTATCAAACGGCTCGATCAGGATATCCGAGGACTTTTTATTCACCGCCGCCTCCAGGATCATATTGGTAACGGTAATAGTGGGGGTCTGGCGGCTGATACGGTCCAATTCCTGGTCACTGGGCATATTCTCCGCCTCCTCCTTGATCAATTCAATGGAAGAAACGGTTATCTCTTTTAGTAAGTCGCTGATGATGCCACCGGTGGCATCCGGATATGCTAACTCTATGGCCTGGGCTATATCCTGGCCGGAGGAGATGATCGGATTGATCTTATAACCGGTCAATGCGTTGACATGGTCAATAGCAAAAATATTCAGGGGATCGGCCATTGCCAGGGTGATAGTATCACCCATCTTTGACACGGGGATGATCTGATATTTACGCGCGACATCAATAGGGATGATCTTAACGATCTCGTAATCGATCTTAAAACGTTTCAGGTCCATAAGCGGCAGGCCCAACCCCTGGCTGATGGTGGAGATAAATTCACTCTCCTGAATAAATTTTAAGTTCACGATGATATCGCTGAGCCGGCCTCCTTTTTGTTTCTGGACCTCCAGGGCCTGATCAAGTTGCTCCTGAGTGATGAGATGATTGTGGATCAATATTTCGGTAAGGTGGTCTTTTAGGGAAAGCATCCGTCCACTATTCTATTCTTTATCTTTATAATATTTCTCAATAGCCTTCTTTATATCCGCGGAGGTGGAAACAAATGTCTGGATACTGCAGCCGGTCAATAATTCTATATCCTCGATCGCCTGGATATTTAAAGGATTGGACATGGCCAGGGTGAGGTTATTGCCTATTTTATCAATAGGGACCAAGAGGTATTGGCGCGCCACCCGCGCCGGGACAATACTGATTATTTCGGTATTGATATCGTAGTTAGCCAGAGGAAGATAGGGAAAGCCGTATTGGGCGGTCAGGGACTGGGCGATATCCTCCTCCTTGACAAACCCCAATTCTACCAGGATCTCACCGATCAAGCCCCCCCTCTCTTGCTGGGCGGATAAAGCCTTGTCTAACTGGGATTGAGTAATAATACCCCGGTCTACAAGTAATTCCCCTAATTGTTTGTTAATGATCCTGCGTATTGCCATATCTATTTACCCCCAAAGCTCACTACGCAATTCCTGCCCTTGGCCTTGGCAAGATCAACTAACTCCCTGGCCTTAGTGATAAGATCAATGGCGTTTACTCCATCAAGCGGGTTCTCGCTTACTCCCCCGCTGACGGTGATCTTCTTCCCGTGCCCTCCTTCATGCGCCAGACTTACTTCAATCTTCTTACAGATATCCTCGGCTATCTTCTGGGCCTGCCGCTTATTCTTCTCAGGCAAGATCACTGAAAATTCATCGTCACCGCTCCTGCCTACGCGGTCTATTTCAGTGACTGACTCCTTGATCAGGGAAGCGATACTCTTCAGGGCCGTTTCAGCGTGCCTGAGGCCCAGATCCTCATTCAGTTTCTTAAAATTATCTATATCAAATAATACGAACGCGCAGGGCCGGCGGTAGAGGATCGCCCTCTTGATCTCCTCCTGAAGGCGGCTGTGAATGAAGGCCTCGTTATACAGCCCGGTAAGCGCGTCTTTTATCTCCAGCTTTTCCACGCGGTGCATAAGGATATCGCTCTCTACCGCGATGGCTATCTGCTTGGCAAAAATTTCCAGTAATTCCACATCATCCTTCTTGTACAGGAAACTCTCCCGGGCATTACCGACCCCCATCAACCCGGTTACCTGCCCCCGCAGGTAGATAGGCAAAACCAGGGTATTCTTAAGCCTGAATTGTTCATAAAATCCTACGGCTAAATTCTCGGGTATAGCGTTCTGCCTGTCAAATATTAAAGGCTTATTTGTCTTTATGACCCTGCCGAAGAGTTCGTCCTTGGAATCCACTTTGATCTTCAAGAGGTATTGAGAATTTATTCCGTCGGCTATCTTCATGGAGAACTCTTCCCGGCCTCCTTCACGGAAAAACATGTAAGAGACATCCGAGCTGGTTAAAAAACGCGATTTCTCGGAGGCGAGCTTCAAGATATCTTCTAATTTCGCGCCCTGGGTAATCAGGGAACTTATCTGCATCAGGCCGGAGAGCACCAGTATCCTCTTTTGGATCTCAAGGTTTATCTCGGTTGTTTTCTCGCTATAGCCCTTTAACTCATCCATATTGCTGCGGATGCGCTGGGTAAGCTGGTTTAAAGAACCGCTTAAATCTCCGACTTCATCCTGGTGTTTTGTATCCAGCTTACGGCTGAGGTCTCCGGCGGCAATGAGCTTGGCCTCGACAGTAACGGAGGCGATACGGTCGAATATCCCCTTGATAAGGAAGAAGCCGATAATGGCGATAAAAACACTGATGGACAACGACATGGCTATCTCGATATTCAGGCCGATCTTCGGCAATATATACGTTGAAACCAGGTAAGTTGAGACCAACAACGGCAGGACCGACATCAAGGAAAAAGATATGATCAATTTACGGTGCAGACAATAAGAATCCAGGGAATTTATTTTACGTTTATTCATCTTAAGACCTCCTCGGTTAAGCCTAAAAATAGCCTTCCCGTTCCACTCCAGCCATCAGTAAATTCTTAAAAAAATTATACCCCATAACTCCTTATCTGGCAATAGTTTTATTAAATTCGGCTAATAAATATTCCTTGTCTATTCCAATATCAATAAAATCCCAGGGCAGGATCTCATCAGGAGATTTTTCCCGCAGGTAAGAATCCGGCTCTATCGCGCACTCCTTGAAGGCATCCAGCCATTTATCCAACGCGAAATGGTCGGCCCAGGCGTCAAACCTGGCCCCTTTCTTAAAGGCAGCGGATATAACTCCACCCATCCTCCTGTCCCCCCGGCAGAGCACCCCCTCCAGGAAGCTCATCTGGCAATTATGAAAATTTAATTTTAGCCTTTTATTTCTGGTCTTATCCAAAAGATAATTCTTCTTCTCCTGCATTCCCTCCATCCCCTCCATCCCCAGCCACTGTAGGGGGGTATGAGGCTTGGGAATAAATGTATTAACGCTGATATTGACCTGGGCGGGTGAACGGGTGATCTCCCTTTTTAATTCAGATGCCCTGCGGGAAAATTCAATGATACTATCCAGGTCTTCTTTAGTCTCACCGGGCAGGCCGGCCATAAAATAAAGTTTTATATGCTGATACCCGGAATTATAGGCCCCGGATATGGAATCAAGAAAATCCCTTTCATTAAAATCCTTGGCCAGTAACTGGCGTAATCTCTCGGAGCCGGCTTCAGGCGCAAAAGTCAATCCGGTCTTTTTTACCTTGGCTATTGAGGAAGAAATACCGCTGACTTGCGGCCGCGCCTTAATAGACGGCAACGATACGCTCACCGCGTCCTTACTGAAGATCTTAAGCAGTCCCTCTGAAATATCTACGATCTGCGAATGGTCGCTGACCGATAACCCCCCCAGCGATATTTCTTCGTAGCCGGTATTTTTATAGGCCCGGCAGGCCGAATCCAGGATATTCTTCAGGTCCTTCTGGCGAAAAGGATAATACTGGCTCCTGGCCTGGCAGAAACGGCACCTGTTAGGGCAGCCGCGCATAACCTCCAGGGTAACGCGGTCGTGCACTATCTGAATATAAGGAACAAGCCAGCGTACCGGAAAAGAAAGGGTATTAAGATCGCCGACGATGCGTTTCTTAACCTTCTCCGGGGCGCCTTCTATTTTAACACTGAACTTCTCTATTCTCCCCTGCGGGTTATACCTGACTTCATAGAGGGATGGCACGTATATGCCAGGTATGCGGGAAAAGGCAAGTAGTAAATCCTGTTTGCTCATCTTGCCGGATCTATACTCTTCTTTATGCCTGCGCCATAGCGAAATAAACTCCAAAAGCAATTCCTCTGCCTCTCCGACCACGAATAGGTCAAAAAACTCATGCATCGGCTCCGGATTTAACACGCAAGGGCCTCCTCCTATCACCAATGGATAGGTATGGTCACGCAGGCCCGCCTCAAGCGGAATAGACCCTAAATCCAAAATATTCAGGATATTGGTATAATCCAGTTCTGACCCCAGGGAAAACCCGATTATGTCAAATTCCCTCAAAGGCCTGTGGGACTCAAGCGACGGTATCCGGGTATTACTGCTACGCAAGATCCCCTCCATATCCGTATCAGGCGCAAAGAATCTTTCACAGCAGACCTCAGGCAGGGAATTCAGTATATCATAGATGATCCTTAAGGCCAGGTTGCTCATCCCTATTTCATATAAATCGGGAAAACAGAGGGCGAATTTTATTTGGCTGGCCTGAAAATCCTTCCGGGAGACATTCCACTCCTGGCCGATATATTGCGCGGGCTTTTTTACCTGTAAAAGAATATCTTCTAACATTAGAACACTGCCCTTCTTTTATCAATATTAACCAATATCCCTAAAGCCGTAAAAGTCACAAACATAGACGATCCGCCGTAACTCATTAGCGGTAAAGGCAATCCTACAATCGGGGCAAGCCCCAGGTTCATGGCGATATTAATAAATATCTGTATGCCCAATACCAAGGTTATGCCTAAGGCCAGGAACTTGCCAAAATTATCCTGCGTGCGCCCTGCGATCATAAAACCCCGACGGATCAAAATATAATATAGGGATAATAATACGACACTCCCTAAGAATCCCCATTCTTCGGTAAAAGTGGCAAAGATAAAATCAGTATGGGCCTCGGGGAGAAAATGCAGTTGGCTCTGCGTGCCAGCGAGCCACCCCTTGCCAAAGATGCCTGAAGACCCCACCGCGATCTTAGACTGGATCACGGTATAGCCGGCCCCCAGAGGATCCATGTTGGGATTTAAAAAAACTAACAACCTCTCCTTCTGATAATCTTTTAAGAAATTCCAGAAAAAAGGCATGATCAATAGCCCCGAGCCCAGTAAGATAAAAAGATACCTTAACTTTACTCCGGCGGTATAGATCACAGCTATAAAAAGAAAAATTATTATCAGCCCGCTGCCTAGATCCGGCTGCTCAATGATCAAGCCGACGGGAATAGCCACCAGCAATAATGGCAAGGCCAGGCTGCGCAAGATCCCCATACTGCCGGAGGCCACGCGGATATCGGAAGCATCCTTCTTGCTGTAGTATCTGGCTAAAGATATAGCCATGGCTAATTTTACAAACTCTGAAGGCTGAAAATTAAACCAGGCAATCCTTAACCAGCGCTGCGCCCCCAGGCGCACCGCCCCCATAACAACTACCAAGAGAAGGAAGAATATGGTAAAGGCGTATATAATATGCGCCCAGTCCCAGAGGTAACGGTAGCTTAAGTTAGAAAAAACGAAATAGCAGGCTAACCCTATAGCCAACCAGAGTACCTGGCGTTTATAAATATCCTTCCAAACATCGCCCTCCTTCTGATAAGTGCTGCTGTATATGGAGAGTATGCCAAATAAAGCAATGATAAGGGCTACGACTAAAATAATAAAGAAAGAATTCCTCATAGTAATCCCTGGTTAACCATCTCCTCAATGATCCGCCTGGCTATTACACAGGAATAATAACCGGCGGCACCGCGCTCTAAGAATACGCAAATCGCGAATTTAGGCTCCTCGTAAGGAAAGAATCCCGTAAACCAGGCATGCGCCTGCCCGGGGGGAGCCTGGGCGCTACCGGTCTTGCCCGCGACGGAAACCGATAATCCGGATAATACGTTGCCCGTCCCCCTGGCGTCCGTAACCACGCCCCTTAGCCCTTCCCTGATATTATTCAAGGTGGCCTTCTTCAGGGAAAGATTGACCGCCCTCTTTTGGCTGGGCGCGATATCGCGCCCATCAATAGCCTTTACTATATAAGGATTTACCAGATAGCCGCCGTTAGCGAATACCGCTATCATTCGGACGGCCTGAACAGGAGTAATCAATACATCACCCTGCCCGATACTGAGGTTGGCGGTATCCCCATCAAACCAACTCTGTAATTTATGGATCTTCCTCCATAATGGAGAAGGTATAAAACCGCTTGTTTCATAAGGCAACTCAAAAGAAGTATTCCTGGAGAAACCGAACTTAAGGGCATAATCATGTATCGCTTGCGGGCCTACCATAAGCCCGATATGGTAGAAGAATACATTGCAAGAATGCGCGATTGCCTGGGCCAGCTCCTGCTGGCCGTGTTTCTCCCAACAGGAGAATTCTTTCTTACCGACAAAAAAACTACCCGGGCAATAAAAACTGGTATGTGAAGTTATCTTTTTGGTCTCTAAGGCAGCGGTGGCAACAACAATTTTAAAAATGGAACCCGCGGGAAAACTTGAACTGATCGCCCGGTTCAGGAGAGGGGCATTTGTATCCCTAAAGAGGGTGGAAATAGAATCAGGGGCTTTATCCGTAAATACCGCGGGGCTAAAATCCGGAGAACTGGCCATGGCGATTATCTGTCCGTCGTAAGGATCCATAATGATAACGCATCCTTTTCTGTCCGCTAAATTATCCTGCGCTATCTTCTGGACCCTGGCATCCAGGGTCAATTGGATATCTCTGCCTTCGACGGGAGGCTTAAAACCCAACACCCGCCTGAACCTGCCGCGATGGTCTATCTCAAAGGATAAACCGCCCTCCTCCTGGCGCAGATAATAATCATATTTTTCTTCCAGGCCTCCAAAACCTACCAGGTCTTTTGTGTTATAGCCAAAATCCTTTAATTTCGTCAGGCGCCAGCGGTCGATCTCATTAATATAACCCATGACATGAGCAGCCAGCCGCCCATAAGGATAATCCCTTTTAGGCTCTGGATGAATGATTATGTTGGGCAGGTCGAATTTCAGCACTTCCAAGGCAATTACTTTATCCATAGGCACGTTCCTGGCGATGGTCACGGGCAAAGAAGAAACAATATATCCCTTCTTATATTCATCTTTCAGTTCTTTAATGCTTGTACCCAGCAGGCGAGAAACCGCACCCAGGGCCTTATCGGTCTGATCTTTATCCTGCGGCAGGACCATCACGTTAAAAGTAAGTTTGTTACCCACGATAACCTCTCCGTTGCGGTCCAGGATCATGCCCCGCGCCCCTGACTGAGGCAGAAGCCTGATACAATTCCTCTGGCTTAGGTCCAGATATCTCTTGCCTTGAATGATATTAAGATGCGCCAGGCCCAGGCCTAAAAATAAAAAGATAGATATAAATAACCATCCGATGAATTTCAGCCTTGCCATATTTACCTTATGTTTATCGCGAAAGTTCCGGATAGAACGGCCTTATGCCCCTGAACAATAACGGTAAAACCGCCGCCGTATAGAGAGGCCCCAATATTACTATGCGTAAGAATATGCCCAGCGGGAGAAAACCGCCTGAATAGATATATATCAAACCTGAGGCGATGTTATGGATCGCAGCCAGTATAAGGATAACCAGGGCGCGGATCAGATTATTATCCAGGGTAATCTGGCGCCTTAATTTCAGGATGAAATAACACCAGAGCACGAATGCTATTGTATTCATCGCCGGCACTCCGGAGCTGAAGGCATCTTTACAGATACCGCAAGATACGCTAAAAGTAAAAGCCCATCCCCCCTGAAATAGCATAGCCCCTAGAAGCGCGCAGGCCAGAAGCAGGTCCGGTTTTATTCCTAATAGGCTGAAACGATCTAAAATTGACACCTGCAGTAACGCGCATACCAAAATAACAATAAAAAAAACCCGTTTCTCCATCCCACCCTTTCTTTAAGGAATAATTATTAAGGCCTCTTCCACGCCGGATAGATCAAGGGCGGGATTAATGACCGCGTAATGGCTTAATCCGGAGAATTCCTTTCCGATAGCCACGACCTTTCCGATAAGGGTACCCTTAGGATAAATGGTATCTAAACCGGAGGTAATAATAACATCTCCGATCTTTATATCGGCGTCCTCGCTCAAATAACGCATAATCAAGTGATTTCCCAGCGTCCCGGATACCGCCCCCTCCTGCCGGCTGCGCTGCACCATCGCCGATACTGTTATATGCGGGTCATTAATAAGCATTACTTTGGCGCTCGAGGAAGCGGCCTCGGAAACCCGGCCCAAAAGGCCAAGATAAGTGATCACCGCCATCCCGCGCCTTATGCCGCTATTTGAGCCTTTATTTATAATAATCACCGAACTCCAGCTATCCGCCGAACGCCCGATTACCCTGGCTGCCAGGACCCTGAAATCCGCCTTCTGCTTAAAGGCAAGTATCCTCTGCAAACGGATATTCTCTAGCCTATCCTCTTCCAGGCTGTTTATCTTCTGTCTCAATAGGGCGGATTCTTTTTCCAGCCTTTCATTGCGGACAAAATTACGCTGATAAAAGATAAGCGCGCCTGCCTGGCGCCTGGCCAGGGCCAATAAATCTAAGGGCTGCCGGAAAGCGCCTGATAAGATATTTTGTAAGAGGGGGACTAAAAAAGAAAGTAACAGGAGGAAAGAAATAAAGACCGCACCGATTATTATAGTTTTATTTTTGGCCTTAAACACATCTCAAAGCGTAGCAGGATTAAGCGCGTATCTCGGATTTGATGGGGACGGTAACTTTTTTTAGATAATGTATTTCGTTCAGGACCTTCCCCGTGCCGTTGGCCACCGCGGTCAGGGGATCATCTGCGATATGGACCGGCAGGCCGGTCTCTTCAGAGATCAATTTATCCAAACCCCTGAGCAAGGATCCTCCGCCGGCCATCATAATACCGTGGCCGATAAGGTCGGCGGCCAATTCCGGAGGGGTCCGCTCTAAAGACATCTTGGTTATTTCTAATATTGCCCTTAATGGTTCCTGCAGGGAATCCCGGACTTCCTCCGAAGTGATAGTTACAGCTTTCGGAAGTCCGGATATCAAGTCTCTGCCCTTGACCTCCACAGACATCTCTTCTTCCAGGGGATAGGCTGAGCCGATCTTTATCTTTAATTCTTCAGCCGTGCGTTCACCTACCATCAAATTATAAGTCTTCTTAAGATACTCAATGATCGCTTCATCCATTTCGTCTCCGCCGATACGTATGGACTTGGAAAAAACCACCCCGGCCAGGGAGATCACCGCGATTTCGGTAGTGCCCCCGCCGATATCTATGATCATATTTCCTATGGGCTCCTGGATAGGCAGGCCTACTCCGATAGCCGCGGCAATCGGCTCCTCAATTAAAAATACTTCCCTGCCTCCGGCGCGTTCGGCGGATTCCTTTACCGCGCGCCTCTCTACTTCCGTGATACCGCTGGGTATAGCTATGACTATACGCGGCCTGACCTGAAAACGGCGTTTACGCACCTTTTCAATAAAAAACCGCAGCATTGCTTCGGTTATTTCAAAGTCCGTGATTACCCCGTCCTTCATCGGCCTGACCGCGATGATATTCCCGGGAGTACGGCCGAGCATGCGCTTGGCCTCGCTGCCCACCGCCAAGACATGGCTTGTGCCACGCTCTACCGCCACCACAGACGGCTCGCAGATCACGATCCCCTCACCTTTGACATAAACCAGGGTCGAGGCAGTACCCAGGTCTATCCCTATATCATTGGAAAATAAACCGCGCAGATATTCAAGAAATCTCCTGGCCACTTCTTTGACTTTTACCATTTTATTCTCCAATTTTAAGATATCAAATGAATGAGATAAATTCTACCAGAGATTAAACATCCTGTCAAACAAAAACTTAGGTGTCGCTCGATATATATTTTTGCGGGTCCTGCCTCGGGGTATTTTCGCGTCACCGCTCGATTTTCCCCAGCGTGGAAAATCTTCGCTCTAGCGGAAGCCCTCGCTCTCGCAGACTTCGTAATAAGCGGGCGAACCATGCCCGCTCGGGCTTCCTTACGTGCCGCTCAAACACCCCGAGTCACCCGCAAAAAAATAAGTAACCTGTAGCGAGAGCTTTAAAGCCTGCCTCGCCATCCGCAAAAGATATGGAATAGTTTCAATAGGATAGAAGTCTCAGCGTGTGGCTTGGCTGGGATTTCGAGGGACGTAAAGGCAAGGAGCGGGCAAGGTTCCCGCAGCCGGTTCCTAAATTTAAAAAAAGATTTTATCCAGGGCCCGGATGCGGGAGAGCGACGCAGCCGACCCGAGCGAAGCCCCGCCACGCTGGGGTGGGGCGAGCGTTCCCGAGAAACCCAGACAAGACACACGCTACCGACAGGCTAGCCTATTTATTCGATAGAGTATTCAGGATCTTGAGAAAATCGGGGAAGGATTTAGCAATACAAGAGACATCATCAATGCTGGTCTGGCCGGAAGCAGCCAGACCAGCCACTACCATGCTCATCGCTGTACGATGGTCACCAAAACTCCTAACTCTTTTGCCTCTAAGCGGTTTCTCTCCTTCAATAATAATATTTTCCATCTTTCCGGCCTTGAGATTCTGGATTTTCGCGCCTATCTTGCTTAAATTCTCAATCATTGACTTTATACGGTCAGTTTCTTTAACGCGCAGTTCATCCACTCCCTGAAATGCGGTCAGGCCTTTGGCAAAACAGGCGGCAACCATCAAAATAGGCAATTCATCTATTAAAGAGGGAATTTCTTCTTTTTTAATCAGCGTACCTTTTAGCCTGCTGCTCTTTACTATAATATCTCCCATTGGCTCATACTTGGTGGCTTGGTGACTTGCCTGCCCTGAGCGAAGTCGAAGGGGTGACTTGGTGACTTTTATATCTGCCCCCATCCTTTTCAAAACTCTTATAGCCCCCATTCGGGTAGGATTTAAACTCGCTTTTCTAATACAAATCTTTGAGTGCGGTAAAATTAATGCGGCAACAATAAAAAAACCAGCGGAAGATATATCAGCGGGTATATATATTTTTTTAGGAGACACTAGCTCCTTGTTTCCTCTTATGGTTATGGTGTTTGGTTTGCGATGATCAGCCTTTATATCTGCGCCAAAACTTTTTAGCATACGTTCAGTGTGGTCCCGCGTGGCTATCGGTTCAATAACACGCGATATGCCTTGGGCATATAAAGCCGCCAACAGTATTGCCGACTTTACCTGCGCGGAAGCAACCGGCATGCGGTAAACAATAGGGCCGAGATCCCCGCCCCGTATAGTAACCGGCGGATACTCTTCAGCACCAAGAGAGTAAGCCTTAATATCAGCCCCCATTAATCTTAACGGGGCATTCACCCGCAACATCGGCCGACGCGAAAGGAACCTTCCGGCGATCAATTCGCTTTTAAAAGGCTGCCCGGCAAACACTCCTAAAAGCAACCGGAAGGTAGTCCCTGAATCTCCTGAAAAAATAGGCCCGGTGGGCTTGGTTAAACCATGCAAGCCTTTTCCGAATACTATAACTTTATTATCTTTACGGGTAATTTTTACTCTTAATTTTTGGAAAGCCGCGATCGTAGCCAAACAATCTTTATTAACGGGAAAGTTCTCAATAATGGTATTGCCGTGGGAGAGCGCGCCTAAGATTATGGCGCGGTGAGCGATAGACTTATCTCCAGGAAGCAGTATTGTTCCTGAAAAGGATTGAAACGGTTTAACTATAAAAGGCCTCATTTTTCTTTCTTGACGGCCCTATCATCCTTGCTGACTTTATTCTTCATATTGGCAGAGAGGAAACCCGCGGCGCACATAGATTCCTCTAACTTCTCGACTTTAACATCGCCTATATGTTTGTCTTCATGATAAATAGCGAAAATATCATCCAGGGCTATTTTATTCTTTGAGCCCAGGCCAATAACTACAAAACCATACTCCTTGTTCACTACTAATACTTTTCCTTCCGGGCTGCTGACGGCAGCCTTGCCTTCTTTCTTCTTGGAGGACAGGGCTTTCTTCTTTTCCGGCTCTGCCTGGGCATCATCTGTTTTCTTGATCTTCTTCTTCTCTGTTTTGGCGGTCGGTTCTTTAGTTTTCTCCGCCTCTCCGGCAGAAACAGCAGCAGAAGTTTCCGGGCTGACCACGATCTTGCCTAATTCTACCCCCTGGGCCTGGGGGGCTTCCTGGGGCCGTTTTTCTAATTCTACGATCCTGGCCTCTAACTCCGTCTTCTTATCTTCTAACTCTTTCAGGCGGGCCTGCGTCTTTATCGCGCCTTCCTGCTCCTGGCTCAACTTCTTCTCCAGCTCAGACCTTAAGCCCTTCTGCTGCTCCAGGTCCTGCCGAAATGTCTCCAACTTTGATTCTGACTCCTGCCTGGACATCCTCTCTTGCTGGATCTGGTTATTCAGGCTCGCTATATTCTCTTGCGCTGTTTTAAGCTGGCCCTCCAGATCAACGCTCTTTTTCTTGTATTCGCTCAAGCCCTCTTCGGCCCTCTTCAAAGACAAACTCACTTCTTCTAATTTATTCTGGAGCGCAAAATTCTTCGTTCGCTCTTCTTTAAAAAGATAGAATCCAAAACCCGCTACAGATAAAGAAAGGATGAGTAAGACAACTAATAAAATTAAGGGTAGTCCGGCTTTCTCTGTCATTGTAGGCCTCCTCATAATATTTATTTTCTGACCCGATTTAACTCTATGATATAACATCGGTTGGAAAAAATCAATACTTATTTTATTTTGAGCAACTCGGAGAATTCTTTCGGGAGAGGAGAGGAAAATTCCACAAACTCATTCCTGGTCGGATGCATGAAACCCAGCGATTGCGCGTGCAGGGCAAGACGGACAAACTCATTGTTCCTGCCGTATTTGACATCGCCTAAAATAGGATGGCCCAGGTAACTCAAGTGCACCCTTAACTGATGCGTCCTGCCTGTAAAAGGCTCCAGTTCCAGCAGGCTGAAATCCTTAGTGCGTTTTAAAGTGCGATAACGGGTCCTGGCGTATTTTGTCTTGGGGCCAAACCCCACGGACATATTTTTTCTCTGTAAGGGATGCCTGCCGATGGGTAGTTCAATGACATCTTCATCAAACTCCACCCTTCCCTTAACTAACGCTATATACTTGCGTTTGATAGTATGCTTGGCAAATTGTCCGGCCAGGCTTAGATGGGCGGGGTTATTTTTAGCGATGACCAGGAGCCCGGAAGTATCTTTATCCAACCGGTGCACGATACCCGGACGCTGGGGGTTGATATCAGAGAGTTCTTTAAAATGATATAAAAGCGAGTTTACCAGGGTATGCTCATAATTCCCCGGGGCAGGGTGCACCACTAGGCCCGGCTGCTTATTGATTACCGCGATATCTTCGTCTTGATAAACAATATCCAGGGGGATCTCCTGCGCAGCAGGCGCGCCGGATCTTCCTTCTTCGGTAATGATCTTTATAACCTGCCCCTCTCTGACTTTGAAATTGGCCTTAAGCCCTTTTTCCCCATCCAGCCGCACATTTCCGGAGGTGATCAGTTTTTGTATATGAGTGCGGGATAAGCCGAGGTTCCGGCTCTCTGAAAAATATTTGAGCACAAGGTCCAGGCGCTTACCCAAATCATCTTGTTTAATTTTAAGTGAATATTCTGGCATATTTTTTTAGGGGACACTTTCCGTCCGCGCTGAAGGGGACACTTTCCTATGTATATCTAGTTATATTACTACGGAAAGTGTCCCCTAAGCAGGTTGCAGGAAAGCGTCCCTTTATCTATCTTCTTCTGATGATAATAAGCTTTGTGATGGCAATGATGAATACAATGAAGGAAATAATATGAAATAAAGTCAGGTGCCAGAAAACGAACGCGTTATCCACGCGCCAGAATTCAACTATAAACCTCTTAAGGCTGTATAAAAGAAGGTAAGAAAAGAATATCTCCCCTTCTTTATGCGGCCTATCCTGCAAGAACCTTAAAAGTATGAAGATAACGACTAGCGCCAAGGAAGAATAGGCCTGGATCGGAATTAATGTTTTACCAAAACAACAGCCATTTAAAAGGCAGCCAATACGGCCAATAGCCTGCCCCAGGGCGACAAATGGGGCGATCAGGTCCATTACCTTATAAACGGGCAATCCTTTTTTCTTCAGGTAAAATACACCGGAGATAATAGCCAAGGCCAGGCCTCCGAACCAGGATAACCCGCCGTGTTGCAGCATAATTATCTCAAGCGGTTCCCGCAGGTAATACCCAATATTCTCCAGGACATAGAAAATACGCGCGCCGATAACCCCGCAGATGAAAACAACAAAAGCCAGGTTAAAAATCGTCTCCGGGTCAATATGGTCTTTGGCGGCTTGGCTACAGGCTAATAAAGAACTTGTCAGAAAAGCAGCTACCAACATCAGGCCGTAAGAATAGATTGTGAATGGGCCAATTTGACAGATATTTGGGTACATATTTTTTAGTGATTATCTTTTATTGTTAATATAGACCACCCCAACAGCACCGCCCCGATACTGATAGCGCTGTCGGCTATGTTGAATACGGGCCAGATACGAAAATCCAGGAAATCAATCACATACCCGAACCTGATCCGGTCTATAAGATTGCCTAGGGTCCCGGAGCAAATAAGACCCAGGGCGATCTCATAAGAAATATTATGTTTCTTCTTCCTGAGTTCAAAATAGATCAGGGAAATCGCTAATAGAGAGGCAAAGATAAAAAAGGGAGTCTGATTCTTCAGGATGCCGAATGCCGCCCCCCGATTACCCAGGAGCGTGAGATGAAACACCCCCCCTATCACAGGCAGCGACTGGCCGTAAGACAAAATCTTACTGATAAGAAATTTGGTCAGTTGGTCTAAAAGAAGGACAAATATTATGATGATAAAGACCATCACAGAAAAAGGGCGCTATTTCTTTTCCCTTTTTTCCTGGCACTTCAGGCAGAGACGCGCGTAGGGGACCGCTTTGAGCCTGTTTTTGGCGATGGGGGATTTACAATCTTCGCATATGCCGAACGCGCCTTCATCTATTTTCTTCAGGGCGTCGTCTAACTCGTAGATCATCTTTCTTTCATTGGAGGCTATCCCCAGGGAAAATTCCCTATCGTAATTATCCGTGGCCACGTCGGCCATATGGTAGGTATAACCGGATATATCCCCGGA
>JAQTUD010000077.1 GCA_028710405.1 Candidatus Omnitrophota bacterium
ATCTTGTTCAAGTCCTCATCAGACACCATATACGGGGCCAGCAACTTCTCCCGCAGAGACAGGATAAAGATATCCTTATTATATGTTGCCTGCGCCTTATCTTTAATATCCGCTGAACCAATGGCACTGGTAAGTTCTCTATCCAGTTTTTCAATATCCGGCAAGAGCTCCACTAATGCCTTGCCGGCTTCTCTTACCCTGTTTAATTGCTCATAGAGCTTCTTCTGCGCCTTAAGGTACTGCATCTGGGAAGAATTTACAGCCTGGAGGTTCCCGCTTAAGCGCGACTTGATATCTTTTAAATCCGTCAATAACGAATAGGCGGCCTTAACCGCGTCCTGGCGCCACTCTAGATACTCAACGCCTCCCTGATAATCATCTTGAGCCGAAGAAAGCTCATTCTTTGCTTTTGTAATCCGCTCTCCCAAATCATTCCTGTATGCCGTTGACCCGTCTTTGCCTGCCTCTAGGCCGGAGATATACGCCTCTGCCGCGGGTATAAGTTTTGTTTCTAATGCTTCGTTCCGCGCTTCTGCGTAGCCTGACTTTACATTCAACGCCTTAAGATGAGCCCTGGCTTTTATTAATTCGTTATTCCAATAAGTAATGCCTTCATCCGCCTCCCCCATATAACCGATAGCATCATCTAATCTTTTCTGCCAATATTCAACGCCTTCCCGCTTATCTGCTATCTCCGTCTCCTGTTCGGCAATCCGCCCCTGCCAATAAGTTATATTCGCGTCGGCATTCGGGTCATTCGGGTTATTTTCCTTAAATGAAATTGCATTCTGAAGCTCGCTCCTTAGATTATCCATCCACTGCTGTGCTTCTGTAAAGGCGGACTTTGCTTCGGCCAACTTATCTTTTAATCCGGGTATCCCCCATTCCGGGTCATTAATGTTAGCGTCGCTCTCTTTTATCGCCTTATCTAACTGCTTCTGTATCCAACTAATCGACCACTTGCCGCTTCCTTCAAGGAGTCCAATACCCTCCTGAAGAACAGCCAAATATTCTTCTGATTCAGCCAACTCATCATTGAGCTTGCTAAGATAGCTGTCGGCTTCCTCTAATTCATCTTCCAAAGAGGCGTAATCCTGGCCGGCTATTTCAAGCTTATGTTCCAGGTATTCTATGCCTTCCTCTATATTCGCCAGCCTGTAATCTATGTTCTCTCTCTGGTATTCTGTCCAATTCTCCAGGGCGTGCAGAGGGTCTTTATCCCAGCCTGCGCTAATATCATTTAAGGATTCCTGGGCCGCCTGCCACTTGAGCACGTTTGCCCGGGCAACCGCTAAATCATAGGCAACGTCTATCCCCGCGTCTAAATTATCTAATCTGGAAATATAATTCCTGGCGTTCCCTAATTGTTGGGCCACAACAACTTCTTCTTTTTCCAGACCCTCAAGCATCTCTTTGTAGAAATCAACCAGTTCCTGATTGCCTTCAGTTAATGCCTTTTGCTGTTCATTCGTCAAGTTTACGGTTTCCGCGGATATATCCGTAATCTTCTGCTCTAAAATAGCTGCGCCTTCCTCCGCCTCCTGTTTTTCTTCTAGCCACCTGGCATCTGCCACTACTAAAGAATCCTGGGAAGCGTTAATATTGTTGGTTACCCCTTCTTTTGCCTTGTCTATTTCCAGCCCTGCCTGGGCCTTCCAATACTCCATCCCGTGTAACTGCTCTAGGTAATGCCTTGCCTCTTCCTGGCTTATCGGCAAGTCCTTGTTTATCCTCTCATATAAGTCCTTCATCACCTGGCTCTGCCTTGGCATATCCCTCGCCTGCACAAAAGTAAGCAGCTCCCGCATATAGTCCCTGTAAGCAGAGACCTTCTGCCCGTAAACGGCATCAAGAGAATCCTGGTTAGCTAACGCCCTGATTTGGCGGGCTATTTCCGGATCCACAGAAGAAAGTACGCTTTCAATATCCGCGGCAACATCAGCAGGATTGATGCTATACTCCAGCGGCTTAAGGTTATTCCTGAAAACAGGCCCTTCCGTATTCTCTATCACGCCGAAAGGAATCTTGCCCGTATAAATATCTTCTGCTGCGGTATCAACCGGCGCAAGCTTAGCGTAAGTATCCATAAACCTCTGGTCTCTGACAAACTCCACAATGCCGGGGATTATCCCTCCGTTAGAATCCCTGGTAATGTATTCCTCATCCCAGCTGACAAGAGTACCGGGTGTGAGCGTTATGCGCGCGCCTTTATCAAAATCTACGCTTACCTTCTTTGATAAAGTCTGTAACCTTTCCAATCCCCTTGCCCCCTGCTCATCAAGGAAGAAAGACTGAGGGGCATTGTTTCTGAAGGTATAAACTACGGCCGCGGGGACACTTATTTCTTCGTTGATTACGACTAAAGCGACCGGCTTAGAATCATACTTCAGGGGGCTTGTCTCCACCTCCACATACTTAGTGCCTTTAAGCAGGGTCAATTTATCGCCCTGATATTCAATTTTTCCGTCTTTCTCAACTGTTTTTATTCCATCGAGCTCCTGGCCATAAAGGATATCTATATCGTTCCCTTTATCCAGGACAGCAAACGTGTGCCTTCCGCTTATGCCGCGCTCCATCGCCCACTGTATCAAGCTCATCTTTACCGAAGGAACCATAACATTTCCCGTATAAGGATTATAAGGCACGCCGTATTTATTAGTTACCCGCACCGGCATATCAGAGAAGCCCTTATAAAGCCTGACTTCTCCGGTAAGAGGCGAGACTTCCGCTCCATAGGCGCTCTTCACGGCTTCTATGTAATTCTTCGCGGAATTCAAACGTAATACCGAAGGAATAGGCATAACTTGGTTATTGTCCATCCACCAGCCAACATCGCGCAGGAAGGTTTCAGTCTCAAAGTTATTTACGGCTTTATCGGCATAACCATAGAACATCAGCGCTTCTGAAACTATATCAACCGACCTTGTCTCTGTATTGACCCGCAATATGTACTGGTAATGGCCCTGGCGGAAAAGAAGGTATGTATACCCCGGGTCGTCATTGAAGAAACTCTTTCTATAACCTTCGCGATGGATATCGCTTAGATAGACAATAGCGGAATAATTGGATTTAAAAGGATTGTCCCACCTTATTGCCCTGTTAATCCATTTTGATAATTTCTCCCAGGGCATATCCATCTGGACCATATGTATCTTCTTCTGGCCTTCCTTAATGGCCCCTGTCTGCGCGTCATATTGGGCGTTAACGATGACCTCCGGAACCCTGAATTCAACAATCCTTAAATCCGCGCCCTTGCCTTCAATTACCATAACTCCGCCCTTGCCTTCGGTCTCTTCCATCCTGGGCATATTAAAAACGAGGTTGGTCAGATCATCAAAAAGGGCAACTCCCCCTATCCACCACATATAAGGAGTCAGCTTGCTCCCTTTCTCCATATTAGTCATGCCATAAATGATATTGGCCATGTTTAAAGGCGTCCCGTATTTCCCGCCCAGGCTTACGCCCAGATGGATATCCTCAAAAGGCGAAGGATGCAGGGTGTTTGCCAGGGCATTTCCGAGCGAGATATAGGCGGTTAACAATTCCCGGGACTCCCTGTCCTTGGTCTTAGAAAGGATATCTGTCGCGTTCTTCAGTCCTTTTTCTATGTCAATAGGCACGCTGTATAGTTCTCGCACGCCATACTCCACTCCCTTTTTACGTAACTCTTCCTGGGAGAAAGTAAATTCCTTCAAAGCTTCCCTGATCTGTGGATTCGCTCCGCTCCGCATTAAAGTTTCATCATTAGAGTCAAATATATTTACGTTGGAAGTCGCGAGATAATACCATAACGTGGAAATAACGTTCTTCTTCCCTGAAGGAGTATTCCAGCCAAAACCGGTAGGAGACCTCTCTTCGGTAGCGTAAGGAAGGGTGCCTTTGTAAAGCGCTTTTTGCAGCTGGGCTTCCAGATGGACGGCAAATTCCCTGTCTCCAAGCATCTTTGCGGCTATTACCCAAAAGTCAGTCCACTCAAAAGTCACTATGGATCCGCCTCTTACCTTTTCGTCCTTTCCGGTAAAATCAAAACCCTCAACCTCAATATTGCCTTTTTCCGGATGATAATAATCTACCTTGACCTTGTTCTCTTTCGCAAAATCCAATATTCTTCGCGGCGCAGGCTCTATATCCCTGATCCCGCCGCCTAAACTCATAATTGCCCAGGCG
>JAQTUD010000078.1 GCA_028710405.1 Candidatus Omnitrophota bacterium
GGAGTGTCATTACCCATTGACCCCACCGGCTCCGCGCCATTCTCCACCATCGGCTTGATGATAAATTTCAGGTCTTCGCGCGTATAACCGAAGGCTTTCATTAGCGGCAAGGCAGAGATATCCGCATCCTTGCCGCGTAATTCTGCTCCCGGCAATCCCTCCAACTCCAGCATATTATCTTTAAGCCAATCCGAGTATGGTTTGTCTGAACCGGCTTTTTCTTTTATCTCAGCGTCGTCTATGATGCGGCCCTGGGCGGTATCAATAAAAAACATCTTCCCCGGCTCCAGTCTTCCGGAAATAAGTATATCCCGCGCTGGAATATCCAGAACTCCGGCCTCCGAGGCCATCACCACTAGATCATTTTTAGTCACCAGGTAGCGCGCCGGACGCAGGCCGTTGCGGTCTAGGAGAGCGCCTATTTTTGTGCCGTCGGTAAAAGCGATCGCTGCCGGCCCATCCCAGGGTTCTAAGCAGCAGGCGTGATACTTATAGAAATCCCTGGCCCTCTCACCCAATAATGTATTCTGTTCCCAAGCCGCCGGGATAAGCATCATCATCGCCTGATCAAGCGGACGGCCGGAGAGTACCAGTAACTCAAAGACATTGTCGATCGCCGCAGAATCGCTGCCTCCGGGCACGATCACAGGAAAAAGTTTTTTCAGCTCTTTACCGAAAACCTCACTCTCCAGCAAGCCTTCTCTTGCCCGCATCCAGTTGATATTCCCCCTTAAAGTATTTATCTCGCCGTTATGCGCCAGAAATCTAAAGGGTTGCGCCAGGTCCCAGGTCGGGAAAGTATTAGTGCTGTAACGCGAATGTACCAGGCACAGGCTGCTCTCTAAGTACGGGTCTTTTAGATCCGGGAAGAAACCTTCCACCTGCTGCGGCATCAATAATCCTTTATAAGAAAGCATGCGGCAGGAAAGATTAGTGATATAGAAAGACGATTTTTCTCTGAGGCCTAAAGCACCAACGGTGTTCTCAACCTGTTTCCTGACTAGATACAGCCTTCTTTCAAAATCAATCTCTTCTTTTATGCCTGAACCGGACGAGATAAAAACCTGCTCAATCGCCGGCTGTGTCTTGCGGGCGAGTTTACCTATCCCGGAATGATCCACCGGTACCTGGCGCCAGCCTAAAATACGCAATCCTTCTCTATGCGCTTTTTCTAAAAATACGTCTTTGCAGAATTCCCTGTATTTTTCATCTTGCGGCAAGAATACTAAACCAGCGCCATATCCGCCCTGATCAGGCAGACTGATTCCTGCTTCCTGACAGACATGCTTAAGAAATTTATGCGGCATCTGAATAAGGATACCTGCCCCGTCCCCGGTAGCCGGGTCAGCCCCGGTTGCCCCGCGATGCGCAAGACGCGCTAATACCTCGAGCCCATCCGCGATGATCCGGTGAGATTTTCTTCCCTTAATATCGCAGACAAACCCCACCCCGCAGGAATCATGTTCAAACTCCGGGTCATAAAGCCCCTGTTTTTCCGGAAAACCGTTTAGCTTTTTCATATCATCTTCCATCTGGCAACATCAATGCCTAATTTCTTGATCTTGGAGCGCATGGTATTACGGTTTATTCCTAAAATCCTAGCTGCCTTGAGCTGGTTACCGGCAGTGCGCTGCAAAATATGCTCCAGTAATGGGCGCTCAACCTTCTCTAATACGGACTTATATAAGGAACCTTGGTTCTCCATCCCTCACCTGCCTAAATTTTAGTCACTCTCGGGCCCAATTTAGGGACGGTTCTCAATTCATCAGAGAACCGTCCCTATTCCCCCTCCTGCACCCTGCTTAGGGGACACTTTCCGCCCGAGCTGAAGGGGACACTTTCCGTAGTAATATAACTAGATATACATAGGAAAGTGTCCCCTAGGCGAGGCTCAGGAAAGTGTCCCTCTGAATTAATCTCTATATATCAAAGTACAAATAGAACTCACCCCTCGGTCACGAATACCTTTTAGAGACTCCCTCGGGATTCGTCAAATATCAAAGTACAAATAGAACTCATATGGATGCGGGCGCATCCTTACCGGGTCTATCTCTCTCTTACGCTTATATTCCAGCCATACATCAATCACGTCTTTAGTGAAAACTCCGCCTTTTAAAAGGTAGTCATGATCCGCCTCTAAGGCATCGATCGCCCTGCGCAGCGATGAAGGCACGGTAGCGATTTTGCTAAGCTCTTCTTCACCCAATTCAAAGAGGTCAACATCCACGGGTTTGCCCGGGTCGATCTTATTCTGTATTCCGTCAAGCCCGGCCATAAGCATTGCCGAGAATGCCAGGTAGCCATTACATGCCGGGTCCGGCGGACGAAATTCTATCCTTTTTGATTTCGGGCTATCCGAATACATCGGTATCCTTACCGCGGCCGAACGATTGCGCGCGGAATATACCAGGTTTACCGGAGCCTCATATCCGGGAACCAGCCTCTTATAGGAATTAGTAGTCGGGGCGCAGAATGCCATTAAACTGTTGGCGTGCTTCAAGAGCCCGCCGATATAGTATTTGGCGGTCTGGGAGAGGAGCGCGTAGCCATTTTTATCATAGAAAAGGTTTACGCCGTTCTTCCAGAGGCTCTGATGGCAATGCATTCCGGAGCCATTGTCCGCAAAGAGCGGTTTAGGCATAAAGGTAGCGACCATCCCGTTCTTCTTAGCCATATTCTTAATAATGTATTTGTAAAGCAGGAGGTTGTCGCCCATCTTGGTCAACTTATCAAACTTCATATCAATTTCGCACTGGCCCGCCGTTGCGACCTCGTGGTGATGCACTTCCACGTTGATGCCCGACTCGATCATCTTCAGAATGATCCTGCTCCTTAAGTCCTGTATGGAATCGTGCGGCGGCACCGGAAAATACCCTTCTTTAAAACGTATCTTATACCCCAAGTTCGGATTTTCATCACGGCCGGTATTCCAATCCGCTTCGTCGGAATCAATAAAGTAGTAACCGGAATTCTCGGTCTGGTCAAAACGGATACTGTTAAAGATAAAGAACTCCGCCTCCGGACCAAAATAAATTGAATCAGCGATACCGGTATCCTTAAGGTATTTCTCCGCTTTTTTGGCGATATAGCGGGGATCACGACTATAAGGCCTGCGGTTTAGGGGATCGTAAATATCGCAGATAACGCTTAAAGTCGGCACTTCGCAGACCGGATCAAGCACGGCAGTTGTCGGATCCGGGATCATGATCATATCCGACTCCTGTATCTTCTGAAAACCCCTGATGGAAGATCCGTCAAACCCGATACCGTCCACCCAGATAGAACGCGTAATATCGTCCATCTCCAGTAATTCCGAAGCCGGAATAGAAAAATGCTGCCAAAGTCCGGGCAGGTCATTAAACTTGAAATCTACGATCTGAATACCTTTCTCCTTGATCATCTTCATCGCGTTCATTGCCGCTTTTTCGTCAAAATTACCGTTGACCAGAGGGTTCTTGGTTTTTACTTCTGTCTGTGCTTGCGTCTTCTTCTTTGGCATTTGATCCTCCTTAAAAAAATAAGCGTTCTCTTAGCCGCCGCAATATTGCGACTAATTGAACGCCTACGTTCTTGCTTATTATGCCTACTTTTGCACTACGATGTGCCCAAAAATTATGCTTTAACTCTACCTATATATACAAGTAAAAATAGCGTGTTTTTGGTAACCCCAAAAAAAGGGGCCAGGCTCTTTTTTTAAAAAGGGGCCTGGCCCCTTTTTTATAAACGTCTACCCTATGGCAACCGAGCCCCTCTCTTCGGTACGGATACGCACGCACTCCTTTAAATCCAGGACAAAGATCTTTCCGTCACCGGTTTCCCCGCTCTTTGCCCCCCGAACGATAGCCTTTATCGTGGGTTCAACGAAATCATCGTTGACCGCTATCTCCAGCCTTATTTTACGCAGCAGGTTTCCGGTTTCTTTATGACCACGGTATATCTCTGTAGCACCCATCTGTCTGCCATGTCCTAAGCCTTCACTAACCGTAATTAAATTAACCTCTGCCTTATAAAGTTCTTCCTTTACTTCTTCCAGCTTATAGGGCTGGATTATCGCTATGACCAGTTTCATATTCACCTCGCTATTCTAATACCGTATAC
>JAQTUD010000079.1 GCA_028710405.1 Candidatus Omnitrophota bacterium
ACGACGCTCTTCCGATCTCTCTTTCTTCCCGCAGATCTTCAAGACATTTAAAACCAGGTCTGCCAGGGATATGAGCCTGGTTACTCTCTGCCAACTTTCTCTGGGCGTTTTCCTCTGGATCCTCTACGGAATTAATATAAAAGACAAGATCATAATCACGGCAAACTCCGTGACCTTATTCTCATTACTAGTGCTCCTATTTCTTTATTTTTCCATAAAGGGGAAGGCATGAAAGGAATAATCCTGGCAGGGGGCAGGGCTACTAGGCTTTATCCTATCACTAAAGGCACCTGCAAGCAGCTGCTTCCAGTCTACGATAAGCCGATGGTTTATTATCCCCTTTCTATCCTGATGTTAGCCGGGATAAGGGATATTTTGATCATCACTACTCCAACCGACATGCCCAGGTTCAAAAATCTATTAGGAGATGGACGGGATTTAGGGATAAAGATCTCTTATGCCGCACAAAACAAGCCGCAAGGCATAGCAGAAAGTTTTATTATCGGCGAAAAATTTATCGGCCAAGATAATGTCTGCCTTATCTTAGGAGATAATATTTTCCACGGGCAGGATTTTACCGAGGTCCTAAAGGAGGCCCGTGAGCTAGAAGATGGGGCGTTGATCTTTGGTTATTGCGTGACAGACCCCGGACGTTACGGGGTGATCGGGTTTGATCAGGACCTCAAAGTTACCTCTTTAGAGGAGAAGCCCAAGAAACCAAAGTCAAAGTGGGCTGTATCCGGTTTATATTTTTATGATAATCAGGTTGTAGATATCGCTAAGGGCTTGAAGCCATCCAAGAGAGGGGAACTGGAGATCACTGATATAAATAAGCATTATATGCGCCGGGGTAAGCTACGGGTAAAGCTTTTGGGTAGAGGATATGCCTGGTTAGATACCGGCACGTATGATTCCCTGATCAGCGCCTCGCTTTTTATTAAGACCATAGAAGAACGCCAGGGATTAAAGATCGGCTGTATTGAAGAGGTCGCCTGGCGCGCCGGATATATAAACGACAAGCAGCTCAAAAAGATAGCCTTCAGGATAGATACCAGTTACGGAGAGTATTTAAAGAGGGTATTACAGGATGAATAGTAAAATACTTGTCCTGGGTGCCGGCTACATAGGCCAAAGGATAAGAGAGGCGTTTGACTGTAATATCTGGCGGGAAAGAATAGTTTCTTTCTCTAGCGTTCAAGAAGCGATAAATAAATTTAAGCCTGGGATTATTATTAATTGCATCGGCCACAGCGGAAGGAATGTGGATGATTGCGAGCGGGACCTGGATAAGACCCTTTGCTCAAATGCCTTTGTGCCGGTTATGCTGGCGGAGGCGGCCATAAGGAATAAGATCAAATTGATACATATCTCAAGCGGCTGCATCTACCGCTTTGATTATAAAAAAGACAGGCCGTTGGCTGAAAGGAAGATCCCGGATTTCTTCAGCCTTTTTTATTCCAGGAGCAAGATTTATTCTGAAAGGGCATTAGAAATATTAAGCGATAAATTCAATATCTTGATCATCAGGATCAGGATACCTTTGGATAACCGTCCGCACCCTAAAAACCTACTGGATAAGCTGATCCATTATAAGAAAGTCATAGCGCTGGCGAATTCTGTGACCTATATGCCTGATTTTATCCGGGCCTTAAGGCATTTAATAAGAATAGACGCGCGCGGGATCTATAATGTGGTAAATAAGGGAGGCCTTTCTTATCCCGACCTTATGGAGATTTACAGGAAATATAACCCTTCCTTTAAATATCAGGTCATAGATTTCAAAAAACTGAATATAGTAAGGACTAATCTGCTCCTTTCTACAAAAAAGCTCCAGCAGAGCGGATTCACAGTGCGCTCGACAAAGGAAGTCTTGGAAGAATGCGTAGAGGATTATCTAAAATATTGATCACCGGCGGGGCCGGGTTCATAGGCAGCGAATTCGTCCGGCTTCTTGTTTCCTTGCGAGAAGCTGTTTCCGCAGGAAACTTCCCCTGGCAGTCCCTGGTAGTAATAGACAAGCTTACTTATGCCGGTGATCTATCAAGATTAAAAAAAGCCGCAAATAAGATTAAGTTTTATCGGGTTGATATCTGCGACAAGAAAAGAATAGATGGCATCTTTGCCAAAGAGAAGCCTGATGCGGTGGTTAATTTCGCCGCGGAGACCCATGTTGACCGTAGTATTCGCGATGCCCGGATTTTTCTTGAAACCAATATTATAGGGACGTCGGTATTGCTTGATACCGCGCTAAAATACAAGACAGAAAGATTTCTGCATATCTCAACAGATGAGGTATACGGAGAAATAAAAAAAGGCGAATTTACCGAAGATTCGCCTTTTAAGCCCAGTAGTCCTTACGCCGCCTCCAAGGCCGCGGCGGATCTACTGGTAAAATCATATATCCGTACTTACGGAGTTCCGGCAATCATTATCCGGCCGTGTAATAATTACGGCCCCTGGCAATATCCCGAGAAACTCATTCCTTTATCAGTCTTAAAAGTCCTAAAAGGCCAAAAGATACCGGTTTATGCCGATGGCAGGAATGTCAGGGAGTGGCTCTTTGTCGGAGATTGCGCGCGCGGGATCCTGCATATTCTAAATAAGGGCAGTATAGGTCAAGTTTACAATTTGGGTAGCGGCCAGGAGAGGCCTAATATTGAAGCAGTAAAATTACTGCTGAAGATTTTGGGTGCCCAAGAGAGGATGATCCAGTTCGTCAGAGACCGGCCCGGCCACGATGCCAGGTATAAGTTAGACTCGCGCAAAGTGCGCCGCCAAACCGGCTGGAGGCCAAAAACCGATTTTAGAGAAGGGATGCGGGATACTGTTGGCTGGTGCGTTAAAAATAAAAAGTGGCTTTTGAGTAAATGGCAGAATATAGCGGGATTATATAGAAAGTAAGAAAGTAGGAGAGTAAAAAACAGTAAGAAAGTAAAAACGAAGGAGGATTCAAGCAATGTCAGTAGTAATTGTCACGGGTTCCTGCGGTCTGATCGGTTCTGAGACGGTATCTTTCTTCTGTGAAAAAGGTTTTGACGTGATCGGCATTGATAATAATATGCGCCGGGTATTCTTTGGCCGAGACGGAGATGTCACCTGGAATAAGTTGAGGCTGCTCAAACAGTATAAGAATTTTAAAAATTATTCTGTAGATATCCGGGACCACCACAAGATCGGCAGGATATTTAAAAAAATAGGCAAGGATATCGCTTTAGTCGTGCATACCGCGGCCCAGCCCTCTCACGATTGGGCAGCCAGCGACCCCCGGATGGATTTTACTGTCAACGCCAACGGGACCCTCACTTTGCTTGAGTCCACCAGAAACTATTGCCCGCAGGCGGTATTTATTTTTACCTCCACTAATAAAGTCTACGGGGACCGGCCTAATTATCTTGGGCTGGTGGAATTAGAGACTAGATACGAATTACCTAAAGAGCATAATTATTATAAAGGGATCGATGAGTCGATGAGCATTGATTCCTGTTTACATAGTGTCTTTGGCGCTTCTAAAGTGGCCGCGGATATCTTGACCCAGGAGTATGGAAAGTATTTTGGAATCAAGACCGGGACCTTCAGGGGAGGCTGCCTTACCGGGCCTGCGCATTCCGGGGCCGAGCTCCATGGTTTTCTATCATACTTAGTAAAATGCGCTATTACCGGCAGGACTTATAAGATCTATGGTTATAAAGGCAAACAGGTCAGGGACAATATACATTCTTTTGACCTGGTAAACGCTTTCTATCATTTTTTCCAAAAGCCCCGGCCGGGAGAGGTTTATAACATCGGCGGAGGCAGGTTTGCCAATGTTTCTATGCTGGAGGCTATCCAGATATGCGAGAAGACCAGCGGTAAGAAGATGAATTATCAGTACCAGGATAAGAACAGGATAGGGGATCATATCTGGTGGGTGAGCGATGTCTCTAAATTCAGGTCCCACTATCCGGCCTGGGATTATAAATAAGATATTGCAGCCAGCGTAAAAGAGATCTACCAGATGCAGAGAGAGGTCGACCAAGGGGGTTTACGATGAAGAGGGCGCTTATTACCG
>JAQTUD010000080.1 GCA_028710405.1 Candidatus Omnitrophota bacterium
GGGGAGGGCACAAAAATGTTCTATGGTGAGTATCTGCATTCCATAGACCGTAAGGGACGTCTTATCTTACCTGCCAAATTTCGCGAGGTTGCCAAGGGCAATTTCATAGAGAAATTTTTTGTTACCAGGGGCCTGGATAAGTGCCTTTTTATGTTCGCGGAAGAAGAGTGGCGCTCACAGGAGAATAAATTCAAGGCCATCTCTTTTACCAAACAGCAAGGGCGCACCTTTAACCGCCTTTATTTCTCCGGCGCTGTGGATGTAGCCCCGGATAAACAGGGCAGGATATTACTCCCCCAATACCTGAAAGATTTCGCCGAGATAAAAAAAGACGTGGTTTTAGTCGGCGTATCCAATAGAATTGAGATCTGGGCCAGAAACAGCTGGCAAGAGTTTTACGGCTCTTCAAAGCAGTCCTTTGAAGAGATCGCTGAGAAGTTGATGGATGTCTAAATTTCATATTCCCGTGATGACGGAAGAAGTCCTAAATTATCTGAATTTAGCTCCGGGAAAGATCATTGTAGATGCGACCATGGGTACCGCCGGGCACAGCCGTTTGATCCTGGAGCGTATCTTGCCCGGGGGCAGGCTGATCGGTATCGATAGGGATAAGCAGTCTCTGGAATCCGCGCGCCAGAGGTTGAGTGATTTTTCAGGATCCTGCGATTTTGTGCACGGTAATTTTATGAATATTGATACCATCCTGAAATCCCTAGATGTAAAAAAAATAGACGGGGTATTATTCGACCTGGGTATTTCTTCCTTTCAACTGGAAGACCCCCAGAGAGGATTTAGTTTTCAAAACGAGGGGCCGCTGGATATGCGTTTAGACACGGAAAGTTATATCTCTGCCTATGACCTGGTGAACAATCTCACTGAAGAAGAGATTTCTAATTTACTCTGGAGTTTCGGCCAGGAGCGATGGCATAATCGTATCGCGCATCTTTTGGTGGAGGAAAGAAAGAGGTCCCCTATTTCTACTACTTCGCAGTTGGCTGATATTGTCACCAGGTCTATCCCGGCCAGATACAGGTACCGTTATCACCGTATCCATCCGGCGACCCGGACATTTCAGGCGGTGCGTATCGCCGTGAACAGGGAGTTAGAGAGCCTGGAAGAGGCCATCAACAAGGCATTTACGGTTTTAGAAAAAGGGGGCAGGATCTGCGTTATCTCTTTCCATTCTTTAGAAGACCGGATAGTAAAATTTGCTTTTCGTCATGCCGCGGGTGAACAGTTATTAAATATAATTACGCCCAAACCCCTGGTTCCCAGATTTCAGGAAGTAGAATCCAACCCTTCCAGCCGCAGCAGTAAGCTCAGGGTTGGGGAGAAGATATAAAATGAGGATCCCTAAGTTTTTATCTACAGTTTTCTTTATTACCGCCTTCTGCCTTTTCTACGTCTATCAGCAGACCAGGATCTTCTGCCTTGCATACGAAGGACAAAAAAAGCAGGTTTTCTCTCAGGAATTGCTTGATAAAAATACCCTCTTAAGATACAATATTAAAAGAAATACATCCTTGGCGGAGATAAGCTCCAGGCTCCCGAAGTGCGCGCAGTTGCAGATACCCGATGGTTACCGTCTGGTAAAATTAGAGTCTGCGCCGTTACGTATGCGCCAGGATATGGCAGGGTCCAAGAGAGAAACGTTGCTTTCCCGTATTTTTGGCGTAAAGAGACAGGCAGAGGCGAGGCCGATTAATCCTCCGTAACCAATATTCGTAATTCAAATTCTCAAAAATTGTGTATATAAGCAATTATCGCCGCAGAGCAGAGGCGGTATTTTTATTCTTCCTGGTTTTTCTTATCTTATGCGTCGGGCGCCTAATCTTTATTCAATTCTTCCGCTCAAGTTATCTTGCCGGTATAGCCAAAAAACAACACAACCTATTTGTAGAATTGGAACCCCGCCGGGGGACTATATATGATTGCCGCCTCAAGCCGCAAGCGGTCAATATATCGGTGGATTCCTTGTACGCGGCCTGCGACCAGATCAAAGATAAAGAAGGCGCGATCAGAAAGATCGCCCCGGTCCTGGGTTTAGACTATGCTTATTTAAGAGACAGGCTTTATCGTAAGAAATCTTTTATCTGGATCGCCCGTAAGATAACGCCTGAGCAGTCAGAGGCGATCAAAAGGTTAAATATAGAAGGCCTGGGGTTATTGAAAGAGAGCAAACGTACTTATCCTAACAGCTACCAAGGGAGCCATCTGCTTGGTTTCGCCGGACTGGATAACCTGGGGTTGGAGGGGACAGAGCTTTATTGCGATAAATACCTTAAAGGGCAAGCAGGTTGGGCTTTATTCTTGAGGGACGCGCGCCAGAAGAAGCTTAACCTTTGGGAGAAGATGGTTTTGCCTCGCGACGGCTACGATATAGTCCTGACTATAGATGAGGTGATCCAGTATATCGCCGAAAGGGAGCTGGATAAGGCGTATAAGACCTACCATGCCGCAGGGGCCAGTATCGTGGTGATGGATCCGCATACCGGGGCCATCCTTGCTTTGGCTAACCGTCCGACATTTGACGCTAATAACCGCAGCGGCATCAGTAAAGACCAGATGCGTAATCGGGCGATCTGCGATATGTTTGAACCCGGATCGGTCTTTAAGATTGTTACCGCTTCCGCGGCACTTGAGGAAGGAAAAGTAAAAGAGACAGACAGGTTTTTCTGCGAGAATGGCTCTTACCGGGTAGCCAGCCATACATTACATGACCATCAGCCACACGGATGGCTTACTTTTCGTGAGGTGATCGGGCAGTCCAGTAATATCGGCACGACCAAGGTGGCGCAGATATTAGGTAACGATACTGTATATCGTTACATAAAGCTTTTTGGTTTCGGCGTAAAGACAGGCGTGGATATGCCAGGAGAGATCGCCGGATCGGCAAAGGAGCCGCGTTTGTGGTCCAAGATATCCATCGCGGCTATTCCGATAGGCCAGGAAATAGGGGTGACCGCTTTGCAGTTAGCCAGCGCCATCTCCGTGATCGCTAACGGCGGCCAATTGATGAAGCCGTATATTATAAAAGAGATACGCGATAAATATGATGAGGTAATAGAAGAATTCCCCCCGGTCCTTATGCATAAGGTTATCTCTGCCGAGACCGCGTTCAGGGTAAAGAGTATCCTTGCCGGTGTAATTGAAGAAGGGACGGGAAAGATGGCGAAGATCCCAGACATCACTGCCGCCGGAAAGACCGGGACCGCGCAAAAATTAGAGCCTAACGGCACATATTCGCATAATAAATTTGTGGCTTCTTTTATCGGTTTTGCTCCGGTGGAAGACCCGATGGTGGCTATTGTGGTGATAGTTGACGCTCCGCATCCGTCTTATTTCGGCGGCGTAGTGGCTGCTCCGGTATTTAAAAATGTCGCCAGCGACGCTATAAAATATCTAAGGGCAAAAAGCCCGTTTAACGAGGCTGCGGCGGTAAATGAAAATAAAACGTTTAATTAAATTTTTGGACCAGCGGAGGCCTTACGTAAAAATTCCTGATTTTACGGTTAAAGGCATAAGTTGTAACTCTAAAGATGTCTTGGGCGGGTATGTCTTTGTGGCGATAAAGGGTTCCGCAGGGGATGGGAATGATTATATTGCTGAAGCGATAAAGAAGGGCGCAAAAGCGGTTATATTTCAGTCACCAGGTCAGTGCGAAGCCTCCCCGAAAGGGGACCAGGTCACCAGGTCACCAGGAAAGGCTGTTTTTATACGCGTCAAAGATACGCGCCTGGCATTGGCAAGGCTAGCGGCGGAATTTTACGGCCATCCTTCCAATAAAGTGAAGGTAATCGGCATTACCGGCACTAACGGTAAGACAACCGTTTCTTATCTATTGGAAAAAATACTGCAGCAAACCGGATCCTCTCCCGCGGTAATCGGCACGATCAATTACCGTTTCAAAAATAAAATCACCCTTGCCAAAAACACTACCCCCGGGCCGCTAGAGCTCCAGTCACTGCTTGCCAGGATGCTTAAAGCAGGCGTAGACTATTGCGCGATGGAGGCCTCATCTC
>JAQTUD010000081.1 GCA_028710405.1 Candidatus Omnitrophota bacterium
CCTGGTGGTCTCTCAAAAACTCCCCATTTTTTCCATTGCCGGGGAGCCGTATAATGAATTGTTAGCCAGGGTGGCTATCCAGGCGCAGGTGGATATCATTATCCTCGGGGGGATGGGGCTGAAATACGATGATTATCTTTTCTTCCGCGATACCCTGGAGAAGCAGGGGGCTTTATCCCGGGCGATATTCTTTATCCACACCGCAGCTGATCCGGTAGTGGAATGCCTGTTGGTCCCGGATATCAGCCTGGCGGTTGCCGAGCAGTTTGCGCTTTCAGGTAAAAATGTCCTGGTCCTGCTAACGGACATGACCAACTTCTGTGATGCCTTAAAAGAAATCGCTATTACCATGGAGCAGGTCCCCTCTAACCGCGGTTACCCCGGGGATCTTTACAGCCAATTAGCCAGCCGTTATGAAAAAGCGGTAGATTTTGAAGGCGCTGGTTCCATTACTATCCTGGCCGCCACCACCATGCCCGGCGACGACGTAACGCATCCGGTGCCGGATAATACCGGATATATCACCGAGGGGCAATTTTACCTGAAGAATAAAGTGATAGAGCCATTCGGGTCATTGAGCCGTCTTAAACAGCAGGTCAATGGTAAGACCCGCGATGACCATCGTATTATTATGGATACAATGATCCAACTCTTTGCTAATTACCGGGAGGCCGTAGAGAAACAGGCGATGGGTTTTCAGATGAGCCTCTGGGATAAGAAGCTCCTGCGTTACGGCAAGATTTTTGAGGAAAAGATGATGTCGCTGGAAGTAAATATTCAGCTTGAAGAGGCCCTGGATTTAGGATGGAAGATCCTGGCCGAGTGCTTTAGCCCCGAGGAGACCGGGATAAAAAAGTCCATGATAGAAAAATATTGGCCAAAAAATGGCAAAGATTAAACTGACCAAAGGGGAATTAAAGAAACAGCGCGACGCGTTACATCAATACGAACGCTATCTGCCGACCTTGCAATTAAAAAAACAGCAGTTACAGCTGGAAATATCACGTCAGGCCTTGCTGCTGGCAGAGAAAAAGAATAGCTGGTCTTTGAAAATAAAGGCTGCCCAGGCCTGGTCAGGATTACTTACCGATGAAAGCATAGATTTTTCCGCCTGGCTTGCGCCCCGGTCTTTAGCCTTGGGTAGCAGGAATATCGCCGGCGTGGAGTTCCCTGTTTTCCAACAATTAGAATTTCCTCCCGCAGAATACGACCTATTTATTACACCCCTCTGGGTGGACGCGGCTATTGAGGCGCTCAGGGCGCTACTCTCTCTTGAGCGGGAGATTGCTACCATAGAAAAAGGGATTGAGGTTTTAAGGCAGGAATTGCGCGTTACCACCCAGCGGGTAAACCTTTTCGAGAAAGTAAAGATACCGGAGGCGCAAGAAGCCATCCGGTTGATCAAAATATATATCGGTGACCAGATGGCGAATGCCGTCGGTCGCAGCAAGATGGCTAAGAAAAAAATTGAAGAGAATGAAATGGCAGGGGTGATTTAGATGATCGTCCCGATGAAAAAAGTAGCGGTTATAACGCAATCTAAGGATGCGGATATGGCCCTTCAAAAGCTGCGCGCGCTGGGGATTATGCATATAGAATACAGCCAGCCTCCCGCCGGCGAAGATATTACCGGATTAAAAGATGACATAAATACGGCAGGGGCGGCGATAAACATCCTCTCTAGCCCCGCCTATAAAAAAATATTTCCTAGCCGGCAAGAAAAACCCGCGGATTGGAAATTTTCCGCTAAGCATATAGCGGATTTAGAGAAGCGCCTCCAGCAACTTGACGCGTATTCCCTAATTCTAAACAGCGCCATTGCCGAGTGGGAACCCTGGGGGGATTTTGCTCCTGAAGAGATAGAAAAGATCAAGGCAAATAATATTTATATCGGGCTTTATCAGGTCCCGGTAAAAGAAATAAAAGATATCCCCGCCGGAGTTATTCTGAAGGAAATGTTCAGGCGCGCCGGAGTTACCCGTTGCGTTATTATTTCAGAGAAGAAGCCAGAGCTGTCATTTAAGGAAATAATTCCGCCCAAGATGAGCCTGGAGAAGATGCGTATTCGGCTTTATGAAGACCAGCGCATGAGAGAGCTCATAGTTGATGACATAATGCGGTATTTGGTAAATCTGGAGGCGTTGGTCGGGGTAAAAAAAGATTTAGAAAAGCATCTCGAGCTTCAGGAAGCACTCAGAGGAATGGGTATGCAGGGCAACATAGCATACCTGACCGGCTATATTCCCTTTGACCAGGCGCGTAATTTAGAGCAGGCCGCCAAACAAGAGAAGTGGGGTTTATTGCTTCAGGATCCTGCTGAAGAAGACCTGCCTCCTGTCCTATTGCGTAATCCCCACTGGATCCGCCTGATTGAGCCGGTAATGAAAATGTTGGGGATTGCTCCCGGATACCGGGAGTTGGATGTCAGCCCGGCCTTCATAGTATTCTTTAGTATCTTTTTCGGTATCCTTATCGGTGATGCCGGGTATGGGCTGGCCTATTTATTATTGACATTCTGGTTCCAGAAGAAGAAAGGGAATTCTGGAAACGCCGATATTTTTTATCTTTTATATATTTTAAGTTCCTGCGCTATTATCTGGGGGGTCCTGACCGGGACATTCTTTGGCCAGGGTTGGTTAGCCGCGCGCGGAATAAAGCCGCTTGTACCTGCTTTGAATAACCCGGGGATAATGCAGAGGCTCTGTTTTTTGATCGGCGCGCTGCATCTGAGTATCGCGCACCTCTGGCGTGGATTATTAAAATTTCCGCACCTCTCCTGCCTGGCTGATCTGGGGTGGATAGCGGTTTTGTGGGTTTCTTTTTTCTTAGCCGGCGCGCTTATCCTGGGAGAGGCTTTTCCGGCGTTTGGCCTGCCGATGGCGATTTGTGGCATAATACTTGTCCTGTTTTTTACTGAACCGCGTAAGAATCTGCTTAAAGGGTTGGGCGCGGGTTTTATCTCCGTTACTTTCGGCTTGAGCTTTATGAGCGCCTTTACCGATGTGGTATCGTATGTCAGGCTTTTTGCGGTGGGCTTGGCAGGAGTCGCTATTGCCGATACGACTAACGCTATGGCCGCCGGCCTTGGCTCCGGAATAGCCGGGCTTAGCGCCGGAGTTCTCATCAAAGTATTCGGGCACGTATTAAATATCGTGCTTGGCCCCATAGCCATTCTTGTGCATGGGGTAAGGCTTAATGTGTTGGAGTTCGGCCTGAATCATACGGGTTTGACCTGGAGCGGCGCTGCCTATAAGCCGCTTCAGGAATCTTCATAATAAAACATAAGAACTAGGAGGGAACGACGATGGAAGCGAATATCCTTAGTCAATTTAAAGATTTAGGTTTAGGTATGGTTTTAGCGCTCTCTGCCTGCGGTTCGGGTATCGGCGCCGGAGTAGCCGGGATGAGCGCAATAGGCGCCTGGAAAAAGAATTACAGCCAGAATAAGGCGGCCTCATTTATGCTGGTGGCGTTTGTCGGTGCTCCGCTTACTCAGACTATTTACGGGATGATCGTAATGAATAAGCTCTTTGAGCTGGCCGCGAAAGGATTATATTGCTGGGGCATAGGCGCCTTTGCCGGTCTGGCGATCGGGCTCTCTGCATATTGGCAAGGTATGTGCGCTGCCAGCGCCTGCGACGCGATGGGAGAGACCAATAAAGGTTTCGGAAATTATCTGGTCGTGTTGGGCATGACCGAAACAGTAGCGCTCTTTGTAATGGCCTTTACACTTGGCATATTAGGCAAATTAGCAGGGACGATGTAATTCAAGGGGGCGGTTAGTTCAGTTGGTTAGAACGTCTCTCTTACACAGAGAAGGTCAGGGGTCCGAGTCCTCTACCGCCCACCATATATCAGTAGTTAGTAAAAAAACATTGCAATTGTTCAAGTCTTGAGTAGAATATAATTCCGCTTTGGGGCCCGTGGTGCAGCCTGGTTTAGCACGTCAGATTGTC
>JAQTUD010000082.1 GCA_028710405.1 Candidatus Omnitrophota bacterium
CTCTTCAACGGTCAGCTTACGAAATATAGACGGCTCCTGAGAGAGATAACCGATGCCGTAATGCACGCGCTCGTGGATAGGCAAGCGGGTGATATCATTATTATCAAAAGTAATTGTCCCCTTATTCGGCGGGATGATCCCGACTACCATATAGAATGTTGTGGTTTTCCCGGCGCCATTGGGGCCAAGTAACCCCACAATCTCGCCGCGCTTGACCAGGATATCCACGCCCTGGACCACTTCCCTGCCGTCGTAAGACTTAGAGAGCCCTTTAATCTCCAGCAAATGCATCTTTTAATTCCTCCGGAGAATAGATTACTAACTTCGGCCTGCCGTTTAAAATAATCTTCTTATCTGAGGCGGTATAAACCGCTTCTTCGCTGTAGGAAACATTCGCCCCGCGCACGATCCTGACATTCCCCTTGGCCACTATCTTCTCAATACTAGAGCCCATTAGTTCCGGTGGCCCTTTCTCTTTTTCGGCCACAGGAACCTGGGCCTCTTGGCTTTTATTCCCGGCAAAATAAACATCCATCCTGTCACTGTAGATAGTGGAATCTGTCCTCTCCACCTTCACGTTATTATTGAATACGGCGATATTCTTTTCATAATTTATATCTACCGGGCCGTTACAGGTAATCACGATCTTTTCTTTCGCGCCGCTTACTCCGGCCTTCTCCTGCTCAGGGGTGAGAGGATTAATGTCCACCTGGACATCTTTTACCAAGGTCACGTTCTTCAGGCCCGGCTCTGCCTTGGCGCCTTGGGCCACGGTGACCATATTATCCTTCTGGATATTTACCTTATCCTTGGAGGTAACTATCTGGTTTTTTCTATCCCAATCCAGGGAATCCGTGGTTAATTTAGCGCCTCCGGTAGTGGTAATGACCACGTTCTCTTGCAGATGGACCTTGCCGTCGGCTTTATTAAAATCTCCCTGGTCGGCGGTAAGCTTGACATCCTCATCCTGGCCGTAGAAGTTACTTACCACATCCTGGAGTTTCACCGTATCCGTGAATACATCGGCAGACTTACCGTAGATATCCCAGGTCTTCTTGCCTTTTTCTCCGTAGCCGGCCAAAGAAAAATCATTGATCTGCTGGTCTGACGGTAACGACGCGTCCTCCTGGGAATACGCCGGGAGCGCGATAGATATTATGGCGGTAAAAAGAACTATCTCTCTTAGCTTAAATATCATAAACCCTTAGGGCTTCCTGCCACTTATCCTGGGCTTTAAGTATAAATTCAGCGATCTCGCGCACCGCCCCCCTGCCCCCTTCTTTAAAAGTAATATAGGCGGCCGTCTTTTTTATCTCCGGAGCGGCGTTAAATACGGCGACGGGAAAGCCTACTTTCTTCATCAGGCACAGGTCCACCAGGTCATCCCCGACAAAACAGATCTCCTCCTGCCTGACCCTGTATTTTCTCATGATCTTATCCAGGACAATTGTCTTTGGGGAGACATCCGCGAAGACCTCCGCCACCCGCATATCGCGGGCGCGCGGCTTTATGGCCTTTGAGCCTTTGGCGGTAACCAGGATGGTATTAATGCCGCTCTTATAGAGCAGGTAAACCCCCATTCCGTCATGCACGTCAAAGAACTTCATATCATGGCCGCGCGAATCATAGATTATCCGGCCGTCGGTAAGGACCCCGTCCACATCCAGCAATAACAGCTTGATGTTGCGGGCCTTATCCTTTAATACATCCTTATCATCTATATAGACCATTACACCAATCCCGCCTTTAACAGGTCCTGCACATCTAATAATCCGATAGGGCGCATATTTTTATCCACCACCGGGAGCTCATCGATCTTTTTATCCTGTAATATCCGCATCGCCTCGGCCGCCAGCATCTCTTTATTTACGGAAGTGGGGTTTTTAGTCATCACATCTTTGATCTTGCGCCGCGGCAGGTCCCGGTCAACTCCCAGGTGCCGGCGCAGGTCTCCGTCGGTAAATATCCCTTTGAGCCTTCCTTCTTTATCTACGACCGTGGCAGAGCCGGCGCGGGCCTGCGTAATCTTAAGTAAGACCTCAGAGACTTTTTTATCTTCATGGATGATCGGATTCCCCTGGCCGCGGCGCATAATATCTTCTACCCGCAGAAGGAGCCGTCTGCCCAAGGCGCCTCCGGGATGGAAAAAGGCAAAATCTTTCTCTTTAAAACCTTTAAGCTCAATGAGGCATACTGCCAGGGCATCGGCCATAGCTAAGGCGGCAGTGGTGGAAGCCGTAGGGGCCAGGCCCAAAGGACAGGCCTCCTTTTTCACGGAGATATCCAGCACCGCGTCGCTGTATTTGGCCAGAGAAGATGAAAGATTGCCGGTCAGGGCGATAATCCTGGCGCCGATCTTCTTTAATAACGGCAAGAGCTGTTTCATCTCGTCAGTGGAGCCGCTGTTAGAGAGGATAATAACTACGTCGTCACAGGTAACCTTACCCAGGTCTCCATGGATGGCCTCGGCGGTATGCAAAAATAAACTCGGGGTGCCGGTGGAGGCCAGGGTCGCGGAGAGTTTCTGGGCGATGATGCCGGTCTTGCCCATCCCGCTTACCACTACCCTGCCTTTAGTCTTTAAGATCAGGCTTAGGGCCTTCTGGAAATCCCTGCCCAGGCGCGGTTTTAGGCCTTTGATTGCCTGCGCCTCAATATCTAAAACTTCTTTTGCCCGCTTGATTACATTTACTTTCATAGCTATCCTTTATAAAGCTGCTTCTATTTTTTTCACCTGCTTTAAAAGCTGTTCCAATTGTTTAAGATTGATCATATTCGGAGCGTCACAGAGCGCCTTATCCGGATCGGGATGCACTTCTAAGAATAATCCGTCGCAGCCAAAGGCCGCAGCCGCCCGACAGAGCCCTCCTACAAATTCCCTCTGGCCGCCGCTGGAGCCGCCCCTTCCTCCGGGCAGCTGCACGCTGTGCGTGGCGTCGTAAATCACCGGATAACCGAATTCGCGCATTATGCTCAAACTCCGGAAATCCGTAACCAGGTTATTATAACCAAAACTCACTCCCCGCTCAGTGATTAAAATCTGTTTATTCCCGCTGGACTCGGCCTTCTTAATTATGGGCAGAATATCCCAGGGCGCCAGGAACTGCCCCTTCTTGATATTGACCACCTTGCCGGTCTTGGCCGCGGCCACCACGATATCGGTCTGGCGGCAGAGGAAGGCCGGTATCTGGATAATATCTAAAACCTTGCTTGCCTCGGCGATCTCTTTCTGACAGTGGATATCGCTTAGGACCGGGATCTTTAACCGCGTTTTTACTTTATGTAAAATTTCTAATCCCTTCTTCAGGCCCGGGCCGCGGTAAGAATCCACGGAGAGCCGGTTGGCCTTATCAAAACTGGATTTAAAAATATACGGTATCCCAAGTTTGGCGGCCATTTCCTTGATACGGGAGGCGACCTCCAGGCAGAGAGCTTCTGATTCTATGACGCAAGGCCCGGCGATTAAAACCATAGGGTCCTTATCTGAAATCTTAATATTTCTTATGGTTATCTGGCGCATTTTGCTCCCTATCTCTGTAAATAATCTTCTAATTTTTTTAAGTCCTGCGGGGTATCCACTCCGATAGTCTCAAATTTAGTCTGGATCACTTTGATCTTAAACCCTTCCTCCAGCACCCTTAACTGCTCCAGGCGTTCGGTCTTCTCCAGGCGGGAGACCGGAAGGTTCTTATAGGTAAACAGAAAATCCTTGGTGTAGGCGTAAAGGCCTATATGCTTGTAATAAACCGGATCTTTGACTTCTGAATTTACCGCCAGATGCGGGATAGCCGAGCGGGAAAAATAAAGAGCG
>JAQTUD010000083.1 GCA_028710405.1 Candidatus Omnitrophota bacterium
TAAGGCTCAATTCATCCATGACTTTATGCTCGCCGAAATACTTAGTTAACCTTCTTATATCTATCATGGAAATTATGGAAATATAAAATAAAATATCGCGGTAAAGAAACAGTCCGCAACGATAATCATAATGAAGCTGGCGACTACTGAGCGGGTAGTAGCCTGCCCTACCCCTTCCGCGCCGCCCTCCACGTTAAATCCTTCATAGCAGCTCACAAAAGCGATGATCATCCCGAAAAACACGGTCTTTAGCAGCCCGGTAAATAGATCCTTATAAAGCAAAGAGTCGAAGGTAACGTGCATATACATGCTGGAAGATATGCCCAGCTTGTGTACGCAGATAAGATAGCTTCCAAATATACCGATTATATCCGCGTATAATGTCAATAAAGGCAGCATAAAAGTCAAAGCCAGGAACCGCGGGACAACCAGGTACTTTACGGGATTAGTAGCCAGGGTCTCCAGGGCGTCTATCTGCTCGGTGACCTGCATCGAGCCAAGCTCCGCGGTGATAGAAGCACCGACCCTTCCGGCGACGACCAGCGCGGTGATCACCGGGCCCAATTCTCTTACCAGAGATAATGCCACCAGGCTGGCGATATATATTTCCGAGCCGATGCGCTGCATAAAATACGCTGTCTGCAGGGCGAAGATAAATCCGATAAATAACGAAACCAAAGAAACTATCGGCAAACTGTCAAAACCGGCTTTTCTTGCCTGCTCCAAAACACGGTACTTCTGGAAAGGAGGGGTAAAAGCAAGGTAAAAAGTCTGGGCAGCTAATTTAGTCAAGCCCCCGACAAGATACATAAAAGAAATTACCTTGCGCCCGAATTCAATGAAAAATCTTTTAATCATGATTCAAAAACCAGCTCCTCGTTTTTACGCGATAACTTCACAAGCGAACCATCTTTGAACTTTTTGGAAATTATCTCAGATGCCAGGGGGTCTTCTATGAACCTCTGGATCGTGCGTTTTAAAGGCCTGGCTCCGAAGACAGGGTCAAAACCTTTCTCAATAAGGAATTCCTTGGCTTCCGGAGTGACCTCCAGAGAGATCCCCTGCTCTTTAAGCCTGCCCGCGACAGCGCCTATTTCAATATCAATGATCTTGAACAGGTCGTCTTTTACTAACGGCCGAAAGACTATGGTATCATCTATGCGGTTTAAGAATTCCGGTTTGAAGGTGCGTTTTACTTCTTCCAGTAATTTTTCCTTCATCTCCTGATAAGTCACTTCTTCCTTCTGGGTCTTAAATCCCAGGGAGCCGGTCTTACGGATAGCTTCCGCGCCGACATTAGAAGTCATGATTATTACCGTATTCCTGAAATCCACTTTTCTTCCAAAGCTGTCCGTCAACCTGCCTTCTTCAAACAACTGCAAAAGAAGATTGAACACATCAGGATGGGCTTTCTCTATCTCGTCCATAAGTATTACCGCGTAAGGCCTGCGCCTGACTTTTTCGGTAAGCTGGCCGCCCTCCTCGTAACCCACATATCCCGGAGGAGCGCCGATAAGGCGGGATACGTTGAATTTTTCCATATACTCCGACATATCCAGCTGCAAAAGAGCGTCCTCATCGCCAAACATGAATTCAGCCAATGCCCGGGCAAGAAGCGTCTTTCCTACGCCTGTCGGCCCAAGGAAAATAAATGAACCTATCGGCCTCTTGGGGTCTTTGATACCGGCGCGCGAACGCCTCACCGCGTGGGCAATGGCGGAAATCGCTTCTTCCTGGCCCACCACCCGTTTATGCAATTCCTCTTCTATCTTTAATAGTTTTTCGCCTTCCTTTTCTTCTAATTTAAATATCGGGATGCCTGTCCACTGAGCGACGATCTTGGCAATATCTTCCTCTGTTACCTCAGGGCGCATTTTATCTTTTGCCTGCGACCATTCTTTGTTTAACTGCTCCAGCTCCTGGCGGGCCTGCCTTTCCTGGTCCCTTAAACTGGCAGCTTTTTCAAAATCCTGTGATTTTATAAAGGATTCTTTTTCTTTTCTTATCCCCTCTACTTTTTCCTCTAACTTCTTTATCTCAGGAGGGACGATCAAAACATTAAGCCGCGCCCGTGAACCGGTCTCGTCGATAAGGTCAATGGCCTTGTCCGGCAGGAACCTTCCTGAAATATAACGGTCGGATAATTTCGCCGCCGCCTCCAGGGCGTCGTCGCGGAAGGTTACCCGATGATGGGCTTCATATTTATCGCGCAAACCTTTGAGTATGGCTATAGTCTGTTCAACCGACGGCGGCTCGACCATAATGGTCTGGAACCTGCGCTCCAATGCCGCGTCTTTTTCGATGTATTTTCTGTACTCATCCATGGTGGTGGCGCCGATACATTGTATCTCGCCGCGGGAAAGCGCAGGCTTAAGGATATTGGAAGCATCTATCGCCCCCTCTGCCGCGCCTGCCCCGACCAAAGTATGCAGTTCATCAATAAAGATAATGATTTCATGAGAACGCTTTATTTCCTCCATTACCGCTTTGATCCTCTCTTCAAACTGACCGCGGTATTTTGTCCCCGCGACCATCAAGGCCAGGTCCAAAACAACAAGGCGTTTACCCCTTAATATCTCCGGCACATTCCCGGCGATGATTAATTGAGCCAAGCCTTCAACGATAGCGGTCTTCCCTACTCCTGCTTCTCCCAAAAGGACCGGATTATTCTTGGTGCGCCGGCTTAATATCTGAATGACCCTCTCGATCTCCTGCAGCCTGTTGATTACGGGGTCAAGCTTTCCTTCTTTGGCCAATACGGTAAGGTCCCTGCCAAAAGCATCTAATGCAGGTGTCTTTGTTTTTGCCTGGGGCGAACCCTGGCCGAACCCGGGAAGAGCAGAACCCAAAAGTTCCATTACTTCATTTCTTACGCTGTTTAAATCCAGCCCTAAATTTAACAGCACCTGAGAGGCAATCCCTTCGCCTTCACGGATCAATCCTAATAAAAGATGCTCGGTGCCGATATAATTATGCCCTAATGAACGCGCTTCTTCCGCGGCCAGCTCCAACGCCTTTTTTGCCCGCGGGGTAAACGGTATATCGCCGATGATCTGGGTAGCCGGGCCGGGCTGGACCAGTTTTTCAATCTCCAGGCGGATATTTTCCAAAGAAAGCCCGAGCTTCTGCAGCACTGTCGCGGCCACGCCTTCCCCTTCGCGGATCAAACCCAAAAGTATATGCTCGGTCCCGATATAATCATGGTTAAAACGCCTTGCTTCCTCCTTTGCCAGGATCACCACTTTCCTGGCTCTTTCGGTGAATCGATTAAACATGCCGCCTCCTCATTATTATTGGTATTTTTTTAATCTTTCCCTGATAATATCCCATCTCTTAACATCTCTTTCCTGGGAAGAGAGCCGCTTACCTTCCATCTTCTGCAAATGCGCCGGCTGAGTGATAATGAATAACTCATTTATATTCGGACAACTGATATCTTTTAGTATATCAAGGTCGCAGCCCAGCCTGACCATAGACAATAATTCTATGGTTTCCTGGCTGGTGATAATATGGGCGCTTTTAAGAATACCGAAACTGCGGTTGACCCTGTCTTCCAGCATCGGCCGGTTACGCGCAACCATCAACTCCCTAGCCTGATTTTCCTGTTCAATTATCTGGCGGATCAAGCCGTTTATATTTTCTATGATCTCTTCTTCACTGTGCCCCAGGGAAACCTGATTGGATATCTGGAAAAAATTCCCGCTTGCCTGGGTGCCCTCGCCGTAAAGCCCCCGGGTGGTAAAACTCAATTTGGATATCGCCGCCAGT
>JAQTUD010000084.1 GCA_028710405.1 Candidatus Omnitrophota bacterium
AATGGCGATATTGGTAGTGACTTCGCTGGAAATGTTGGTTTCGTTGCAAGTTCCGCCGCAATAACTGCCAATGTGTTTTTTATTGCAATAAATGATGGCTTCGGCCACATTGTTGACCCCGCCCAAATCCGGAGTCTTGATTTGCAACATGTGTCCGGCTTTTTTGTCAGCGAACAGGATGATGTCTTCCAGGGTATTGCACCATTCGTCGGCGACGATTTCCACCGGAATGTTTTTCTCATCGAGCATTTTGGTGATCTCGATCAGGTAATTCATAGTTCCTTCCGAATCACCGGTGTCAACCGGTCCTTCGATCCGAAGTTTAAACGGAAAAGCGGCGTCGCATAAGGTCTTAATGTATTCGACCATTTTCAAAACGTCATAATTGAAGGCAATCCCGAGGGTTCCGTAAGTATCAATGTGCAGGATGGGATTATAATCCTGGCGAACACGGAGCTTTAAAATGCGATTACGAAGCCAATTGACATATTCCAACAAGATTTCCCCATTCAAACCCAATTTGGTATGAACATTGTTGATCAAAGCATGGGGCAAAACATCCGCTTCCTTGATGATCATTTTGTCTGCGTTGGAGTAACGTTCGTCACCGGATTGGGTAAACACGGCAACCGGCTCATAATGAGTTTCTTTGATTCCGTATTCCTGACGAATGACTTCCGCCATGGTCAGTTTTTTTACAATCGCCGTTGCTCGCAAGAGGGCCTGGGTAATTCCGTAACGAATGGCGGTATGGAGACGTCTTCAGCCAGGGCCGGGTAATCTAAATACTGTTTTTCTTTAGACTTCAACTGTTCTTTTATCTTTTCATCTGCCATATTCAGGCGCTTCATCCCGGTAAAAGAGATTGCCTCAATTATCGGCCTCTCCTCCACTTTGATCACTAACTTTATTCCTTCTTTATAGTCTTCTGTGTCTATTTTTATATCACTGAAGAACCCTAAAAGATAAAGCCTCTTTAAATCATCGCTGGCGATATTCTCCTGGTAAGGGCTGCCGATGCGACTCTTCATTTTGGAGACGACGGTATTTGTGCTGATGGCTTTGTTACCCTGGACTTCTATGGCGGTAATCAATTTCGGCTGCGGCTGGGCCACGGTAGGCTCATCCTGGACAGGCGTTTGCGCCATCTCGGCACCGGCAGTTAGGGGGAAGAGAAACAACGATATTATAAGTACAAAAATAGCTCTACGCATTATTAATATTATATAAGAATTAAATATTTTATCAATAGGAAACTGTTTCCAACTCAAAGCGGAAACAGTTTCCATTTTGTTCGGGACAGTGTCCCTTCCGCTTATTCTATCTTCGCCAGATTCTCAAACCTAGTATATTCCTTAATGAAAGCCAGTTTTAACGCCCCTACCGGGCCGTTACGCTGCTTGGCGATGATGACATCGGCCTGGCCCTGATTATCGGAAGTAGGATTGTAATACTCTTCCCTTAAGATCAGAACCACCACATCGGCGTCCTGCTCAATGGCGCCGGATTCCCTGAGATCCGAAAGTTGCGGCCGGTGGTCTGTGCGCGATTCTACCGCGCGGGATAACTGGCTGATGGCTACCACGGGGATATTCAATTCCCTTGCCAAGGCTTTTAGGCTGCGTGAGATCTCTGAGATCTCCTGCTGCCTGTTCTCTATGCCGCTTGTGCCGCGCATTAACTGCATATAATCCAAGATGATCAATTTGATATCCTGGTGGGACTTAAGCCGGCGCGCCTTGGCGCGCAGCTCCATCACCGATATCCCCGGGGTATCATCAATAAAAATAGGCGCCTCGGAAAGTTTACCGGCGGCAGCGGTCAGATGCGGCCAATCAGAAGTCGCTAGGTATCCTGTCCTGACTTTATGCGCGTCTACCCTGGCGTGGGCGCAGAGCATACGCTGGGCCAACTGTTCCTTAGACATCTCTAAGCTAAAGATCGCTATGGGGGCCTTCTCTATTACTCCGGCGTATTCGGCCATACCTAAGGCAAAAGCGCTCTTGCCCATGGATGGCCTGCCGGCGACGATAATCAAGTCTGATGGCTGCAGGCCGGCGGTCTTGATATCAAAATCTATGTAACCGGTAGGCAGCCCCGTAACATGCGCCTTCTTCTGGTAAAGCTTATCTATGGTTTCAATGCTGTCCTTAATGACCTCTTTTAAGTGCGAATATGACCCCTGCGACCTCCTGTCGCTGACCTCAAAGATGAATTTCTCGGCGGTATCCACCACCTGGTCAATATGCCCTTCGCTGGTGTAGCATAAAGAGATCACCTTGGTAGCGTTATTGATCAGGGTTCTTAAGATGCTCTTTTCCTTGACTATATTTACGTAATGGCTGATATTGGCGGCGGTAGGCACGGAGTTCGCCAGGGCGGTCAGGAAGCTGACCCCTCCGACATCATCCAGCTTTTTGTCTTTCTTGAGTGTATCGGTAAGGGTGATCAGGTCTACGGCTTTATTTGCGTTATAGAGGCTGAGTATCGCCTCAAATATGTCGCGGTGGGTATCTTTATAGAAATAATTTTTATCCAGTGATTCCGAAGCGACGGAGATCGCCTCTTCATCCAGGAGCATGGAACCCAAGACCGCCATCTCGGCTTCCAGGTTCTGCGGGGGAATCTTGTCTAAGGCGGTTTCTGTCATTTTTTCACGATCCAGACCTTGAGCTTGGCCGCAACCTCAGGATGCAGTTTCAGGGGTATTTCGTAGATCCCCAGGGATTTTATCGGCTCATCCATAAGGATGGCATTTTTATCTACCGCGAAACCTTCATCCGCCAGGGCCTTGGCAATATCGGAAACATTAATACTGCCGAATAATTTATCTTCCTCTCCGGAGAGGACCGGCATGGTCAAAGAAAGCCCTGCTAACCTCTCTTTGAGTTTTTCGCACTCGCCTTTTATCTTCTCTTGCTGCAGCATCCTGGACTGCTTCTGCTGCTCTAAATTCTTTAGGTTTGATTTTGTCAGCGGGACCGCTAAATTCCGGGGGATAAGAAAATTGTGCGCGAAGCCGTCGTTTACTTTTACGACCGCGCCCGCCTTGCCTAACTTATCTACGTCTTCTCTGAGGATGATTTCCATCGGGACTCCTTATCCGGCTTTACGCCTGTTTATCGTTTATAAGGAATCAAGGAAATAAACCTGGCCTTCTTGATCGCTTCGGCAAGGCAGCGCTGATGCTTGGCGCAGTTTCCGGAAAAACGGCTGGAGATCATCTTGCCTCTTTCGGTAAGGAAAGATTCCAGCCTCCTTGTGTCCTTATAATCTATCACCTTGACTTTATCCACGCAGAAACGGCAGAACCTCTTTCTGGCGGCAAAAAGTGATTCCTTTTTTTTCCTGATTTTTAAGCCTGTCTTGTGTCTCATTGCGCTCCTTCCTCGCTTTCTTCCAACCAAGATGTTTCACTGCTTGCCTCTTGGACCACACTCTCTATCGCTTCTGCTGCGGCGGGGGTCGCCTTGCTTGGAGGCGTCCCTAAGAATTGCACCCGTTCCGCCCTGACTTCTATAACGTTACGCTTGGCCCCGGTGTTATCTTCAAAAGAACGCGATTGCAGCCGGCCCTCCACAAAAACAGGGCTCCCTTTATGCAGATACTGATTGCAGGCCTCCGCCTGTTTACTCCATACCACTGCCGTGATAAAGCAAGTCTCTTCTTTTAATTCCTGTTCTTTATTCTTGAACTTGCGGTTTACCGCCAGGCGTAAGTTTACCACTGCCGCCCCCTGCGGGGTATAACGCAGCTCC
>JAQTUD010000085.1 GCA_028710405.1 Candidatus Omnitrophota bacterium
TTATCAGGCCGCTGTCAATCCTGCCGTGAGCGCACTTAAATCCCGGGGCAGGTTCGCTAAGCACATGACAAACCCTTAACCGCGGATAGTCCCTTTGCATAACCTCAAAGTCTTCTTTAAAAACAATATCGCCAATAGTACGATTGGCATAAAGCAGGACCATATCCGTGCCCAGGTTGGTATCAACAACATATTTGCAGATACTCCTGATCGGGGTAATCCCGATGCCTCCGGAAAGGAACGCGGCTTTCTCTTTAGGATCTTTTAAGATAAAATTCCCCGAAGGATAATTAATATACAGGACGTCCCCGATTTTGAGCGCCTCCAGCGCCTTGGAGAAATCGCTATTGGTGATTTTTTTGGTAAATTCAATATACCCTGTCTCCGTGGGAGAATTTGAGATAGACAGATACCTTTTACAACTCGCTTCCGTCTTGAGCGTGGCGCAGAGGAACTGCCCGGCCTTAAAAGTCACTACCTGGCCTACGTCAAAACGGAAACTCTTGACATTATAGGTACGCGGGATTATCTCTTTTACCCTGGCTTCTACTTCCTGAGGCATATTTAAACCTTCTCAAACATATCCTTGCCCACTCCGCACTCAGGGCAGACCCAAGTATCCGGCAGGCTAGCGAAAGAAGTACCCGGGGGTATCCCTTGCGTGGAGTCGCCGGTTGCTGGGTCATAGATATACCCGCAGACCGTGCATCTATATTTTTCCATAAATAATTCTCCTCTGCTTGTTACCTCATCATCGGCTCAGACATATCCTTGTGCATCATTGACCCGGACGTTCCTTTGCCCGTCATCCCCGGCATCTGTCCGCCCATCATCTGTTTGCCTTGCATCTTCTGGAACATCGGGCAATTCATTCCACCGCGGCCCGTATACATCGTATACACCCCGGATGAAATAACCAGTAACGCCGAAAGCCACAAAGCCGCAGCAACCACATAGCCAAAGACCTTTAGCGCGTAAGACTCAACCTTACGGTTAGCCAACAAAATAAAGAAGCTCACTGTCAATAACAGGGCTGCGGGGATAACAGCATAAACCCCCATTAACCTGGACGTCATCATAACACACCTCCTATTCTATCTTTATATCTTTAGCGTTCTTCCAGAGCCCGTGGATATTGCAATAGGAACCCGCTAATATTGTCCCGCTCTTATCGGTTTTAAAACTTACCTGCACTTCGGGGTGGGTAAAAATAGTGCTGGTATTAGGCCCCTGGACTGACTCGCCGTGGGCGCCAAACTCAAACCTGCCTATCTGATAAGGGAATTTTTCCCCTTCGGCCAGAAAATAGGCCTCAATCCACCTGATATGGTGTTCAGTAGTATTAGAATGAGGGATTTCTTTACCCACGCTTAAAAGGATCTTTACTATCTGTCCTTTAGCGGCCTTATCCGGCGCCTCAATTACCGGCACGTGTTTCTCGGTCTTCCAATCCGCGCTTTGAAATAAATCCTTTAAATCTGCCATTTTTCCCTCCTTTCTATATTAATTCCTTTTTTGTCAAATTTCAAGCCTATTTACCCTGTTTTAAACTGTTTATATCTCTCTTCCCCTACGCAATCCCTACCGGACTTACACCAGTCCACACAGGTCGGCAGCCTTTGACGCAGCACCGCGCCTCTGCAGGCCGGGCATTTTACCTTTATCTCATCGGAAAATATCTCCACGCCATAACCGCACCCTGGGCAGGGGATAATCTCTGACTTAAGGTTACGCTCATCTTGCCCCGGGCATTTGAATATCATGCCCCCTCCTTTTTATCCCAATATAGAAGAAATGCTGATTGGTTTCAATTGCCTAATTACACTTTTTTCTATCTTTTTTATACTTCGGCGCAAGACACACCTGCCCCTGTTCGGACAGGGTATCTTCTTTAAAAAACACTCGTTCAGGCTAAAATCCCCTTGGAATATCTTCATCAAGTCAAATAAGAATATCTTATCCGCCGGTTTCCCCAGCGAGAAACCGCCTCCTGAGCCCTTATAGGACTTCAATACCCCCTTCTTATCCAAAACCTGCAATATCTTTCTTAAAAAAGGCCGCGGGATCTTCAGGGCATCTGTCAACTCCGCGGCGGAGACTATCTCTTTTTTATTCTTGGCGATAAAACATACCGACCTTATGGCGTAATCGGTGTCACGGGTGATCAATTTCATCTTCTTCTCCGGTTAAAAATTTACGATGATGACTAAGGGGCAGTTTAACGTCATGCCCGGGACTCCTGCGAGCAGCCCTCTTTACAGTGGGCCACAGGACGAAGCATATACTTGATAGTTATATCCATCCTTCCCTCCTTTAAATGAGCAGACAACTTACGGAGCATCTCCTTTACGTCCCCGACGTAAGTTGTAGCCCCGCAGGGCGTCTGCGAATTTATCCCGAGCCTGCGAGCCGACTGCTCTAATAAGTCAAGCAGCAGAAGGCGAGCGTTTTGGCGAGGGACCAGGGTAATGATACCATAATAGTATCATTTGTCAAGAAAAATTTTTGTTATTTAAAGAATATATTGGCCAGGTAACCTAACACTAATATCTGCGGCACGCAGACAACCGGCATCCATAAAGCGGTGCGTCTTCCCACATTGGTCCATAAAAGCCCTATTTCGGTATAGTCGGTGGCCACCCCGGCCATTAAAAACACAAAGCTGTTGCCTAACGCGCCGGTCTGCCGGTATATTTCAAAGGCCAGGGGCGATGTCCCTTCGGAACAGACCTCTATTATCGTAGCCAGGCTCAGGGTCACTAACAACCCCAATACCGTCGGGCCCATAAATTTATGGAAGAAATGCACCGGTATATAGGCCCCGGCGATGCTGGCGATCATTATCCCCAGGACTATCCACCAGAGCACCATATCAGATAGGGCCAGGGAACCTCCGATGATGCCTTTGAAGTCCGCGATAAAAGTATTCCAACCCGGCTTATAATTTTTAACCCGCGCCCTGATATCCTTGCTGATAGAAAAATCTTCTGCGACCGCGACGATATTCTTATTCTTCTCAATAAGCCCTTTCTTCTCCAGGAACATAAAGATCAACCCCGTATTAATAGCCACGATTATGGCCGCTAGGATCATAAAAAGGCCTTTTAACCCAAAAAATCCGATAAGCATTACGGTAATTGTCAGATTCGCCCAGGGACTGGCCAATAGAAATGCGACTACCGCCGGGTTGGAGGCGCCTTTTTTATGCAGCTGAATAGATAAGGCCAATATCCCATGGCTACAGGCGCTCATTAAAAACCCCAGGAAGACAGCATTAAGGATGGTAGAGGGTTTTTTGCGCGAAAGGACCTTAGAGATATATTCACTGGGGACATAATGCTCAATTATCCCGCCTAAGAGCAGGCCCAGGAGCACCGCCCACCAGATGGTTTTTAGATATAAAAGGAATGCCTGGCGGAAAGGTATAAAAAGAGGTATAAAAAATGATGCCAGGACTAACAGGGCGCAGACAGCGCTGACAATAAATAATCTATTTTTAAAAAACGGTTTCTTGGCAAACTTATCCCTGCAGCTACTGCTGCAGAAAAAGAACTCCTTGCCGTCTTTGACCAGTTTTATAGCCGTCTTCTCATCCACGGTCATCCCGCAGACGGGGTCTTTAACCATTATACCCCCCAGATAAACCAGATGAATAAATAGGCCGCTGTTACTGCCACCAGGGTAAAGGGCAGACCGATCTTGGCGAAATCTTT
>JAQTUD010000022.1 GCA_028710405.1 Candidatus Omnitrophota bacterium
CCAGTTGCCCGTCAGCAGTTTTAGTTATATTTTCGGCGGCGGTAACTTTACTCTGCGGCGGCTGGACAGGCGCAGGCGATCCATTCTCTCCTGTTATCTGGCTGGCAGGGGCAACTCTACTCTTCTTCCCGGTCCTTATTTTAATCGGCCGGATGATGCATAAGTCTATCTGGGCTATTGCTAAGGATTGGGGCAGGAATATATGGAAGGGATTATCTATCGGATCCAAGCCGTACCTTAAGATTTATCTAGTAATACTCGGCTCGCTGGCGCTTGTCGCATATTTATATTTATTCCACTTTGATTTATATTGGGCGGCATTAAAAGGCTGCAAAGATTTTGCTGAATATCACTATATTAGTATGAAAATTATCAGCGTCCTTTCAGGCACTCTTGTTTGGGGGGGCTTGGTGGAAATAATCTCGCAGCTTAATATGGGCAGGAAGGTGCGGCTTAGCGCGGTTCTTTTCAAAATGCTGGTATTTGGCGTTTATGGCATTATTGCTTTAGGGTATCTATATTTAATGGATAAATTTATTCCCGTAATCTGGTCGGGTTTCCTGGTTAAAATTATCATTGACCAGCTTGGGTACTCGGTATTTATCTTCTGGCCAGAATACACCACTGTAGTGAACAAATTTTATGCCCGCCAAGGACAAGAGGAAGTTTTACCTGCTTTTGGGGCGCAATGGAACGAGAAGGTCTATCGTAATTTATTAGAGGTATGGTCAGCGTGGCCGCTGGCGCACCTGGTTACCTTTATTGTTTTTCAGGGAAACCCGGTCTTCCAGTTAATTTTTATGACTGTTTTCGGTTTTTGCTTCTTTTTGGTAAACAGCAATGCAAATAAAGCAAGACAACATAAACAGGATCAGACTGCTGAATTTCTGCATACACTTACTTATGAATATCAGTCGTCAAGGGAGGAACAAAGGGATGGGCATACGTCTTTAGTGGCGATTGAAGAAAAAGATAGACATCGGCTCTTAGTTATTGGCGAAACCGATCCGAGATTTCCGAGAATCGCCCACGGCGCTTTTAATGATATTTTTGACCTCGGGACTTATGTTTTGCGTTTCTGCCTTTGTGATTATTATCCCGCGGATTCCGCTGCTACGCGCGAAGAAAAGGCGTTCTCTCGCTTAGGCGCACTGGGTATTAGCCCGAACTTCCTCTTTACCGGCAAGACCGGTAATGCCTGCGACTGCGTAGCGGTAGAGAAAATCGTCGGCAGGTCTATAAATAATTATGGAGATCCATTAAGCGATGTAGAAATTGGTTATATCCGTGATTTACTGGCATTATTAATTCAGAATAATATTCTGGTTACTGCATTTAAGCCATCCAACTTTATGATCGGGCATAAAGTTGGAGAAACAGAAGTCCGGGCCTATCTGGTTGATGCCGGCGCTACCTTTGAAGAGCCTGACCCTTATAAGTTATCTGTGGGATATTATGAAGGTTATGTTTATCATCAATCTGAGTGGAAGCAGCATGATCCTGAAGGAGAAATCCTCAAATATCTAGAAGCAAATGTTAAAACAAGGAAGCAGGCTTTACGTCAGCAGATGTATGCCAAACGCAGGCTCCAAACTACGCAGGAACGTGAGCAAAGAAGCCAAAGCATATGGAAAAAGTTATGTTCTCTTGAGCAATTTCAAGAAGCCGGAACAGTGGGATTCTTTAACTCGCTTGGCCAGGAAGTAGATACTGCCTTTATGATTGAAGGCGCGCTGTCAGCGGGTAAGCATGTGGCGCTGCCTCGTTGCCGCGATCGCGAAGGCAATCTTGACTTCTATGAATTTAAAGCCGGCGATACCCTTGTCCCGAGCAAGTTCTATCCCGGCTTACTTGAACCTATGGAGACAGCCGTTCTTGTGTCTGAGCGTGAAATAGATGTGTTAATCGTCTCCGGATTAGCATTTGACTCTCGCGGAAATCATCTCGGCCACGGAGTAGGATATTATGACCGCTATATGTCCCGCCCAGAATTCCGGGCAACCAAGATAGCTTTGGCGTTTTCTTTTCAGTTAATGTCACAAGTGCCGGTGACAAAGAGCGATGTAAAGGTAGATTTTATTATTTCGGAGGATGGCATCCGCGAAATTCCAACATCCTCTGTGCGTCCAAGGGTGCGTAAGTTTTTAAAGCTGGCTCGCTTGAATGAGCTTTCTTCAAGAAGCAAGGCGCTGAATGGTTTAAGGGAGTTAGGGCCTCAAATAATACCCCATCTTCAGGAAAGATACAGGGAATCTGACGCAAATGAAAATGAACGCAGCGTAATTATGGATACGCTGGAGGCTTTCGCCTGGGATACCTGTATCATTATTGATATACAGAGAAACATAGGTATGAGCAGAGCAAAAGATGCTGTAAGCGCCTTGAACTTAGCGGAAGATCTGAAATATTCGGCTAAACTTAACCGCCCGATTATCCCCATAGATAGAATAATCTGTCTTACTGAGGCAGAGGAAGAAGCTATTGGTTTAGTGCAGACAGCTAAAGAGACGGATATTGATGGTGTCGCTATTTATGATGTAAACAGAATCCGCCCAACAACGAACTTAAAACTTCTGCGTACAGATAATCCCCATGCCTGCGTGGGTGCGGCTGATGCTTGCCTTGCTACAGCTAATTCTGTATGCGACATTTGCACTCTTCCGGAGCAAGAGAGAAAGCCAGGGGGAAGGGGCAGGAAATTTGGACAAGTGCAAGCTAAATATGCCGTATGGCTTAAAGAGCGCAGCTGCCATGTTGTGCCTGAAACAATAGAAGAAATATGTCAGATATGCGGGATATCTTTTGAGCGTAGAGGGCATGTTTCTTTCCTTGCTAAAAGATTTCATGTTGTAACAGGCGGCCTTTTAGAGAGTAAGCTAAGGGCCAGAAATTGTATATTTAGAGGAATCCCGAAGGAACGTTCTGATTTGCAGGGAGCCATAACTGTTCTTATCCAGGGTATTATTACCGATCCCGTACGCATCTGGAATAATCTAAGGCTTTTTCCCAAGACAAAAGGGGATGCCATTGCATTTAACGGCGAAGTGATTGAATTATTAGTTCAAGAATTTGGCGCGCCGGCGGCCGAAAGAATTTGCCGGCAGATATTTCTTACCGATCCGGTGGATAGCCAAGGAGAACAGGTATTCCATTATAGCCCAATACCTAACCTTTCCGGCTATACCCTTTGGAGCATAAGAGGCAATGCTCATGCCTGGGCGGGGGCGGCAGAAAGTCTTACTCATAATGAGCAAGTTTGGGTAGTGCTCAGGCGGATTTTGTTGTATCTAGGGAAAGATGTCGGCGGCCAGTCTGCTGCTGAGATCGCCCGGGATTTGGATCAAAGGGGATTAAATGTGTCTGAAGAGCGCGTAAAAGAAGTATTGCATGGCAGGGGATTTTATGAAGATGTTACGCCTACTAAGGTAGCGGAATTAGAAGATCCAATAAAGAAAAAGATGCGTAAATTGGAACAAGACATTCTTCCGTTCAGGAAAGTATTTCTAGAGCAATTAGTATGTCATAAGCCGCAAGCTGATTCTCAGTCTGGCGGGGCGGTAAACTATCCCGCCGCCCTAGGCCCGGAACTGCATTCCAAATACGCCGGTTTTAAAGATATATCGGTAAAAGCTGTCTTCCATAAAGGACAAGTATCTGTAGAGGCTCAAAATGGCACAAGCCTCAAGCCTAACCAGGCGCAAGCCTTAAAACATTGGCTTGAGGAGATGATTGCTAAATATCCGCACGCGCCTCCCTGTGATGAATATACGGTTGTCGATATTGACATCACCCCCAATACATCTACCATAGATATCGCAGGTGTAGGCCCCCTGCACATAATCTCGCAATATTTAGATAAGCTGCACCTTATACAGCTTCATCCCATACTGCTTGAATCGGAAGAAGATCTCGCCGAAGCACTTGAATTACCCAAAGAAACCACCTCTAAATTTGCAGTTACCTGTATCTGTGATGAGTTTGGCCATGTCAGCGGCTTTGACCAGGACTTGGGAGATAAAAAGACCCTTGAGTGGCTTGCGCTAAATCCCGAATATCTCTTAGCCAATATTGAAGTCTTCCGTCATTCCGGAAAACAGGGAATTTATCCGGACTCGGATTGGTATAAACAACTAAGGGAGGCTTCTCGCCTGCTTATGAAAATCAGAGCAAAGCACAGGCTCGTCATAAAAGAGCTTGTTAAGCAGGCAAACAGGGATATAAGGACCGTTCAGATAATACTTGATGGCGCTCCTCAAGCAAGCTTAATGACATACGGCGATTTAGAAGAAGCTATATTGGAGTTATCCGGGCTTATAGATACAAATGGCGATTCGTTAGATAGTCTCCAGGAACAATATCTTGTGTCGCGCCGCCTTTTTGAAGATGCAAAAGAGCACATTGAAAGAATAAGCAGGAGACGTAAACCAAGCGCTAATAAAGAATTAAACCGCCGTGATCAGACCTTCAGTCGCGTCCTTGCGCAGACCCGTTCGGAGATCACTTCAACCCGCTCAGGCGCCATAAAATCCTTGAAATCCATGCCTGCCTCAATTGTCCTTGACCTGCAGGCAAGGTTACGTCTCCTAAATACCCTTATAGAATCACAGGCGGCAGATATAAACTGTAATAGAAATGAACGAGGCGCTATCCTTGAAGTACTTGCCTACTTTGTAAGTCGTACCTGTATTGTCCAGGATGCCCACGAATATGCTTCAGCTACGCAAGCCCAGAAAATCGTATCAGAAATCAATGTTCTTGAAGAACTTGACTATTATCCCGGTCTTGACCGCGCAATAATACCAGCCGACAAAATCCAGCTCTCGGACGATCCGGGAACCGACAGAAAATTGGCTCTTGCCACTCCCCTTGTCAAGGTCGCCCAAGCTAACGGTTGGATAATCTACGACGTAAACAGGAAAACTAAAACACCCGACACCAACCTCTTTGAAGCCCGCAAGAATCCCAATGCCTGGGTGGGGGCAAGTTTTACCGTTGAGAAAAGACAAAGATTGTATGAGGCCCTTCTTGAGCTGGCCCCAGGCGATAAATTAGATCCTGAAACCAGACGGCATATAGAGCAAACACACGATGTCGCAGGGGGGACATTGGTGACTATTTTCAGGGCGGCAGGAGGCAAGTGGGGCAGAGAGCCCATAATAGTCACATCTAATATGCTTGCTGTTATCAGGCGTTGGTCGGAAGCGCAAAGTGAGCAAGTCAAGGGCATGCCTGTGATCGATATTGAACCTAATGCGGGAGTAGGAAGTATTCTGGCCAAAGGTATAGAAAATATAAAGCAGGAGATTTTGCGGCAGGCGAAGCCCCGCGATTCAAGAAAAACCGCAAGATTATTATTTGATGTCAGTGCCTACACAGGGCGCTTTGGGCTGACAGAGAAGAATATACAAGAGATATTTGAGGGTGGAGTGGAAAATTTAGTATTTGAGGCAATGGATGAAAGCAGGAGGCAGTATATATTATTGAACAACATCTGCTTTGATAGGCGGGCGATGAGTATTACGCGAAGAATGGGCCATCAATTGACCCTGGCGGACATAGGCAGGTGTTTCTCGGGTCTCCAGAAAGAGATAGTTATTGTAGATGGTAAAGAAAGAGTGGTTATGCCTTTCCTTGCCGCTTTGCGTATTATAACCGCGCCCACATTCGCGGTGCGCGGCATTGTCGCAGATGATTTTAAGGCAAAAATAGTCGCGCGCTTGCCGGATGGGCGTAAAGTATGGGATGTCGCCACAAATGATGAAGCTTGGGGTGGATATACGTCGGTCTCTGCGTTGCTTGGCGAAGGAGAGGACAATATCGCGGAGCACGACTTGGTCGGCGCGTTGCCAGGCTTCAAAAAATCTTCATTACCTTCCAGAATAAAAGCCGCAGCCGTTGATCTTGAAGGGACTCTTCTTGATACGGAAATTCAGATTAACAGGGAAGTATTCGCGGATAAACTATACTGCGAAGTAATCGGCCTGGAGAGGATCGAAGCTAATCTTGAAGCCGGTAGAAAATATTATGACGAATTTCTGGTGGGAGTTAAGGAAGAAGAAGTAATGGGCGATCTACTCAGGAGGCGTGATCCTTTCGCGGGAGAGCCGCTTTCAGCAGCTCAATATTTGCATAATTTCGAGGACGCGCTGATTAAAGAACAGGATATGACCTTGAAATTGTATCCGCAATGTCTAAGGATCCCGGGGGCAATAAGATTGCTAAAAGATCTTCACAAGCAGGGCGTGCGGCTTTTTCTTGTTACTTCAACACCTAGCATTACTGTAGAAAAGATGCAAAAGGTCTTCCCTGATCTGTTCAAATATTTCACCGGCTTCATCTATGTCAACGGCTCCAGCGAAAAGGTCGAGGCTATACAAGCGATAATGGAGAGTGAATTCCTCAAGGCCGATCAGGTTATGTTCGTGGACGACAGCCCCGTTGTAGTTGAAAAGGTAAGGAAGCATTTCGGTGACGACATCCTTATTATAAGCCGTTCAGGCAGTGCGTTAGGCTCAAAACGCCTGGATATAGCCCGCGCTGATATTATCTCGCGAAACTTCAGAGGTATGGCTCGGACCCTTGCTTGTCTTGATAAAAAACAGGGCTACAGAACAGAAGACGGGCATTGGATATATAAAATAGCCATCAGCGAAAATACTTATTTTTGCGTAACTAAGATAGGTGCGAATATAGTGGAACTTGTAATTGATGGAAAACGTATGGTATGGCATGAAGGATACAGCGATACAGAACATAGGGTCACGCGCCTGACTAACGAAAATGGTACTTTAAAGCGCGGCGGTATTCCTTTTATGTTCCCCTGGAGCAGCCGCATTCATAACGGCATAGCCGAATTCACCGATGAAAGTAATAACAGGCATCTTATCGATGTTTCTGATCCCGCGCTCACATTACCGAGAAAAGACGGACTGCCTCCATTAGTGCGCAAAGATGGGGTAAATCCATTGCACGGCATGGCCGATAAGGTCCTATGGCATTTAGAAAGAGCCGGGAACGGCTGGTTCGGCTCAAAGTATGTGAAATTAAGCTACTCAACTACCGAGCATGAGGAAATAAGTAAGCCCTTTGGCCATCTCAGAGTAGAACTTATTTTTAAATTAAGCGCTAATAGACTTGATGTATCAACTAAAGTTACCAACCAAGATAAATGCACCCGTATTTTTAGCTTCGGCCATCACGGATGGTTCTTGCTTTCCGGACTAGTTGAGAAATTAAATGGCTGGTTTGTGCAGGTACCGGCTGATAAATATTGGCCCGTTCACCAAAATGACGCAAATGCCAAGCAAGTCCCGGTTTACGATGATCCGCAGGCTGTCAGTAAGGCAACAGAGACAGATTTTAGAGAACCTGTGTCACTGGATGACCGCGGTATTGAGGTAGGTTTGACCGATCTCAGATCGCGCTTTGGAAGGATGACTTCGCATTTCTTATGTCCTTCGGCCGGCGAAACCTGGGATATAAGTCAAAGTAAGGAATATCAGAATGCCATGCTTTGGGTTCCCAAAAACTTCCCCGGGGTTGCCAGCATCCAGCCTACTACTTCTTCTGCAAATGCGATAAATATGTACGCTAAAGGCCACCGTCAAGCCAACCCCATTATTCGTAAGCCGGGTCGATCTATACGCGCCAACTGGAGCATTACGCGCAAGACTACCAGGCGCAACTATAGGAGTACGAGGCCTGTTGATAGAGTTCCGGTCATCGCCGCAGTAAACAATAAAGGTATCGGGGATAATATTAATTTAAGGGGCGCGGAAAGAGCGCAATGGATGAGTTATGGGATTGAGGGCCGTACTTGGAAGATGCCGGTATATTATTTTGCTAGAGGATCCCTGGAAGAATATGGCGGCGGCGCTTTAGTACAGCTTGAGGATGGGCTGGCAATTATAATTGAGGAAGGCGACGAAGATGCTTTATTCCATGAAATCGGCGAATGGTATGCCAGGGTTGCGAAAGGCAACTGGGATAGAGATCTGGCTCATGAATTTGCCACGGCATTTGCGCAGAAGGGCAGGGAGCTTATATGCAAGATTGAACCGGGGGAGAGTATTACGCCGGAAGATATGTGGGGCCGGATCATTGCCTCTAACAGCCCAACAATAGTAGGCGATCCCGCTAATTTAAAAATAACCGCGGTCTGTGATTGGGATAAACCCGCGATAGAGGAGATGGCCAAGGAGATTACCTGTGATTTGACTGACGATGCCGATAAGGCCGAGGCCATCTGGGACTGGATAAGGCATAACATTTATTATTCTATGGGTTACGACGGCGCATATATGGATAGCCCGGCTTCAGAAACGCTTTCTTCGCGCGCGGGGATGTGTTTTAATGCCGCTAATTTGTTTATCGCTATGTGCCGCAGCCTGGGTATTCCGGCCAGATATGTTTATGTCATAGTGCCTGTTCATAGAGAAATTTCCGCATTGATAGGATTTGAGTGGTCTGAAGACGAGAAGGCGCCCAATGTAGCCCCGCATGTTTTTGCCGAAGCCTTTGTGGGCGGCCAATGGCGTAAATTTACCATTAGATTCGGTCTGGCTTTAAAAGCTTCGTGTTTTCGGATTTGCGCGCCGGATATCGGTAGAGTGATCAGAGTCTATACTAATTTCAGCAGCCACGCTGAAAAAGATCAACTTGAAGATAGAAGAAGGCTCTCTATGGAAAAAAGATACGGCCCCGGCAAAGGAGAAATAACCATCGCCGAACTGGAAGAGATTAGCCAAGCTGGCGCGCCATCCGACCACTCCGCCCCATGCGCGCTTATTTCTTCCCTGCGGGATGATTTTGGCAAATTCGGCGAAACAAGATGGTATAGGTATTTAGTAGGCCCAGCACTTGAAGAATATGGTTTATTTGCCTGCATCGTATTATGGGCCTTACGCGCCTTTGGCGCCTTCAGAAGTTACTCCGCAGATTTTAAGAAAATGGATTCTTTTGACGACCAAATGGGTTATAAAATGCTGATTCTGGGCTATCGCAGTTTGCCTATGCTGGCAGGCTTTATAGTAGCCGCACTTTATTCGCTCTGGGTTGGCCTTGTTACTCTAATCATATTAAAAATACTTGCTGGTAGCCGGTTTATTTGCGTTCACGATGAAGAAAGCGAGATATCGGCTCCATTGCTGGTTGCGAGTTATACTGCTTCCAGCTGGGGCTTGCTGATGGTTTTGGCTGGATTAAAGTACGCCCTGGACGGATTAGCGATTGCGGCCCCGCTTTTATTTGCTTTCGCTATAATTTCCGGATATCTCTTGACTGAATATTACCCTGATTCCGGATACGCGGCAGCCAATTTTCTGCTTGCGCTTTATTTTGCTTCTTTGGGCGCGGCCATATTCTATGCCGGAATGCCCTGGTGGCTCTGGTTTCTTCCGTTAATCCACTGTCTATTCAACCCGATTGAGGAAGCCCGCGGCTGCGCCCCGGCGCTGGTTGGAAGATCTAAAGCAAACCAAATACCGCATCACAACCGCGATATGCTCTCAAGAAGAAGACGCACCCAGCGCGGTAAGCATTTTAGGTCGTCTCCTTCAGATCCGATAAGGAATGATCAGCCAGTCGTAATCAGAGACGCTTTTGGAACATTACGTGCCAGATTTAATCAAGCGTTAAACCAGGGATCTATTAGCGGTATAGAGGCTGTAAGGAGTAAAATTCGGGAGATGATTGCAATAGGAAATTTATCTCCCGAACAACTCGGAAGACTGGGGACATTTGAGCAGGAGATCGCATATGCGCTCATTTGTTTAAATGAATCAAGAAGAAGACCGGTTAATTCATCTGTTAGCAGGCATTGGCTTTCGAATATCCTCGCAATCATATTGTCATTAGGCGCTTTGTTTATTTCTCCCGGATGTAGAAGTATTCGTCCGGCAGAGTGGCCAACCTTAAGTAATTCCACTGACGTTCGCAGGATTATCCAGCCGGCCGAGTGGCCGAGTTTGGGTAAACAACCTCTCCCGGTTGTGCAAGCCGATGACTCCATAAACATCCCTGCCGGATATGGGCTTCACGCGGTAGGGCCGCTTTATACTTATCGGCCGACCATTATATTTGTCCATAGCGCAGAAGGTAGAGCCGAAGACTTCCGGTATTTCGTCAAGGAATTAAGCATGGGCCAGCAGTGCAACATAATAGTCTTCTCTTATGACAAAGACCGGCCGATAAACTTGACAGCCAACTTTTTCCTTACCAGCCTAAGCAATATCAGAGAGTTTGAGCATTTTACCAACGGCATTATCTGTGTAGGAAATGGCTATGGCGTAGAAGTTATAGCAGAGGCCGTAAGAAGAGATAAACCGGAAGCCGTTCAACATGAAAGAGCGGAGGTTTTTCAGAAAGAACACAACATTCTTGTCCAAATAGATCCTCGGCGCACCGACAAAAAGAGCCAGGAGTTCGCTGGAGCGTTTAGCTTCAGCACCGTTGTGCTCTCCACCGTGGGCGAGCCCTCCCCTAAAGGCTTGGAAAGAAGCGCTGTGCCATACCGCACACAGCCTGCTTCCCCGAAAACCGCCCTTACCGATCCTGACGTTCTCCAAATGCTCATAAAGCTCAGCCAGGAACATTATGGGGCCGCTGTAGATACATCAGTGCCTATAGGTGTTAATGTTGCCGCAGGCCAGGATGATGCCGACCAATGGATCATTGACCAATCGGTGAATCCGTACACTTTTATGGAATATGCGGCTCAGATGGGGGCCGAAGTATTTAATGTATCGGCCTCAAGGCTAGGTGTGGAAAAATATCCTTTATTGGTTCTGAAAGCCAAAGATAAATCACAATTTGAGAGAGCACTGGGTTTGGCTTCTGACAGGCATCTTATCGGCAATGGCGTATTGCTTGCCGTTAACCGTAAGGAAGGCCGTCCCGGCCATATAGAAAACATTACTACCTATGTCGCCGTGGTTGTAGAAGAGTATGAAGGCGATAACAAGGCCTTATTCCATGAGGCAGGAGAGTATTTGGGCAGAATGATTGCCGAGAAAGAACATGCTAACGCCTTCGCCAATACGTTAAGGCAAAAGTTGGTATCCGGCGCACCAACTACTATTATATATCATGAATGCGCTGAAGAATTAGTAAGCCAACAAAAAATAGAGGTTGTCTCTGCCAAAAAACCAGATGGATCATCGGCCTTAAGAGTTGCCTTCAGAGATACTGTCCTTAGCGTAATTGTAAAGGCAACGCAATATGATAGGGACAATAGCCGCGCATCGCGACAGCAGCCAGAGATTCCAGACGCCCTGGAAAGAATATATCAAAAAATGACTGCAGAGAGCCATAGGGAAAGATATACGGCAATACAAGGCCTCAGGGCAGAGCTAAGAAAAATAAAAGACCCTCAGGAGAGAATGACACGCCAGGTAGAAGCACTAGACCATCTTATTAAACGCGTAAGTGACGACAAAGAAGCTAATGCAATAAGACATTTTGCTTTAAAAGTAATAACCAGCTTCGACGGAGAATTTCCCGTATTGGAATTGGTGCAGAATGACTTCATATGGTTATTAGAGCTGCCCTCAACAACAGCGCAGATTACCAGCACTTTAAGGCTTGATATACTGGTAGCTCTAAGCGAGATTAGGCCAACCCTTTCACTTAAGCAGGAGCTCATAGATGCGGTCGTTAACCAGTTTGTTTTATTTAATTTAGAGAGTGATATCGGAGCGGCCAAAATAGTCGCTCGGGCATTGGTGAATCTTATCGGCGTCAACACTAATGAAAGAGGGGAAGATTGCCTTCTGGGTATCGCATTGACAGGATGTTACACACATGAAGTGCCCGGTGATAGGGGATTGGTACAATGCACAACAAAATCTTTTGATGCTGATGCGCGGGAAGAAATCTTGGTTCAGTGCTCAGAACTGTTAAAGATAAGAATGCTTAAACTAAGAAAATCTCAGGATATCCTTCAGAATGGGAGATTTTTTAAGAAGTCTTGCTCTGTATTATTCAGCATTTTGAGCGATGAATCCGAAGACGCGCCTGAAGGCTTAAAATTGTTCGCAATATCTTTATTAGAGGAAGCGGTCTGTGAATATATAGACATATTGAACTCTAATACTTCTGTATGGATTGAACAGGGCAAGATCACGAAACAATATGCGCAGAGCGTTACGGAACCAATCGCAAATGCCGCCGGCAGACTATTGTTAGATTACGAAGATGCCAGGTTGGACGTGGATAAGGCGATAAAGTCAGGTTTGTCCAGAATAAAGGCCAGGTGCACAAGCGATGGGAATTCATTATGGCAGGCCGTTTTTGACAATGATAGAGAATTATGCAGGATGGCTGTACGGCGTATTTTTGAGTTAAGAGATCACTCGGCTATTGCCAAGTTGCATGCGATAGTAAGGGTAGATAGCGGTGTTACAGAGATCGCAGGGATCATAGCGGAGGAGGAGTTTCGTGTAGATGTAGCTGAAGTCCAGCCGGCTGGAAATAACAGAATCCAGCCCTTTGGAGGAATAAATGAGGATTTATTCGTAGAAACGATATATCGTTCTCAGTTAAAATTTGATGAAGGGCAGGATTGCGATATGGTTATTTACGGGGGGCAGCCATCTTTCTATCCCCGGGGCAAGCCTGCAGAAGCATTAGTCAATAAATTAACGCAGATATGGTCGTTTGCCGAGTCGCTATTACAGACAGGGCCGGATAGATCAAAAACATTATATGAGCATTACAGGCAGTTGAAGGGTAATTATACAGACCGGAAGGTCATAATAAGAGTAGCTTCAGGATTTCCCGCCGGTGTAAGGTCAGGTTATTTTATGCAGTCCGACGGCACAGTAGAAATTATCCTTTCCAAAGAATTTGTAGACGGATTACGCATAGACCAAACACTGGCATTATTTATCTGTATCTTCCATGAAATGGGACATAACAGATTCAACCGCGAGGCCTTCTGCAAGGAAGAAGAAGATTTGATCCGCTGGGACGCGCGTTTGTATCAGCGCCTTAGCCATCATCCTGAACTTTCTACTTTGGATGTTGATGGCTTATATCCCGAAGATAAAGTTTATTTAGATTTTCTAAAATCAATAAAAGATAAGCTCTCCACAAAATTTGAGCTTAAAATGGGCGAGATTACGGAAGATAAAGTCAAAGATGTTGTTTCGCCCATGGGCTCGTTTATAGAGAAGGCGCCGCTAAGTCAAGATTCAAACGATTGGCCTGTGTGGGTTAAAATAAATCATGATGGCGAATGTCAAATTGATATTTCTTTCGCAGGCATCCGTAAAACATTAAATTTCAGTGTTACATTCGGACGCGGGCGGATCGCGCAGATATTCAACGAGGAATTGGGGTTGAAACAGTACGGAATTGAAGCTTGCGGCGAGGAATCAAATCTTACTGTTACTTTCTATATGGCATCTTCCGAGAGGGTATATAGAACTATAGAAATAAGGATCCCGGAGAGAGATTCCGAATTTCTGTCGGTAGAAGAAATTATAAGAAAAGAGCTTATGAAGTTAGTTACAGAGATTGAGCAAGCCCAGGCAGCAAATGCGAGAAGGTCTGCGGTGCAGATTTTTGTTAACTATGGGGGCAGGATAGGAGCATTCTTTGTTTATCTATGGTTCGGGGGAAAGCCTGTTTCTTTACAGTTTGATCTTCACTCGGAAGATTCTCTATACTGGGCCATTGATGATGTTTTTAACCGATTTAGTTGGATACGCGTATGGGGCCCCCGCGAGTTTGATTACAGCGTTAAATTTTGTGAGAGACCCTCTATGGAAGAGCCTTTTGCTTGTTTTGCTTCTATTGACCTATCAGCTTTAAGAACTCTGGGGGCACAGGGCGATTCCCAGGGGCAAAAAAGGTTAATCAGAGAAGCATTAGTGGAGGCATATTGGCGTGTTAGTCGGCGCCTACCACCGCCTGCGGAAGTAAAGCTCAAAGAGCCAGTAACTAAACTGCCCCCGGGAAAAGAACATATTGATTCTCCCGGAGAGGATTTATCTGTCCAACAGCCCGTTGCGCAAAGGCCAGATAAAGAGCACCATACAACTACCAAAAAAGGGAGCCAGGCTATTCTGGATAACAACCATCTTCGTCCTGCCGCGCTTGCCAAAGAAATTTTAGCTAATAATATTTCCAGTCCCCAAGACTTGACGGGAAAATTTGTCCGCATAAAACGTTGGAATATACGAAGGAAATTAAATAGAGATGGCCGCGCGTATAAACGTGAAGGCTACCGCATTCGTTTTGGGAAATTCGCGGCGGATGGAAGAGAATTATTTAATTTACCTTATACTTATCAAGCTGTCGGAAGCCGCACAAGGATTCACTTAACCGCTCGTGTTTCATTAGGAAAGAAGACAGTATATTTTGAAGTTTCCCGTACCCAGGAGGATAACCGATTAATAGAGGCTTATTTACGCCACAGAAGAAATATGCGTGCCTTAAAAGGCGCCCGGACAGAAGCGCTGTCATCTGCGGCTAAAGAAAGATTAGATGCGGAAATACGTAATTTCCTCGTCAGTTTCAAGGTAAAAGTGCCGGCGATAGAAGCATTACTTAACTATTCGGTGGTTTTTGAGGAATTAGGCCGGGGAATGAACCTGCCGAAAGAGCAGGTAATTCTTGCCAACGGAGATATCATTGAGAATGTGCAAAGCGGAGCCTGTCTGGATGAAAAGGGCGTTATCCACGTATACCTTAGGCCCGAGCAGTTTAATAAGGTAGCCACCGGAAAACTTTCTCA
>JAQTUD010000086.1 GCA_028710405.1 Candidatus Omnitrophota bacterium
TCGCCTCCAGGGCCTCGGATAATTCCGAATGCATCAGCGCGATAAGTTCCCCGTCGCTGCGCTCCTTATCCCACCAGCCTTTTTCTTTGGCGATAGAGTGGCAGGTCTGGATAAAATCATTTACATTATGGTTATTTTTTTTCATCGGTCTTCTCCAGAATGACGGAAATTTCGGCGGCGATGAACTCCCTGGCATAGGTGCTAGGAGATGATACTTCAACGCGCGTATTCTTCGGGTCTATTTCGCTAAAAAATATTCCTACCGGAGTGGTATCGGTGATTGTAAAGTTAGTCTGAGTAACAACCTCCTTGGCCTGGCCTGCCTTGTGCAGGTAAAACGCGATCATCTGTTTATTCTTGTCCTCAAAATAAATATAAGTATCTATCTTCTTAAGCTTATCCAGCGCCTTATCGTAACATTCGCTATAGGCACAACCAAGGATTATCTTTACGGCGTCCTTCCTGCCATCCTCCAGGACCTTGGTGGAAGTACCAGCCAGGCATCTGGCGTCTTCCTTAAGCGAGGCGCAACCTGCAAGCAAAAATACCAAACAGCTAATTAAACAGATCTTTGTTTTTACCATATCTCCTCCACTATTCATTCACTACTTGCCTGATCCTATCCAATTGCCTACGCGCCTCAACTTCGCCCCTGCGGGCAAACTCCTTGGAACGATGCAGCTCCAGCCAATAGAGCCCGGAGGTATCCGGATGTAAAACCACATCCGCGAATTGCGCCTCTTTCTGGGCCACTTCAGACTGCAATATCTCCACGCTGTTAAAGATAAAATTAACAATATTGGTCTTAAATTTTTCTCTTAGATAACGCTTCAGGCTAAAGCCCTTGCGCTCTTGGCGAGCAGGAACAACCCCTTTTAATTTATCATATTGCCGCAGGATATCTTCCCGGGAAGGGGTAACATTGACCGCGATAATCTTCTTTACCCCCGTCTTTAAAAGCGCCTCCGTAGGTAGAGGATTGATTATCCCGCCGTCAAAAAGTATATCGCCTCTGAACTTAAAAGGGGCAAAGACCCCGGGCATGGCGCAACTGGCCATGATCGCATCCGCCAGGAGGCCTTTGTCTAAGATCTTAGGCTCTTTGTTTTTTACGTCACTGGCGATGATCTTTAAGGGGAGTTTCACATCATAGAATGTCTTATTGCCTAAATGTTTTTTCAGGAACCTGTGCAGCTTATTCCCCTTGATAAATCCGGTGAAAGGAAAAGTGAGGTCTATCAGGTTCCAAATGTGCTTAGGCTCTTTGAAATCCCCGGCGATCTCCAGTATCTGGCTGCTTGATTTTCCGGTGGCCCAGAGGCTGGCGATAAGCGCGCCGATACTGGAGCCGGCGATCACGTCAATGGGGATACCTTCTTCTTCTATTACTTTTAGGACCCCTATATGGCAGAAGCCATAGGCCACCCCCACCCCGAAGACCAGTCCCACCAGGGTTTCCCCTACCGTGCGCGCCGCCCTCCTGACTACCTTGGAATATTCGCTCTCCGGGGCATCCAAGACCAGCCTGTCAGGGGCTTCAAAATCTATTTTAGGCAGGGTGGCGAATATATTCTTACCCAATATCTCAACCTGCTGGTCGTAAGTAAGTTTAGAGAGTTTATATTCGTTGATGACGACATTTATCTTCTCCTGGTGGAAATTAAAATCGGATACCAGCCGCTCTATCAGATTACGCGTCCTGGCCAGGTCAACTTCGTCAGGGCTGGTGAGGATATGGATCAGGTCAGACTGATTTAACATGCTAAATACCGCCTGGTCCATGGAGGCCGGCAGATCCAGGATAAGATAATGGTAATCATTGACCAGGAGGCTGAATATCTCCACCAGTTTCTTTACGCAGGAGGCGTCTTGCGGCTGATAATAAAGGCAAGCGATATCTATGCCGAACTTTTCCTTTGATATAAAATCCCGGATCTCTTCCGGGCCGCCCGGGGCACAGCCGGATAAATTAAAAATCTTAGGCTCTTTGATCCCTAACTTTGCCGGCAGGCTGTGCGTCTTATCAGGTAGGGCGACATCCAGGATGATCACTGATTTATGCGTTTCTTTGGCCATACTCAAGGCAAGATTCAGGGCATAAATGGATTTCCCCGCCTGAGAATAAGAACTGAAGACGGAGATCACCGTACTCTCAAAGATGGTCTTCTGGTGGATATCTTTGCGCTTGAGGCGGCGGGAGAGCGTGCGGCTTAAATCAATAGCCAGGGAAGGAATTTTTTTCAGGATAAAATTGAAATCTTCTTTAGGGATGACAAGGAGCAGGCAGTCATTCAGGGCCTCGGCAGTGACGGAGTGCGGCTCATCCGTCAAGAGCGAGATGATACCGAAATATTTTCCCGGATGCAGGTATTCTAATTCCGTTTTATTGGCGTGTTTATCCCGGGTATAGATCACCACCCTTCCGGAGACTACGCAGTAGAACGCGTCGGCAGGGCTGGCCTCTTCATAAATAACCTGGCCCTTATTATACTCGGTCAGCTGTGACCTGCCTTTGAGTATCTGGCGCTGGGCTGCGGATAATTCCGCCAGTAGCGGGATCTGGGCGAATACCAGGTCTTTAGTGATCAATTCTCTCTACTCCAATATGCCGCTTTTACATACCTGGGCGAATCTATCGGCGCTCTGGCGCGGCGTCCTGCGGTAAGTATTATAATCCACTTGTATCAGCCCGAAACGCGGGGCAAACCCCTTATCCCATTCAAAATTATCTATTAACGACCAATAGAGATAACCTAAAACCGGCACCCCTTCCTGCATCGCCCGGTGCAGTTCTTGCAGGTGCGCGCGGATGAAATCCCAACGTTCTAAATCATCTTCAGTGCAGATGCCGTTCTCCAGGATAAATACAGGCAGGCGGAATTTTTTTAACCCCATAAGCATCTTATAGAGGCCCTGCGGATATATATCCCAACCCAGGTAATTTTTTGACAGTTTGCTGTGACCCTTCTCGCAGGTATCCAGGAAGAGGTTTTTTACCGCCCAGCCGCGGGTATCCACTAAGGTGCGGCTGTAATAATTAAGACCGATAAAGTCCAGGGAGTGGGCGTGGACAAGTTTATTTAAGAAGTTATAGTTAAAGGCCCTGTCTCTTAAGTAAACAGATAAGTTATTTCTAAAAGTAGAAGAACATGCTTCAAAAGGCTGCATATTTTTGGCGATACTCACCGCAGGGTTAGGCAGGCCCTTCTTCTTGTAAATACCGTGTATAAGTTTATAGGCCTTGATATGGGCGCTGATCAGGTTATCGGTGGCCTGCTTTGCCTTAGGAAAGGATCTCTCCTGCGGCGGCCAGAGCCCTTTTATATAACAATTATAGATATAGACCATGGGCTCATTGATGGTCACCCAGTAATGCACGCTATCGCTTAATGCATCCACGATAGTTTCGGTATAGCGCAAGAAATACTTGTGCGCGTCTTTATTCAGCCATCCGCCTAAACGGCTAAACCAGGCAGGATTGGTGAAATGGTGCAGGGTAATGACCGGCTCAAGGTTGTGTTCCTTTAAAGAATATACCACATCCCGGTAGTGGCTGATC
>JAQTUD010000023.1 GCA_028710405.1 Candidatus Omnitrophota bacterium
TGCAGGCCTCCGCCTGTTTGCTCCATACCACTGCCGTGATAAAGCAAGTCTCTTCTTTTAATTCCTGTTCTTTATTCTTGAACTTGCGGTTTACCGCCAGGCGTAAGTTTACCACTGCCGCCCCCTGCGGGGTATAACGCAGCTCCGGATCCTTGGTCAGATTACCGATCAGATATACCTTATTAAAATTAGCCATATTTCTCTCCCTATCTAAGCCCTAGTCACCATCACCCTCATGATATTTTCATTCAACGTATACGCGTGCCTTAGTTCCTTTATCCCTGCCGGCGGCATGGAAAAAACCACAAGATAATAAAGGCCTTCCTGGTTTTTCTTGATCGGAAAACAGAACTTCCTCTTCTCCGCCCAAACGGAACTCTCAATGATCTGGCCGCTATTCTTGGAGACCGCGTCATTGATTTGAGTAAAGATGGCCTTCTTCTCTTCTTCGCCTAAATCCGGCTTGATAATAAACATCCCTTCGTACTTATTCATTCCGTGCGTCCTTTCTGTTTATGGCTTGCGTTAAAAACATTCATTGTCTCTGCGATGCCCTGTGTAATCCAGGACTCCGCGCAGTCGCCAGAGCGCTGGAGTATCCCTTTTAACTCTGTTCTTTCCTTCTTATTAAACGGCGACAATACGTAGTCTTTGGCGTCCGCGGAATGCCCGGGCCTGCCGATACCCACGCGCAGGCGCGCGAACTCCCCTGAGCCAACCGCTTCTATCGCGGATTGCAGGCCGCGATGCCCGCCGGAAGAACCGTCGGGCCTTAGTTTTAGCCTGCCAAATTCCAGATCCAGGTCATCGCAGACCACCAATAGATCCTCCAGACCCACCCTGTATTTTTTTGTCAGGCCGGCTAAGGCGACCCCGGAGATATTCATAAAAGTAAGCGGCAGCGCCAATAAAACATTCTTTCCGTCAATTTGGCCCTTACCTAATAAAGAACAGGTATTCTTATCCTTCTTAAAGGATATCTTCTGCCTTTTGGCGATATCTTTTACAACCAGGAAACCTATATTGTGCCTTGAATGGGCGTAGACAAAACCCGGATTGCCCAGGCCAAAGATTAATTTCACTTATTTCTCTTTTTCTTTTTCCTTTTCCTTCTTGCCCTTCTCTTCCTTAGCTTCTGCCTCTGCCTCAACAGGGACTTCCTTCTTCTCTTTGATTACCTCCGGCTCCTGCGAAACTTCTCCCTCTGCGGTCTCCGCGGGCGCCTCTTCTTTCATCGGTTCAGCAACTGATAAGACGATCGAACCTGGGTCATTAAGGATCTTGGCCCCCGAAGGCAAGTTCAGGTCTTTGACATGTACGGAATCACCGATCTTTAATTGCGTGATATCCACTTCTATATTCTTGGGGATATTCGTAGGCAAACACTCTATTTCCACCTCCCAGAGGATGTGCTCCAGAGACCCTCCGTCCTGCTTTACGCCTACGGACTCTCCGGTGGCAACCACCGGAATATTGACCTTTATCGCCTTGGTCAGGGAAATTTCATTAAAATCCACGTGTATGATATCTCCGTGCACCGGGTGATATTGGATCTCTTTGATCAGGCAGGCGCGGGTCTTCTCTTTCTTATCATCCTTGACCTTAAGATTAATCACGACACCTTCTATGCGGTACTGATGCACCAAGTGCAAAAGTAGGTGGTGAGAGACCTTTATTGGAAAAGATTCCTTGCCCTGGCCGTAAACTACCGCCGGGATAAATCCCGCTTCCTTTAAATCCTTGGTTGCAGCCCTACCTGTCTCTTTGCGTGGTTCTACATCTAAAAATATTTCTTCCATTTTCCTCGCTCCGTTTGGAGTGTAAAGTTTATAAAGACTTATACACTACATTTGTTTTAGTCAAACAACGAACTTACCGATTCCTCGTTATGTATCCTCTTGATAGCCTCGCCTAAAAGCTCCGCCACCGAGAGGACTTCGATCTTGGGGTGCTTTTTATGGTCCTCCAGGGGAATACTATCGCTGATAAGCAGTTTTTCCAAATCCTTGCTGGCGCCTATATTTTCTATGGCCGGCCCGGAAAGGACCCCGTGGGTAATCGCCGCCCAGATAGTCTTGGCCTTGGCCCTCTTTAAGGCCTGCGCCCCCTCTAAGAGCGATCCGCCGGTAGCCACCAGGTCGTCCACGATCACCGCGTTCTTGCCCTCAACATCCCCCAGGATATGCATTGCCTCCGCCTTATCGGGAGAAATACGCCTTTTATCAATGATCGCCAGGTTGGCCCCCAGCCTCTTAGCATAGGCCCTGGCCATTTTTATCCCGCCTACATCAGGAGAGACTACTACAACGTCCTTTAAGCCCAATTTATTAATATAGTCGATGAATACGCCTACTGCCAATAAATGATCCACAGGGATATCAAAGAATCCCTGGATCTGGCCGGCATGCAGGTCCATGGTCAACACGCGGCTTGCCCCGGCGATAGTCAAGAGATTTGCCACTAATTTAGCGGTAATTGGCACACGCGGCTGATCTTTTCTATCCTGGCGGGCATAACCAAAATATGGGATGACCGCGGTGATCCGCTGGGCTGAGGACCTCCTTAACGCGTCCATCATTATCAACAGCTCCATCAGATTATCATTGGTCGGCGGGCAGGTCGGCTGAATAATAAAGACGTCTTTGCCCCGGATATTCTCATTGATCTTCACCCGGATCTCCCCTTCGCTGAACTTAGAGACCATCGCGTCCTGCAATTTGACCTTCAAGTATTTACATATGTTCTTAGCAAGTTCCGGATGCGCGTTCCCGCTGAATATCGCTAATTTATCCATATCCTCACTCCGTTCGGAGTGTAAAGTTTATAAGTGTAAAGTGTTTAAGTCAATTCCTTACGCACTTACACACTTAAAAACTTATACACTTTTCAATGGTTTTGCCGGCACTCCCACCACGGTAGTTCCGGATGAGACATTTTTTATGATTACCGAACCTGCTCCGGTTTTGGCGCCCCTGGCTACCTCAACCGGCGCCACTAAAACCGTATCCGAGCCAATAAAAACCTTATCCCCTATCCGCGTTATATGTTTATTACGGCCGTCAAAGTTGGCTGTAACTGTTCCGGCGCCGATATTGGAGTCTTTGCCTATACGGCTATCACCAAGATAACAAAAATGTTTGGCAAGCGTACGGGAGGATATTGCTGTCCGCGCCGTTTCCACGAAATTCCCTACCAGCGCGCCATCAGATATGACCGTGCCTTCCCGCAGATGCGCGAAAGGCCCTATCTGGCAGTGTTTTCCAATTTTAACATTTCCTTCAATAACTGTAAAGGGATAAATCACCGTATCCGGCCCTATCTTTGTGCCGTAACTTATGAAAGTAAACTCCGGGGCAACCAGGGCCACTCCTTTTTCCATCAGGCCTTCATTGATACGCTTTTGCATGATCCGGTTTACCCGAGCCAGGTCGCGGCGCGAATTTATGCCCAGCGCTTCAACTGCATCAGCCAACCTGTAACCCCCTACCAGATATCCTTTTTTATAAAAAATAGAGATGATATCCGTCAGATAATACTCTTTTTTACGGTTATTGGGGCGGACCTGGCTTAAGGCGCTGTACAGTTTATCCTTATCAAAACAGATGATCCCGGTGTTTATCTCTTTAATATCTTTTTCAAAATCATCGGCGTCCTTCTCCTCCTTTATGCCGCATACTCCGGCATATTTATCCCTGAGGATCCTGCCGTAACCACTTGGCGCCTCCAAGCGGCTGGTCAAGACAGTAGCATCCATCATGTTTTCCTGATGATACTTGAGCAGACCCTTGATTGTTTCTTTCTTCAATAGCGGGATATCGCCATAAAGCACTAATACCGTGCCCTTAAACCCTTTTAGGCTATTCAGGGCGGTCTTTGCCGCATCGGCAGTGCCCAGGAGCTTTTTCTGTATGGTTATTCTGACCGGCGGCTTGATGAATTTTTTTACCTCCTGGTGCCGGTGTCCGAGGACAATAACGGTCTTTTTGAATTTGAGATCCCGCGCCAGATCCAGAACATAGTCCAGCATCGGCCTGCCGCAAATCTTGTGCAGGACTTTAGGGGTATCGGATCTCATCCGCACACCCTTACCCGCCGCCAAAATCATTACCGCGATATTATTTTTCATAAGTATATTTTGATTATTCTATAAAGTTGCCCGGCAAGGATTCGAACCTTGACGCTCAGACCCAAATTCTGATGTGCTACCATTACACTACCGGGCAGAAAATTCCAAAGGTTTAAAGAACCTTATACTAGCGCAGAACCACTATGCCCGGATGATTTCTCCTGTCCGTATGCCTCCAGGACCCTCTTCTGCAGGTATTCCCTGAACGACTGCGTTATCGGATGGGCGATATCTTTATGCTCCAGTTGGGCGCCTGCGCCAATGCCGTTGCCGGCCTCCGTAGGAGGCAGGCGGGGGGCCAAAGGCAATTGCGCGCCGCATTGATTACAATATTTACTGCGCAGTTCATTTTTAAAATTACACTTCGGGCAGGACTGCTTTACCTTACGGGAAGGCATAGCGATGAATAGGCCGCTTGTGCCCTCTATGACCTTAATATTCCTTACCACGAAGGCATTGTCAAAGGTCACCGTGGCATATGCCTTTAATTTCTTATCCGGAGAATCCTTGAGAATCACTCTTACCTCGGTAATCTCCATGGGTCTACCTCCTGGCTGCCTTTAACCTAAAATGTCCTGACGACAAAAAACCGCCATGAACGGTTTTTGTTCTTTAGCTGCCTGCTTGCGCTCAAGGCCTCCTTCCTGGAGGAAACGATACCGAAAACACTCGGACCGCTCCCGGACATCAGGATCGGCTTCAGGCCTAAGCCCGCAAGCGCCTCTTTGGCTCTGCGCACTTGAGGATATAATGCCGTTGTAATCTCTTCCAAACTGTTAAAGAGCAGCCCAGCCTCCGGAACCTTCTTTTTCCTGATTACCGAAGTTAATATTTTAACATCCCCTCTTATTGTTGTCAACCCGGAATATCGGTCCCATCCGCGGTATATTCCAGGGGTAGAGACTATGATCTTAGGCACAACCAGGATATGCCAGAAGCGCGCTGAAGTATTGACCGGACTAATCCTCTCTCCGCGCCCCCGCCCTAAAGCAAAAGCCCTTTCGTAAATAAAGAAAGGGACATCGCTGCCGATCAGAGAAGCTAATTTAACCAGCCGCCCCCTGGATAACCCTAATCTCCAAGCCTTATTTAATCCCAACAGGAGAGTGGCGGCATTACTTGAGCCTCCACCCAGGCCGGCGCCCACCGGTATACGTTTTATTATCCTGATATCCACGCCTTTTTTTACCCTGCAGGTATCTTGCAGGAGTTTGGCGGCACGCCAACAAAGGTTTGTATGGTCCTGGGGAACGCCGGGTTGGGCGCAGGCGACTTTTATCAGATCATCCCGGCGGGACTTAAGGATTATTTTATCGCAAAGGCTTATCCTCTGGAATAATGTTTCTATATTATGGTAATTGTCTTTACGTTTGTTTAATACGGCAAGATAGAGGTTTAATTTAGCGTAGGAGTTAAGGATCATTTGGTAATTTAAGCATTTAAGAGATGATGCTTAAAACCGCTTTCTCAATATCCAGGCTGGAAAGATTATATTCTTTCAGGAGTTCGGCAGGCTCGCCGGACTGGCCGAACCTGTTCTTTACTGCCACCCTACGGGTTTTTACCGGACAATTCTCGCTGATCACTTCATCCACGGCTGAACCCAGGCCACCTGTTATGCTGTGCTCTTCGCAGGTAACTATACGTCCGGTATCCCTGGCTGCCTGGATCAGGATATCCTTATCCAGGGGCCGTATGGTGTGCATATTGATCAGGCGCGCGCTAATGCCTTTGGCGGCTAGATTCCTGACGGCTGTTAATGCTTCACCTACCATAATACCACAGGCTACGATAGTTACATCCTTGCCAACATTTATTACCTGGCCCTGCCCAAGTTTAAACTCCCCCTTACCTTCTATGGTCGGGACTTTTGACCTGCCCAGGCGGATATAGAAAGGCCCGGGAGTTTTTAAAGCGGTGATAACCGCCTCCCCGGTCTGCGGGGCGTCGCAAGGCACGATGATCTTCATCCCCGGGATGACCCGCATCAACGCGACATCCTCTAAGGCCTGGTGGCTGGAGCCATCCGGTCCGACGGTGACGCCGGCGTGGGTAGCTACTATTTTTACGTCAAACTCGTTGAAGGCGACGGTATTCCTGACCTGGTCCCAGGTCCTGCCGGTGGCGAACATCGCGAATGTTGAAACAAAAACTTTCTTTCCGCAACTGGCCAGGCCGGCCGCGGTTGCCATCATATTCTGCTCGGCTACTCCGAAATTAAAAAACCTCTGCGGGAATTCTTTGGCAAAAAGGCTAGTGCGGGTAGAACTGGAGAGGTCCGCGTCCAGGACTACGATATCCTTGTCCTGTCTGCCTAATTCTACGAGGGTCTTACCGTATACATCACGCTGATATAAAGATTCAGCCATAGCCCTATCCTAACTCCTTTAGCGCCTTCTCTGTCTCTTCTTTATTCGGGGAGCGGCCGTGAAAATCGCAGGTGTTCTCCATAAAAGATACACCTTTACCTTTTACGGTCTTAGCGATAATGATCGTCGGCTTGCCCTTGACCGTCTTGGCCTTTTGGTAAGCAGCGAGTATCTGGCTCATATCATGGCCGTCTATCTCTATAGTATGCCAGCCAAAACTCTGCCATTTGGCGGCCACAGGCTCTAAGTTCATTATCTGACAGGTTGACCCGTCGATCTGGAAACCATTATAATCCAATATGGCGCAGAGATTATCGCGTTTAAAATGGGCCGCGGCCATGGCCGCCTCCCAGATATTCCCCTCCTGCGTCTCCCCGTCCCCCAAGAGCACATAAACACGGTAATCTTTTTTATCTATTTCCGCCGCCAGGCTCATCCCTAAGGCAACGGATAAACCCTGGCCCAGGGAACCCGAGGCGACTTCTACTCCGGGAACGCGCCGGTCAGGATGCCCCTGCAGCATGGAACCGAATTGGCGCAGGGTCATAAGTTTCTCTTTAGGAAAATATCCTCTCTCGGCTAATACCGCGTACCAGAGCGGACAACAATGTCCTTTAGACATGTGGAACCTGTCTCGGTCAGGCCAGGCCGGATCTTTGGGATTATGCCTTAATACCTCAAAATAAAGAGCAGTAATCAGATCACAGGCAGAAAGGCTTCCCCCGGGATGCCCAGAGCCGGACTTGGCTAACATTTGGATGATCGTGCACCTGATCTCTTTTGACTTGACTTCTAATTCTTTGACCTGCATAAGATATTCCTAATTGTTTTTGCTTCTACTTTCCTGGTGTTTTTCCATCCAGCCCTTCTAATTTTTTCTTCACCTTATCCTGTGCCGGATCTAATCCTAAGGATTTCTGCCAATTTATTTTGGCGCGGGCCTGGTCTTTTAACTTCAGGCTGACATCACCCAGGTGTTCGTAGATGACCGGGTCTTCCAGTAAAGATGCCGCCCTCTCCAATTCCTTTACCGCCTCTTTATATTTACCCTTTTTAAAATAAAACCAGCCCAGGCTATCCACGTAGGCGCCGTTATTCGGGTCTAATTCCAGGGCCTTTCTTATCATCGCAGCCGCCTTATCCAGGTTATTCCCCGCGTCCACATAAAGATAACCCAGATAATTCAGCGCTTCGTGATAATCCGGCTTTAATTCTATCGCCCGCCTTAACTCTTGCCGCGCAAGGACGTCATTATTTAGTTCGTTATATATGCTGCCCAGGTAAAAATGCGCCTGGGCATCCGCGGAAGACAGGCCCAGGACTAACTTAAAGGCATTCTCGGCGTCTTTGAATTTCTTCTGTTGAATATATAAGGCGCCTAAGCTTTTATAAATATCTATATTCTCAGGGGAAAGTTTAGAGGCATTCTTGAGCGCGGCCTCGTATTCACCCGCGGACTGCTCCTTTTTACCCTCAGTAGAATATACCAAAGATAATATTAAATGCGGCTCTACCGCTTCCGGGTCAAGCTGGATGGCGGCCTGTAATTCTTCAGCGGCCTTAGGCAAATCATTTTTTTTGATGTAGGCGGCAGCCAGGTTCATATGGATAGCCGTCGAGCTACTGTCGGCCTTGGCAGCCTGCTGATATTCCTGGATCGCCTTATCTATATCCCCCCGGCCCTCATACACGGAGCCCATAATATAGTGGGTCAATGCTAAAGAGGTTGTTTTATCCAGGGCCCAAGCGCCTCTGGCGCAGGACAAAAAGACCCCCACGCACAAAAATAGCACCCTACTCTTTTTTTTAAAGTTAAAAGCCATTATTATAACTTAAGGCAGGATTAACCCCAGGCTCTCTTCTTCAGGTGGCGAAGACGACGACGCATTTTTTTTCTCTTATGCGTCTTGATCTTTCTTCTTTTTCTTTTTTTACCGCAAGGCATCTTTTACTCCTTATATTACTCGGAGTGTAAAGTTTCTAAGTTTAAACTTACACACTTACAAACTTACACACTTCTAATAAATTACTTTATTCAATGGGTATTCAATGATCCCCTGGGCGCCGGCGGCTTTTAATTCCGGGATCAACTCGCGCACGACCTTCTCATCAATGATCGTCTCCACGGCAAACCATCCGTCGGCGGATAATCCGGAAATAGTAGGCTCCTTTAAAGCCGGCAGGCGCGCGATTACTTTTTTCAGGTCCTGCTTGCGCACGTTCATCTTTATCCCCACCTTTTCCTCGGCGGCGATAGCGCCTTTTAAGAGCAGGGCGATGCGCTCCATCTTATTCTTTTTCCAGGCGTCTTTATATGAATTTTTATTCGCGATAAACTGGGTGGTGGATTCACAGAGAGTGGCTACTTCCACCAGGCGGTTCGCCCTCAGACTTGAGCCTGTCTCGGTCAACTCCACGATAGCGTCTACCAACCCGGTGCTGACCTTGGCCTCGGTAGCGCCCCAGCTAAATTCTATATCTGCCTTAACTTTATTCTTGCGGAAGTATTCTTTGGTAACATTGATTAATTCGGTAGCCACGCGCTTTCCCGCCAGGCCTTTGACCGACTTTATCCCCGAATCCTGCGGCACAGCCAGGACCCATCTTACCTTATTCAGGCTCTGTTTGGCGTAGACTAAATCCGTGATCCTGGCGACATCCGAACCATTCTCCAAGATCCAGTCATTACCGGTGATCCCGCAATCCAGGGCGCCGTCTTGGACATAACGGGACATCTCCTGGGCGCGCAAAAGCACCACGTTTATCTGGGGGTCATTGATAGAAGGAAAATATGAACGCTCGCTGGATAAATTTACGTTGAAACCCGCCTTCCTGAATATCTTAAAAGTCGCCTCTTGCAGGCTTCCTTTGGGCAGGCCTAATTTTAAAATTTTATTCTCCATCTTTTATGCTCGGTTCTACTTTCTTTACTTTCTTACTGTATTTTACTTTTTTTATATAGGGATTTATTATATCCATAGTTATATGCTTTGTAAAGCAAAAACTCACTCGTCCTCTTGTCTTACTCTTGAGCGCAGAGATTTTTTCTCTGAATGCATGCGCTTTGCTTCCAGTATCTTTAATTTTGCCCGGCGGCTCCTTCTGCGCTTCTGCCGGCGGATCTTCTCAATACGCTTTCTTTCCTCGGAGAGTTTTCCCAAGATTTGGGATTCAATTTTTTTTAATAACATCCTGCGGGCAAGAAAGCGATTCTGGGCCTGGGAACGCTCCTGTTGGCATTTGACCTCAATGCCGGTAGGGATATGCCGCAGATATACACAGGTAGAAACTTTATTGACATTCTGCCCGCCGGGCCCCTGGGAACGGACGAATTTCTCCAGGATATCCTCCTGGCGCACCCCCAAGTGCCGCATCAACTCCTGCAACTGGTCTTCTTTTCCTCTGCTAATCATTTTAACAAAAGGGGTCAGGCGCTTTTTTAAAAAAGGGGTCTGACCCCTTTTTTTTAGCCGACGGTGCGGTCAAATTCATCAACGCTCATCGCCGGTAAACTGAAGAACCCGATACCGGTCATCCTGGTCATTGCAATCGCCGTCTTGATCAACGCGGCATTACTGGGCATATCCACGATAAAAGCAAGGTCATATGGCCCGATAAGAGCGTACATCCCGATGACCTTACCTCCGTTTCTTTTGATTATCGCCGCCACCTTCTTGGTGCGCTCAGCCTTTATCCCTCTGACCGCCTCAGAAGAATATTTCCCTAACATCATATACTTTGCCATATCGCTACCCTCCCATCTATTATGTTACGTTAAATTATATTTTATTATACCGCGTTTTGCACCGCCAGAAAAGTCTTAATTTTTCCTATCAGGATTGGGGACAGTGTCCCGATTGGAATGGAAACAGTTTCCCGATTGGCTTGGAAACAGTTTCCGCTAATTTGATTGCAATAGCGGGATTTTGGATTATAATGAAATATCAAGGAGAGTAACCTATGCTAAAATTACTACGCCATAAAAAAACCGCAAAACTTATCTGGATAATATTAGCGATCATTATCGTCCCCGCTTTTGTATTGTGGGGCTTAGGCGGAGCCATCCGTACTAAGGAAGAATCCGTTTCTGCCGGCAAGATCTCCGGCAAGATAGTATCTTCGGTAGAATTTAAAGATGCTATGGAGGCGGTCAGGAACATGGCCATCATGCAGTTCGGGGATAATTTTTCCGAGATCCAGAAACGCATGAACCTGGAGGCCTCGGCCTGGGAGAGACTGGTCCTGCTCCAGGAGGCAAAAAGGCGCAAGATAAACGTGGGCGACCAGGAGGTCATAGACCTGGTGCAAAGTTATCCCTTCTTTCAGCGCAAAGGCCAATTTAACAAAGGCATCTATTCCCAGATCTTACAATACACCTTCCGCACCCAGCCGCGCATCTTTGAGGAGCAGGCCCGCCAGAATATTATGCTCTCTAAACTTTACAAAGAAGTCACCTCCTCCATAAAGCCGAATGAGGAAGAGATAAAAAAACAATACCACAAGGAAAATGAAGAGATCAGCGTCTACTACGTAGCCAGCCTGTTTGCGGATTTTTCAAAAAGTATCCAGCCGACTGACCAGGACTTAAATGATTATTTCTCTAAAAACTCCCTGGAGTTTAAACGCCCTCTCTCCTTTAATATAGAATATATTTCTTCGGATTCAGAAGACAAAATAAAAGACGCCCTCAGGCGCCTGAAAAAAAATAAAGAGTGGGAATTGGCCGCCAAAAATACAAACCTGGAGAATAAAGTTACCGGATTCTTCACCCAGAATGATTTCATCCCGGGGGTGGGCTGGTCCGCGCAGGCCATGGAAATAATCTCTAAATTAAAAATAGGAGAGATAAGCCCTATCCTGAACCTGGAGAAAAAATACTATATCTTAAGGCTTAAAGAAAGAAAAGAACCGCATATCCCGGAGTTTGCCGAAATAAAGGATAAGATAAAAGAAGCGTTTATCAGTAATAAAACTAGGCAAATCGCTAAAGAAAAGATAGAGGCCTGCCTTGCCTCGTTAAAGAAGGCCGGCAGGAAAAAACCCGCTTCCGCGAATTTCACCAAAAGCGCCAAGGCCTTCGGCCTAAAATCGGATTCTACCGGACTTTTTAAATATGGAAGTTATATTACGGGTGTCGGGGCCTCGGATAACCTCTGGCTTGCCGCCGAAGGCTTAAAAGATAAAGAATTCAGCCCTGTAATAGAATCGCCTACCGGCTTCTTCATTATCAGAGTCAAATCCCGTAACCCCGCGGATTGGAAGAAATTCCAGGCCCAAAAGGAAGAACTCACCCAGAAATTCTTATCCGGGAAAAAAGAGGAATACTTCGCCAGCTTTTTGGAAGAATTAAAAAAGAAAGCGCGATAGCCTAGGCTACCTTGATCGCGCTCACCGGGCATAACTCAGCCACTTCCTGCAGATTATGCGCGCCACAGCTCTGCGCCTTCGTGTGCGCGATCCCGTCACCCTGGACTTCAAAGACCTCCGGGCAGGACTGTTCGCATAAACCGCACCCTACACAAGTGGAAGCATCTACTGTTACTTTAGCCATTTCTACTTAACCTCCCGATTATTACCGTTCCAGCAAATTTTCAAATATCTCTTCGTGATTAACTTCTTCGGATAATATATGCGTCACCAGCTGATAAGTGACATTATCTTTACCAAAGGTCTTCTTGGCGATCTTATTGTACACTTCAATCGCCCCTGCTTCTGCTTCAGCCACTATACGGATTATCCGGTTAATATCCGCGCTATTCTTAGGCGGCAGCAAATAAGGCGCGTTGGCATTCTTCTCTAGCTCCATAGGATTGGCGGTCGGGACATCCCCTAATTTGATAATCAGGTCCGCTAATTCCGTGGCGTGCTCCAATTCTTCCTTGGCTATTTTGTTTAAGAACTCCGCGATATCTTCGTATGCCCTTCCGGAAACCGTCTGCGCCATATACCAATAAAGATAAAATGCTAACCATTCATCAGCATACGCCTTATTCAAATCCTTGACCAGGTCTTTTAAACTTAAATCCACTATCGCTCTTGCTTGTTTACCCATACCTTCCTCCTCCCCGCTTAGGAAACGGGATTTTGCTGGACTTCCGCCTTTAGACTGTACTTCTTTATATTATAATCCGCTATCGCCTGGATCTTTTTGATCTCTTCAGGAGATTTTAGCAGATGCTTGAATCTACCTTGGGTCTTTAAATATTCCTCCACCGGCTTAGGGGTGATCTTTTTCTGCGAGATAAGCTGGCCGAATTCATATTCAAAGAGCGGGTAAAGCCCGGTCTCAACCGCTAATTTCGCTACCGAAAGAGTCTGGTCCGTCTCATGACGCCAGCCTAACGGACAAGGCACATGCACCTGCATATATTTGGGGCCTTTGATAGAAAGCGCCTTCTTTACCTTGCGCTGCAGGTCTTGATAGAATCCCGCCGAGGCCGTGGCCACATAAGCAATGCCATGTGCCAAGGCGATTTCAGGGAGAGGTTTCTTAGGCCGGATATTCCCCGAAGAAGCGCTTCCGGCGGGGCTGGTAGTCGTATTAGTAGCAAAGGGAGTCAGGCCGCTGCGCTGCACGCCCGTGTTCATATATGCCTCATTATCGTAGCAAACATATAAAATATCATGGCCTCTCTCCAACATCCCTGATAATGCCTGCAGGCCGATATCCGCGGTACCGCCATCTCCGCCCTGGGCGATAACGTTAATATTATCCTTCTTACCTAAATATATTAAGGCCGCCTCTACTCCGGAGGCGACTGCCGCGGAATTCTCAAATAAGGAATGTATCCAGGGAACACCCCAGGCAGTCTCAGGGTAAGCGGTAGTAAATACTTCCAGGCAGCCGGTAGAGTTGGCGATAATGGTATTCGGCCCTGCGGCTTCCGTGACTATGCGCGCGGCAATCGCCTGCCCGCAACCCGCGCAGGCGGTATGCCCGGATTTAAAAAGACGGTTATTCTCCATATTTTTCCTTGAGTAACTCCGGTTTGAGGTCAATAAACTCTGAATTTATTTCTCTGGCGGTCATCAACCTAAATATCTCCCGGATGGATTCCAGGGTAATATCCCTGCCGCCTAATCCGGCGACAAAACTGCTGATTATCTTCGGGGCTTTCTTTTTACCGTAGAACGCGGCCTTTACATCGCTAGCCAAAGGCGCGTAAGCGCCTAAAGAAACTGATTTATCCAAGACCGCCACTTTCGGCACGTTCTTCAATGCTTCACATAATCGGGCATAGGGGAATGGCCGGTAAGAGATAATTTTTAATAAGCCTACTTTCTTGCCCTTCTTTCTTAATTCATCCACTACTTCCTTGATAGTGCCGCAGACAGAACCCATGGCCACGATCACCTTTTCGGCATCTTTGGTATTATATTCCTCCACCAGGCAATCTTTATAATCGCGGCCAAAGACGGCGCGGAACTCTTCGCTTATTTTAGGGAGAAGGGTTAGGGTATCTTTCAAGGTCTCCTGAAGGGCAAAGCGGGTCTCCATATAATAATCCGGGCCGGCTAATAATCCCATACTGATAGGCTCATCCGGGTCAAGTTTATAAAGCGGCTTGTAAGCGGGCAGGAATTTATTCACCTGGTCCTGCTCCGGCATATCCAGAGATTCCATTCCGTGGGTAAGTATGAAACCATCCATGCAGACCATTACCGGCAGCATAATGGATTTATCTTCAGCCAGGCGGTAGGCCACCAGATGCAGGTCTACCGTCTCCTGGTTATCTTCAGCGTATAATTGTATCCAACCGGCATCCCTTAAAGATATGGAATCCTGCTGGTCATTCCAGATATTTATGGGTGCTGAGATCGCGCGGTTGGCGCAGGTCATCACCACCGGCAGGCGCATACCGGCGATATTGAAGATCACTTCCGCCATATAAAGCAACCCCTGGGAACTGGTGGCGGTGTAAGTGCGTACCCCGGTTGCCTCGGCGCCCAGGACCACGGATGCCGCGGAATGTTCGCTCTCTACATTGACAAACTGCGACTGTAACTGGCCGTTTGCCACCATTTGAGCCAGGTCTTCTACTATATGCGTCTGCGGGGTGATAGGATATGCCGAA